>NZ_CP025113.1:311562-623125 GCF_002831585.1 Bradyrhizobium sp. SK17 | reverse complement strand
TTCGGCGTGGTGTAGATCAGCAGCACGTCCGGATTGGCGGCCTTGATCTTGACGATGTGGCTGTCGATTGATGGCTCGGATATCTCGTAGCTCTCCTCCATGATGATGCTGGTGGCCGCCTTGGCGCCGAAGCCGTCCTTGGTGCCCTTGAGGTAGTCTTTGCCGAAATCGTCGTTCTGATAGAGGATCGCGACCTTGGCGTCGGGCTTCTCCTTCATCAGCCATTTGGCGTAGATCTGGGCTTCGCTCTGGTAGCTCGGCTGCCAGCCCATGGTCCACGGGAAGTTCTTCGGATCGTTCCACTTGGTGGCGCCGGTGGCGACGAACAGCTGCGGGATCTTCTTGGAGTTCAGGTATTTCTGGATCGCGGTGTTCGACGGCGTGCCGAGCGGGTTGAACACCAGCAGCACCTCGTCGCTCTCGACCAGCTTGCGCACCTGTTCGACCGCCTTCGGCGGCGAGTAGGCATCGTCATAGGTGATGAAGTTGACCTTGCGGCCGTTGATGCCGCCCTGGTCGTTGATCATCTTGAAGTAGGCTTCTTCGGTCTTGCCGATCACGCCATAGGCGGAGGCGGGGCCGCTATAGGGAATGATGTTGCCGACCTTGATCTCGGTATCGGTCGCGCCGGTGTCGTATTTCTTCTGGGCGAATGCGGCAGTGGACGTCGCGGCAACGATCGCCGCGGAAATCGCGGCGATCCGAACGGTAGAAAGCATAATGTCTCCTGGTTTGGTTCTATAGGCTTTTGGTGAGCATGATCCCGTCCGGAAAACCGCGTCGCGGTTTTCCGGATCATGCTTCAGTTTTTCTTGAGCTTCGCGGCCAGCTGCTGGGCAACGATCGCAACCTGCCTGGCGCCGTGCGGCACGAGGAAGATGACGAGGAACAGCAGCACGCCGAACACAGCGCCGGAGAGGCCCTTGGAAATGCCTTCCGCGATGTTGGGCACGAAGATGATGAAGGCGGAACCTACGATCGAGCCCGGCAGCCAGCCGACGCCGCCGACCACCATACCGAGGAACAGCGAGATCGCGAGCTGGATGGTGTAGCCGTCGGGTGCCACGAACTGCACCGCGATGGCGCCGAGACCGCCGGCGACGCCGGTGATGCCGGCCGAGACGCCGAACGCCAGCGTCTTGTACAGCGCGACGTCGACACCCATCGCGGAGGCCGCGATCTCGTTGTCGCGGATCGCCATGAAGGCGCGGCCGGAGCGCGAGCGCAGCAGGTTCACCGAGGCGACATAGATTGCGATCGAGACCACCAGGGTGAAGTAGTAGAGCCACATGTCCTGCGACATCGGCAGGCCGAACGGGGCATCCGGCTTGGTGACGACGAGGCCTTGCACGCCGCCGGTCCAGTGCTCGAAATAGCCGAGCTTGAGCAGCTGCGGCATCGCGGTGGCAAGCGCAAAGGTCGCGAGCGCCAGATAGACGCCGGAAAGCCGCAGCGCCGGCTGGCCGAACAGGAAGCCGAAGCCGAAGCAGACGATGCCGGCGATTGGCAGCGTGAGGGCATAGTTCATGCCCGCATGCTCCATCAGGATCGCCGACGTATAGGCGCCGACGGCATAGAACGCGCTCTGACCGAGCGAGAACTGACCGCTGCCGCCGGTCAGGATGTTGAGGGCCATCACCGCGAGCGCGTAGATCAGAAGCATCGTCATCTGGAAGATGATGAAGTTCTTCACGAACAGCGGGATGATGATCAGCGCGGCCAGCACCACGAGCGAGGTGCCGTAACCCAGGGTCATCGCGCGCTTTGGCACGGCCTCGATGGCCGGGGCTTCTGTGACGATTTCTTCAGCGGCGCTCATGATCAAACTCGCTTGACGATGGCGCGGCCGAACAGGCCTGCCGGTTTCACGACCAGGACGACGATGATCAGCGCAAGCGCGATCGGAAGTTTCAGCTCATTGCCGACGCCGGGGATGTAGGTGCCGACCAGGTTCTCGAAGATGCCGACCAGGAAGCCGCCCATCACGGCGCCGAACGGCGAGCTCAGGCCGCCGAGCACGGCCGCGGCAAATCCGTAGATCAGCACGCCGAGCATCATGTTCGGCTCGAGGAACACCACCGGTGCGATCATCATGCCGGCGATCGAGCCGATCGCGGACGCCATGCCCCAACCGAGCGCGATCATCCACGAGGTGTTGATGCCGACCAGGCGGGCCGATTCCGGCAGCGAAGCCGCCGCCCGCATCGCAAGACCGACCCGGGTGAAGCGGAAGAAGAAGAACAGCAGGAGCAGCATCAGCAGCGTGATGCCGATCATGCCGGCCTGGTGGGTCGAGATCAGCTGGCTGCCGAGGAACGGCGAGGAGCCGAACGGCGTCGGATATTGCTTGATGGTGAAGTCCCAGATCAGGCCGGCGACCGAGTTGATGATCGCATAGAGCGCGATGAACCCGGCGACGTTGGTCAGGATCGGCGCCTTCGCCAGCGGCTTGAACAGCAGCCGCTCGATGACGATGCCGGCTGCGAACGAAAAGGCGACCGTGAGCACAAAGGCGCCCCAATATGGCACGCCCCATTGCATCAGCTGCCAGGACACGAAGGTCGAGAACATCGCCATTTCGCCCTGGGCGAAATTCAGATGGTCGATGGCCTGGTAGATCATGACCACCGCGAGCGCCATGCATGCATAGATCGCGCCGGTGGCGATGCCGGCCAGGACCTGGTTGGCAAAAAGCTCCATTGTGCCAGCTCCTCAGTAGCCGAGATAGGATTTGCGGACGTCTTCATTGTTCGCGATGTCCTTGGCATTGCCCGACATCACGATCCGTCCGGTTTCGATCACATAGGCCTGGTCGGCGAGCTCGAGCGCGAGCTGCGCATTCTGCTCGACCACCAGGATGGTCACCTTCTCTTCGCGATTGATCTTGCCGAGAATCCGGAACAGGTCGCGCACGATCAGTGGTGCGAGGCCGAACGACGGTTCGTCGAGCAGCATCAGGCGCGGCCGCAGCATCAGCGCGCGCGCCACCGCGAGCATCTGCTGCTCGCCGCCGGACAGCGTGCCGGCCTGCTGGGTGTAGCGCTGCTTGAGCACCGGGAAGTGCTCGTACATCCGCTCGATGTCGGTGCCGATCGCGCCCTTGTCGGAGCGGCTGATGGCGCCGAGTTGCAGATTTTCCTCCACCGTCATGTTGGTGAAGGTGCCGCGGCCCTGCGGCACATGGGCGATGCCGAGGCGGACCACGTTCTCGGTGGAACGGGTTCCGATCGGCTTGCCGTCGAACTCGATCGCGCCGGTCGAGCGCACCATGTTGCAGATCGCCCGCAGCGTGGTGGTCTTGCCGGCGCCGTTGGCGCCAAGCAGCGTGGTCAGCGAGCCTTCGTTGAGCGAAAAGGTGAGGCCGTGCAGGGCCTGGACCTGGCCGTAATAGGCGCGCAGGTCCTTGACGTTGAGCATCGTGGTCATTGGTCCTTGCTCCCCAGATAGGCCTTGATGACGTCGGGGTCGGCCTGGACCTGGGCCGGCGTGCCTTCGGCGAGCTTGCGGCCGAAATTGAGCGCGACGACGTGGTCTGCGATCGACATCACGAGACCCATGTGATGCTCGACCAGCAACACCGTAATTTTACGGTCATCGCGGATTTTGCGGATCAGGTCGCCGAGCACATAGACTTCCTCGTGATTGAGGCCGCCGGCCGGCTCGTCGAGCAGCAGGATCTTCGGATCTGCGGCCAAAGCGCGCGCCAGCTCGACGCGCTTCTGGGTGCCGAACGGAAGTCCCGAAACCACGGTGTGGGCGACGTCCTCGAGATCGAGATAGCCGAGGATGTCGTGCACCTTCTTGTTCATGTCGTTCTCGCCGCGGCGAACCCAGGCGAGGCGCAGCGAGTCGCTGACGATGTCGCTCGAGGTGCGCGCATGCGCGCCGACGCGGACGTTGTCGATCACGGAAAGATTGGGAAACAATGCGACGTTCTGGAAGGTGCGGCCGATGCCGATCTCGGCGATCCGGTGCGGCGGCCGTGTCAGGATGCTCTTGCCTTCCATCAGGATGTCGCCGGACGACGGCTGATAGAGCCGCGACAGGCAATTGAACAGCGTGGTCTTGCCGGCGCCGTTCGGGCCGATCAAGCCGAGGATCTGTCCACGGCGCATGTCGAACGACACGCCGTTCAATGCGATGATGCCGCCGAACACGACGCTGACGTCGCGAACCGCGAGCAGGGGATCGTTCCCCTGCGCGAGCTGTGCCTGCGTCATCTCGTCTCGCCCGCCGTCTTCGAGCGGTGCGAGCGGCCCTGCGATGGACTTCGCCGGACGTGATGGAGGCTATCTGATCCCCTCGGCCAAACGTGCAACTTTCCCTCCTACTCTGGTCTTTTTGCTTTGTTCTTTTTTGGATTGCGGCGCTATCCCACCGAGCGCCTGCTCGATGTTTCTTACCATCGCCACAAGACGAGGTCCAATGTCGTTGAGCAATCGGTCTTCCGTGAAGCGGAATGCCGGCGCGCCGCAATTGAAGGCATAGGGACCGGTCCCATCATTCAGTCTCAACGCAACACCGACCGCGGCGACGTCGTTCTGCCAATCGCCGGTGGACATCGTGAAGCCATGCTTCGCAACCGTCTCGCCGGAACGCTCGATGCCGTCACGCATCTTGGCCCAGCGGCTGCCATAGTGATCCCGCAGCTCGCGCAATAATGCCGCACGATCGTCGGGTGGCAATGCCCAAATATAGGCACGTCCCATCGCTGTGGTTGCGATCGGCACCCGCGAGCCGACGTCGAGTTGCACGCCGAGCGCCAGGCCGTTCCGGCTCTGCCCGAAATAGATCATGCTGTGGCGGTCGCGGCCGCCGACCGCGACGGCGCCGCCGGTCGCGCGCATCACTTCTTCTCGATACGGCTCGGACAAATGCCGAACGCCGAGATTGGCGAGCGCGGCGTAGCCGAGCGCCATCGCCGACGGCGCGAGCTGGTACTTCTCGAATTTCGGTACAGGTGTAAGGTATCCCAACTTGGTCAGTGTGTATGTCAGTCGGGAAATGGTCGGCTTCGGTAACTTGGTGCGGGCTGCAATCTCCTGATTGCCGAGCAGGCCGTCATTGGGTTGAAATGCGCGCAGAACGTCCAGTCCGCGGGAAAGCGCGACGACGAAATTGCGATCGGTCGCTACTTTCTTGCCGGCGCGCTTCATTGCCGATCCTTTGTCCTACCCTTGTCATGCTCGTTGACAAGGCTCGTGCTTCAAAATAACCCTCCGTGTCAAGATGTGGAATTAAATTTCGCAGTGCGAAATTGGTCTAATCGCGGCGGTTCGACGCAGGTCGTGCAGCTACTCAACACAAGTTCAAGAACAAGCATCCAGGGAGAGTCCCGGTGAGTGAAGTCGTCAAGCTCGAACGTCATGACAATATTGCCGTCGTCACGGTTAACAGCCCGCCCGTGAATGCGCTCAGCGCCGCGGTGCGCGGCGGCATCTTCGAGTGCATGAAGAGCGCGATCGATGACGCGCAGGTGCAGGGCATCGTGCTGACCTGCGCCGGCCGTACCTTCATCGCCGGCGCCGACATCACCGAATTCGGCAAGCCGCCGAAGCCGCCCGGTCTCGCCGAAGTGCTGAGCCTGATGGAAAGCTCGCCGAAGCCGATCGTTGCCGCGATCCACGGCACGGCGCTCGGCGGCGGCCTCGAGGTTGCGCTGGCCTGCCACTATCGCGTCGCCACCAAGGACGCCAAGCTCGGCCTGCCCGAGGTGAAGCTCGGCCTGCTGCCGGGCGCCGGCGGCACCCAGCGCCTGCCGCGCGCGGTCGGCCCGGAGCTCGCGGTCAAGATGATCGTCGGCGGTGATCCGATCGGCGCCGATGCAGCGCTCAAGGCCGGCCTGATCGAGGAGATCGTCGAAGGTCCGGCGTCGGGCGGCGTGGCGTTCGCGCGCAAGGTGGTCGCCGAGAAGCGTCCGCTGCGCAAGCTGCGCGATGATGACTCCAAGCTCGCGGCGGCGAAGGCCGATCGTTCGATCTTCACCAATGCGGTCGCCGCGCTGACCAAGAAGTCGCGCGGCCTCGAAGCGCCGTTCGCCGCTGCCGACGCCGTCGGCGCCGCGATCGACCTGCCGTTCGACGAGGGCCTGAAGAAGGAGCGCGAAGGCTTCCTCAAGCTGATGAATGGCGATCAGTCGAAGGCGCAGCGCTACGCCTTCTTCGCCGAGCGCGAGGCGGCCAAGGTCGCCGGCGTTCCCGAAGGCACCAAGGGCCGCAACGTCGCGCGCGTCGCCATCCTCGGCGCCGGCACCATGGGCGGCGGCATCGCGATGTCGTTCGCCAATGCCGGCATTCCGGTCACGCTGATCGAGACCGGCGAGGAGCAGCTCAAGCGCGGCATGGGAATCATGCAGAAGAACTACGAGGCGACCGCCGCGCGCGGCGGCATCCCGGCGGACGCGCCCGCCAAGCGCATGGGGCTGATCAACGGCGTCGTCGGGATCGAGAACGTCGGCGACGCCGATCTGGTGATCGAGGCCGTGTTCGAGACTATGGCAGTCAAGAAGGAAGTGTTCGGCAAGCTCGACCAGTACGCCAAGCCGGGCGCGGTGCTGGCCTCCAACACCTCCTATCTCAACATCGACGAGATCGCGCAGTCGACCAAGCGTCCGCAGGACGTGCTCGGCATGCACTTCTTCTCGCCGGCCAACGTCATGAAGCTGTGCGAGATCGTGCGCGCCGACAAGACCGCGCCCGATGCGCTGGTGACTGCGGTGTCGATCGCCCGCAAAATTGCAAAAGTGCCGGCCGTGGTCGGCGTCTGCGACGGCTTCGTCGGCAACCGCATGCTGGCGCAGCGCGGCAAGCAGGCCGAGAAGCTGTTGTTCGAAGGCGCGCTGCCGCAGCAGGTCGACGCCGTCGTCACCAAGTTCGGCATGCCGATGGGCCCGTTCGCGATGGGCGATCTCGCCGGCCTCGATATCGGCTGGCGCTCGCGCAAGGACCGCGGCATCAAGTCGGAGATCGCGGACGCGCTGTGCGAAGCCGGCCGCTTCGGCCAGAAGACCGGCAAGGGCTACTACAAGTATGAGCAGGGCTCGCGCGCGGCGTTGCCCGATCCGGAGGTCGAGAAGCTGATCGACGAGACGCTGGCGCGCCTCGGCCGCAAGAAGCGCGTCGTCAGCGACGACGAGATCCTCGAGCGCATGATGTACCCGATGATCAACGAGGGCGCGAAGATCCTCGCCGAGGGCATCGCGGCGCGTCCGTCCGACATCGACGTGGTCTGGCTCTATGGCTATGGCTGGCCGATCTATCGCGGCGGCCCGATGTTCTGGGCCGACAGCGTCGGCCTCAAGCACATCGCCGATCGCCTGGCCTTCTATGCCAAGGAGACCAACGATCCCTCGCTGGAGCCGGCGCCGTTGCTCCGGAAGCTCGCCGACGAAGGCAAGACCTTCGCCTCGCTCGCCGCGGCGTCGAAGGCGGCGTGATTGGCTTCCTGGCCACGGACTCGCTGGTAGGGTTCCCTCCCCCCTTGTGGGGGAGGGTGAGGGAGAGGGATGGCCGCATCGGGACTGCCCGAGTGGTACCCCTTCCCCCAACCCCTCCCCGCAAGGGGAGGGGAGCCCGCGCAGCGGGGTCACCTCACGGATGCAAGACCTTTCATGACCTATCCCGGCGAACAATATTATCCACCCGGCGTGAAGTGGAGCGACGAGATCACGCGCGGCACGCTGCCGGATCTGCTCGCGACCGCGGCCGCAGAATTCGGCACCCGCCCGGTGCTCGAATTCCGCGACCGGCCGATCAGCTACGGCGAGCTGGAAGCCCTGGTCGAGACCGCTGCCGCCGCCTTCATGCGGGCCGGCTACGGCAAGGGCATGTCGGTTGCGCTGTTCCTCGGCAATTCGCCTGACCATCCAATCAATTTCTTCGGCGCGCTGAAGGCCGGCGCCCGCGTCGTGCATTTGTCGCCGCTCGACGGCGAGATCGCGCTGTCGCACAAGCTGTCCGATTCCGGCGCGCGCGTGCTGGTCACCAGCAATCTCTCGGCGCTGCTGCCGACCGCGCTGAAGTTTCTCGACAAGGGTCTGCTCGACCGTCTGATCGTTTGCGAGGACGACAATTGGGGCAAGGTCGGCACGCCGCAGACCGCGTTGCCCGACAATCCCAGGATCATCACGCACCGGCAGTTCATCGAGGGCGTGACCAAGCCGTCGCAATGGCCGGCCGTCGATGTCGAGGACGTCGCGCTGCTGCAATATACCGGCGGCACCACCGGCCTGCCCAAGGGCGCGATGCTCAGCCACGGCAATCTCACCGCGGCGGTGTCGATCTACGACGTCTGGGGCAAGCCCGGGCGGCTCGAACGCAACGCGATCGAGCGCGTGATCTGCGTGCTGCCGCTGTTTCACATCTACGCGCTGACCGTCGTGCTGCTGTCGGTGATCCGGCGCGGCCATCTGATCTCGCTGCATCAGCGCTTCGATGTCGAAGCCGTGATGCGCGACATCGAGGTCAAGCGCGCGACGGTGTTTCCGGGCGTGCCGACGATGTGGATCGCGATCGCCTCGCTGCCCGATCTCGACAAGCGCGATCTGTCTTCGCTGGTGGTCGCCGGCTCCGGCGGCGCGCCGCTGCCGGTGGAGGTCGCCAAGATCTTCGAGCGCCGCGTCGGCATGAAGCTGAAGAGCGGCTGGGGCATGACCGAGACCTGCTCGCCCGGCACCGGCCACCCGAAGGACGGACCGGAGAAGCCGGGCTCGATCGGGCTGATGCTGCCCGGCATCGAGATGGACGTGGTGTCGCTGGAGGATTCCACCAGGGTGATGCCGGTCGGCGAGGTCGGCGAAATCCGCATCCGCGGCCCGAACGTCACCAAGGGCTACTGGAACAGGCCGGCGGAGACCGCCGAGGCCTTCGTCGGCGACCGCTTCCTGACCGGCGACATCGGCTACGTGGATGCCGACGGCTATTTCTACCTGGTCGACCGCAAGAAGGACATGATCATCTCCGGCGGCTTCAACGTCTATCCGCAGATGATCGAGCAGGCGATCTACACCCATCCCGCCGTGCAGGAGGTGATCGTGATCGGCATTCCCGACGATTACCGCGGCGAGGCGGCGAAGGCCTTCATCAAGCTGCGCGACGGCCAGCAGCCGTTCTCGAACGACGAGCTGCGCGCCTTCCTCACCGGCAAGCTTGGCAAACACGAACTGCCGGCGGCGGTCGAGTTCGTCGACGAGCTGCCGCGTACCCCGGTTGGCAAGCTGTCGCGTCACGAACTGCGCCAGCAACAGCCCAAATCATCTCCATCCACCCAACAACAGACTACAGGATCCCGTTCATGACCGACGCCGTTATCGTCTCCACCGCCCGCACGCCGATCGGCAAGGCCTATCGCGGCGCGCTCAACGCCACCGAAGGCGCGACCTTGCTCGGTCACGCGATCGGCGAGGCGGTGGCGCGCGCCAAGGTCGATCCGAAGGAGATCGAGGACGTCGTGATGGGCGCGGCGATGCAGCAGGGCGCGACCGGCGGCAACATCGCGCGCAAGGCGCTGCTGCGCGCCGGCCTGCCGGTGACGGTCGCCGGCACCACCATCGATCGTCAGTGCGCTTCCGGCTTGCAGGCGATCGCGCTCGCCGCGCGTTCGGTGATCTTCGACGGCGTCGAGATCGCGGTCGGCGGCGGCGGCGAGTCGATCTCGCTGGTGCAGAACGACAAGATGAATGGCTTCCATGCCCAGGATCCGGCGCTGCTCAAGATCAAGGGCGAGGTCTACATGCCGATGATCGACACCGCGGAGATCGTCGCCAAGCGCTACAACATCTCGCGCGAGAGGCAGGACGAATACGGCCTGGAGAGCCAGCGCCGCACCGCGGCCGCGCAGCAGGGCGGCAAGTTCAAGGACGAGCTCGCGCCGATCACCACCATGATGGCGGTGACCGACAAGGCGAGCGGTGCCGTCACGATGAAGGAAGTGACGCTGTCGCAGGACGAAGGTCCGCGGCCCGAGACCACGGCCGAAGGGCTCGCCAGCCTCAAGGCGGTGCGCGGCGAGGGTTTCAGCATCACCGCCGGCAATGCCAGCCAGCTGTCGGACGGTGCCAGCGCCTCGGTGATCATGAGCGACAAGGAAGCCGCCAAGCGCGGGCTCAAGCCGCTCGGCATCTTCCGCGGCTTCGTCTCCGCCGGCTGCGAGCCGGACGAGATGGGCATCGGCCCGGTGTTCGCGGTGCCGCGGCTGTTGAAGCGCCATGGCCTCACGGTCGACGACATCGACCTCTGGGAGCTCAACGAGGCGTTCGCGGTGCAGGTGCTGTACTGCCGCGACAAGCTCGGCATCGATCCTGAGAAGATCAACGTCAATGGCGGCGCGATCTCGGTCGGCCATCCCTATGGTATGTCGGGTGCGCGGCTCACCGGCCACGCGTTGATCGAAGGCCGCCGCCGCAAGGCCAAGTATGCCGTCGTCACCATGTGCGTCGGTGGCGGCATGGGCGCGGCCGGGTTGTTCGAGGTGTTGCAGTAATCCACCGTCGTCCTGGCGAAAGCCAGGATCCATACCCCGAGGCCGGGGTGAGGGGCACAGACGGTAGTCGCCTTCGCAAGACAACGAAGGCCGGTGGTAATGGGTCCTGGCTTTCGCCAGGACGACAACGAAACAAGGCGTTAGATTTCGCTCAAAGGAGGATCCGATGGATCTCGCTTTCACCAAGGAAGAGATAGCGTTTCGCGAGGAGGTGCGGGAGTTCTTCAAGAACAACGTGCCGCCGGAGACACGGCGCAAACTGCAGGAGGGCCGTCATCTGTCGAAGGACGAGATGGTCACCTGGTGGCGCATCCTCAACAAGAAGGGCTGGGGCGTCACCCATTGGCCGAAGGAACATGGCGGCACCGGCTGGACCACCGTGCAGCACTACATCTTCAACGAGGAGCTGCAATCCTATCCGGCGCCGCAGCCGCTGGCCTTCGGCGTCAGCATGGTCGGCCCGGTCATCTACACCTTCGGCAACGAGAAGCAGAAGAAGGAATACCTGCCGCGCATCGCCAATGTCGACGACTGGTGGTGCCAGGGCTTCTCGGAGCCGGGCTCGGGTTCGGACCTCGCTTCGCTGAAGACCACGGCCGAGCGCAAGGGCGACAAGTGGATCATCAACGGCCAGAAGACCTGGACCACGCTGGCCCAGCACGCCGACATGATCTTCTGTCTCTGCCGCACCGACAAGAACGCGAAGAAGCAGATGGGCATCTCGTTCATCGTGTTCAGCATGAAGTCGAAGGGCGTCACCGTGCGTCCGATCCAGACCATCGACGGCGGCCACGAGGTCAACGAGGTGTTCTTCGACGACGTCGAGGTGCCCTACGAGAACCTGATCGGCGAGGAGAACAAGGGCTGGGATTACGCCAAGTTCCTGCTCGGCAATGAGCGCACCGGCATCGCCCGGGTCGGCGTCTCGAAGGAACGGCTCCGCCGCATTCGCGCGCTGGCCTCCAAGGTCGAGTCCGGCGGCCGACCGGTCATCGAGGATCCGGCGTTCCGCGAGAAGCTCACGGCTTGCGAGATCGAGCTGAAGGCGCTCGAGCTCACCCAGCTCCGCGTCGTCGCCGACGAGGGCAAGCACGGCAAGGGCAAGCCCAACCCGGCCTCCTCGGTGCTCAAGATCAAGGGCTCGGAAATCCAGCAGACCACGACCGAGCTCCTGATGGAGATCATCGGCCCGTTCGCCGCGCCCTATGACGAGCACGGCGATGCCGGCTCCAACGAGAGCATGGATTGGACCGCGCAGATCGCGCCGAGCTACTTCAACAACCGCAAGGTCTCGATCTACGGCGGCTCCAACGAGATCCAGCGCAACATCATCAGCAAGGCCGTGCTGGGGCTGTAGGCCACACATTCAGCTGTCGTCCCCCGCCTTGTGCGGGGGACCCAGTACGCCGCGGCGGTCGTCATTCGCAATGAACGCCGCCGAGTACTGGATCCCCGCTTTCGCGGGGACGACGAGTGGAGATCAGGGCAAGCGCCCTCGTGATTTTGGAGAGATGGTAAAATGGATTTTGATCTGTCCGAGGAGCAGCGGCTTCTCAAGGAAAGCGTCGACGGCTTGCTGGCGGATGCCTACGACTTCGATGCGCGCAAAAAGTACATGAAGGAGAAGGGCGGCTGGAGCAAAGCGCTCTGGGGCAAGCTTGCCGAGCAGGGCCTGCTTGGTCTGCCCTTCGCCGAGACCGACGGCGGCTTCGGCGCCGGCGCGGTCGAGACCATGATCGTGATGGAAGCGCTCGGCAAGGCGCTGGTGGTCGAGCCATATCTCGCGACCGTGGTGGTCGCCGGCGGCTTCCTGCGCCATGGCGGCTCGGCCGAGCAGAAGGCCAAGTACATCCCGGGCATCATCGACGGCAGCAAGACCTTCGGCTTCGCCCAGCTCGAGAAGAACTCGCGCTACGATCTGTTCGACGTCGTGACCACGGCCAAGAAGAAGGGCGACGGTTGGGTGATCGACGGCGAGAAGTTCGTCGTGCTCAACGGCGAGAACGCCGACACGCTGATCGTGACCGCGCGCACCAAGGGCGGCCAGCGCGACAAGAGCGGCATCGGCGTGTTCCTGGTCCCGGCCGATGCCAAGGGCGTCACCAAGAAGGGCTATCCGACCCAGGACGGCCTGCATGCGGCCGACATCACCTTCACCAATGTCGAGGTCGGTGCGGACGCTGCGATCGGCGATCCCGAGAACGGCCTGCCGCTGATCGAGCGTGTCGCCGATGAAGCCCGCATTGCGCTGTGCGCGGAAGCGGTCGGCGCGATGGATCAGTCGCTGAAGGACACCGTCGAGTACATCAAGACCCGCAAGCAGTTCGGCGTCGCGATCGGCTCGTTCCAGAGCCTGCAACACCGCGCCGCCGACATGTTCGTGGCGCTGGAGCAGGCCCGCAGCATGTCGATGTTCGCGACCATGGCGTCGGATTTCAGCGATGCCAAGGAGCGTGCGTCGGCGGTCGCGGCGGCCAAGGTGCAGATCGGCAAGTCGCTGAAGTTCGTCGGCCAGCAGTCGATCCAGCTGCATGGCGGCATCGGCATGACCATGGAAGCCAAGATCGGCCATTACTTCAAGCGGCTGACCATGATCGAGAACACGCTCGGTGATACCGACTACCACCTCCGTCGCGTCAGCGAGGGCGGCGGGTTGCTGGCGTAAGTCTCAACTGTCATTCCGGGGCGTCGCAAAGCGGCGAGCCCGGAATCCATTTCACCACCAATGATGCGGCCCAATGGATTCCGGGTTCTCGCTTCGCGAGCCCCGGAATGACGGAGCCGGGGAGGCAACAACAATGAAAAACACCCCGTTCGATCTCACCGGGCAGGTCGCCGTCATCACCGGCTCGAGCCGCGGCATCGGCCGCTCCTCGGCCGAGCTGCTGGCCAAGCTCGGTCGTGGTCTCGTCGCGCAAGGCGGATGCTTGCCAGGAGGTCGCCGACGGCATCAAGAAGGCCGGCGGCGACGCGCTCGTCATTCCCTGCAACATCGCGCGCCGCAACGAGGTCGAGGCGCTGGTCTCCGGCACGATCAAGCATTACGGCAAGATCGACATCCTGGTCTGCAACGCCGCGGTGAATCCGTATTACGGCCCGCTGCTCGACATCACGGACGAGGCCTTCGACAAGATCATGGGCTCCAACGTCAAGAGCAACATCTGGCTCTCCGCGCTGGCGATCCCGCAGATGGCCGAGCGCGGCAAGGGCTCGGTCGTCATCATCTCCTCGATCGGCGGCTTGCGCGGCTCGACCGTGATCGGCGCCTACGGCATCTCCAAGGCAGCCGACTTCGCGCTGTGCCGCAGCCTCGCCGGCGAATGGGGCCCGAAGGGCGTGCGGGTCAATTGCGTCGCGCCGGGCCTGGTGAAGACCGACTTCGCTCGCGCGCTGTGGGAGGATCCGGACAATCTGAAGCGCCGCACCGCGTCGACGCCGCTCCGCCGCATCGGCGAGCCCGACGAGATCGCGGGTGCGGTGGCTTATCTCGCCTCCGATGCCTCCACCTTCATGACCGGCCAGACCATCGTGGTCGACGGCGGCGTCACGACGGCGGCGACGTAAAGTTCGCTCGCTTGACGGAATAGCGCTCGATCGCCCACAATTTCGTCATGCCCGGCCTTGTGCCGGGCATCCACGTCTTTGGCGGTTGCTGCGAGCAAGACGTGGATGGCCGGGACAAGCCCGGCCACGACAAGTCTTTCGCATCAGCCTCAGACCTGCTCCAGCGCGCGCTGGAAATCCTCGATCAGATCGTCGGGATGCTCCAGCCCGGCCGAGAAGCGGATGAAGCCCTCGCTGATGCCGAGTTCGGCACGGGCCTCCGGCGCCAGACGCTGATGCGTCGTGGTGGCGGGGTGCGTGACCAGGCTCTTGGCGTCGCCGAGATTGTTCGAGATGCGCGAGATCTTCAGCGCGTTGAGGCAGCGGAACGCGCCGGCCTTGCCGTCCTTGACCTCGAAGCCGACCAGCGTCGAGCCGGCGCCCATCTGCTTCTTCACCGTCGCGGCCTGCGGATGATCGGCGCGGCCGGGATAGACCAGCCGGGTGACCTTCGGATGGCTCGCCAGCGCCTCGGCGATCTTCGCCGCGTTCTCGGTCTGGGCGCGGACGCGGACGCCGAGCGTCTCCAGCCCCTTCAGCAGCACCCAGGCGTTGAACGGCGACAGCGACGGGCCGGTCTGGCGCATGAAATTGTGGATGTGCTCGGCGATGAAGGCTTCCGACGACAGGATGATGCCGCCGAGGCAGCGGCCCTGGCCGTCGATATGCTTGGTCGCCGAATAGACCACGACGTCGGCGCCGAGCGACAGCGGGCTCTGCCAGATCGGGGTCGCGAACACGTTGTCGACGATCAGCCGGGCGCCGCCACTATGCGCGATCCTGGCGATCGCGCCGATATCGAGCACGTCGAGCGTCGGGTTGGTCGGGCTCTCCAGGAAGAAGGTCTTGGTGTTCGGGCGCAACGCGCGCTGCCACTGGTCGAGGTCGAGCCCGTCGACCAGCGTCGTCTCGATGCCGTAGCGCGGCAGCAAATCCTGCACGACATAGAGGCAGGAGCCGAACAGCGCCTTCGACGCCACCACGTGATCGCCGGCCTTCAGCGGGGCGAGGATCGCGGTGGTCACCGCGGCCATCCCGGTCGCGGTCGAGCGCGCGGCCTCCGCGCCCTCGAGCTCGATCATGCGGCGTTCGAACATCGCAATGGTCGGGTTGGAATAGCGCGAATAGATGAAGCCGGGATCCTGGCCCTTGAAGCGCGCCTCGCATTGCTCGGCGCTGTCGTAGACATAGCCCTGGGTGAGAAACAGCCCTTCCGATGTCTCCCCGAATTGCGAGCGCAACGTGCCGCCATGGACCAGGCGGGTTTCGGGACGGAAGCGGGCGGTATCCTTGGATTCAGAAGACTTGGATTCAGACATGTGACCTCCGAAGTGGCCATTTCCTAGCGAAAACGGCCACAAAAAAACCGGCCTGGAGTTGCCTCCACAGACCGGGATCACACTGTCCCCGGCCTGTTTAGCGACTTATTTAACGTGGCTGCAAGCCGGCCGGCTCAAATCACCACGGGATAAGTGCTGCTGATATTCCCTCGCGCCCTTTCCGTCAAGACGGTCATCGGATAACCCGTAAAAGCCTATATTTTGGGGCTTGATGGCCGCTCAGAGGTTGATTTTGGGCCATCTCAAGGGATCGCCGAGGGACCGCATCGTGTCGTTCACGCTGGAAGATGAATCCAACGGAATCCTGCCCGACCGCATGATCGCGGAGATGGCGGAGGCTGGCCTCATCCTGCCCGCCTATGATTTTGTCGAGAGCCAGATCCAGCCGGCGAGCCTCGATCTGCGGCTCGGCGACATCGCCTATCGCGTCCGCGCCAGCTTCCTGCCGGGACCGGACGCCACCGTCGCCGAGCGGATCGACCAGTTGAAGCTGCACGAGATCGACCTGTCCGACGGCGCGGTGCTGGAGACCAATTGCGTCTACATCGTCCCGCTGCTGGAGAGCCTGGCGTTGCCCCGGGAGATCGTCGCTGCGGCCAACCCGAAGAGCTCGACCGGCCGGCTCGACGTCTTCACCCGCGTGATCGCCGACGGCACCCGCCGCTTCGACATGATCGGCGCCGGCTATCACGGCCCGCTCTATGCCGAGATCTCACCAAAGACGTTTCCCGTCCTGCTGCGTGAGGGCTCGCGGCTCAGCCAGGTCCGCTTCCGGATCGGCGAGGCGACGCTGTCCGCCGACGAGCTCGATGCGCTGCATGCCGCCGAGCGGCTGGTCGATATCGATGATGCCGATCTCACCCATGGCGTCGCGCTGTCGGTCGATCTGTCCGGCGAGAGCTCGGGTGGCTTCGTCGGCTATCGCGCCAAGCGTCACACCGGCGTGGTCGATGTCGATCGCCGCGGCGGCTATGCCGTTGATGATTTCTGGGAGCCGATCAAGGCCCGGTCCGACGGCAGCCTGATCCTCGATCCCGGCGAGTTCTACATCCTGGCTTCGAAAGAGGCCGTGCAGGTGCCGCCGGACTACGCCGCCGAGATGGTGCCGTTCGATCCCTTGGTCGGCGAATTCCGCGTCCACTATGCCGGCTTCTTCGATCCCGGCTTCGGCTATGCCGGCGCCGGCGGCAAGGGCGCGCGCGCCGTGCTCGAAGTGCGCTCGCGCGAGGTGCCGTTCATCCTCGAGCATGGCCAGATCGTCGGCCGCCTGGTCTATGAACGCATGCTGGAGCGCCCCGATGCGCTCTACGGCCAGCGCATCGGCTCGAACTACCAGGCGCAGGGTCTGAAGCTCTCCAAGCATTTTCGCGTGTAGCGATCTCTCCCCGTCATCCTGAGGTGCTCGCCCAGCGGCGCAATTGCGCCGCAAGGCTCGCACCTCAGGATGACGGGATCGATCGTCCTTGACCCGGAAGCCCTCAAAGCATTCTCGCGTGTAATTCCGCGCGCCGGATTTCATGTCGCGAGATAACGTGATCTCGCCGTCATTCCCCGCGAAAGCGGGGAATCCAGTACGCCGCGGCCTCTCCATCGATAACGACCGTCTCTGGAATACTGGATCGCCCGATCGAGTCGGGCGATGACACCGAGTGTGGGTTGGTTGCACCGCCGCTTCGGCGATGACACATTCCGGCAAACAGCAAATCGGGAGTGAACATGAGCGCCGCAACAGATTCAGCGCAGCAAGAAGTGCAATGGCAGAAGTGGCGCAGCGTCGCCGATCTCTATCACGCGTTCTTCACCGGGCTGATCCTTACCGTGGTGACGCGGCGCGGCACGGCTGACGCCGCCGAGTTCGTCTTTCGCGTGTTTCGCCGCCAGCAGCAGGAGCGCTTCCTGCCCGGCCTGAAGAAGCTCGGCCTCGACGGCCTGCCGCCGGCGGTCGCGGCCGCGCGGTATCACTATCTCTCCAACTGGATCGGTGGCGTGCATGTCGAATACATGTACGAGACCGACCGCAAGGCCTGGATCCGCTATCCGCCGCCGCGCTGGATCTGGAAGGGCACCGCGATCTGCGGCGTGCCCGGCGAGGTCTCGCGCGCGATGCTGCGCGGCTGGCATGCCAACAATGGCGTGGCGCTCGGCGATCTCAGGCTCGGCTTCGTCTGCACCAAGCAGAGCGTCGACGGCCAGGACGGGCTCGAGGGCTATTACTGCGAATACGATCATCCGCTCGAGCTCGATCAGCGGCTGGTGTTCGCGCGCCACCTCGAGGCGCCGGCATTTGATGCGAAGGCCGCACCGGCGCTGCCGGTCGATAGCTGGCCGCGTCAGCGGTTGGAGAAGGCCTATCGCAACTACGCGATGGAATATGTGAAGACGGCAGCTCCCGTCATCGTGCAGGTGTTTGGCCCGGAGGATGCGAGCTATCTGCTGCATCTCACCGGAAAGCTGATCGGCATGCAGTATTACGACGAGGTTGCGCAGGCGCTCGGCGCCTGCCGTGGCCGTGCCACGGAATTTGCCGCATTCCTGCGCGCGCTGTTCGAGTCGCAGGATGACGTCGCCGAGATCAGCGAGTCCGAAGGCCAGTTCGAAATCCGCCAGCAGGGCTGGAAGCTGATGGCCGATGTCGCCGATTATCATCCGGCCTGCGCCAGCGTGCTGACGGGCCTGTTCGATGGGCTCGCCGCAGGCTGCGGACGGCACATTCCGGTGCATCTGAAGCCGAACAGCACCGCCGGCGCGCCGTTCGTCTGGTCGATCGGCTAGGTCAGAGGTTCATCAAGCGTCACCTGCAATCGCGCAGGCCCCCATTGCGTCCGGCGCACGTGGAATCCGCCGCCGCCATGGTAGGGAAACACCATGGCGCGCTTCCGAACGACGCGCTCGGGAGCAGAAATGTCCGATCTCGGCCTCGCCGAAATACCTGTCGACGAACAAGAGCGGCCGCTGCCGCCGCCGGTCACGAAGCCGGCGCGCAACGCGCTGCTCGACGGGCCGATCCTGCGCACGCTGGTGTGGCTGGCATGGCCGAACGTGATCGCGCTCTCCGCCGGCACCTGCGTCGTGATCGCGGAGACCTCCTATATCGGCCGGCTCGGCGTCGAGTCGCTCGCGGCGATGGCGCTGGTGTTTCCCTGCGTGATCCTGACCATGACGATGTCCGGCGGCGCGATGGGCGGCGGCGTCGCATCCGCGATCGCGCGCGCGCTCGGCGCCGGCGAGATCGAGCGCGCCTCGACCTTGGCGATGCATGCGCTGCTGATCGGCCTGACGTTTGGTTTGACCTTCATGCTCGGCATGCTGATCTTCGGCCCGCGCCTGCTCGAACTGCTCGGCGGCCGCGGCAATGTGCTGGCGCAGGCGATCGCCTATTCGCAGATCTTCTTCGGCGGCGCGATCCTGCCCTGGCTGATGAACACGATGGCCGGCATCCTGCGCGGCACCGGCAACATGAAGCTGCCGTCGACCATGATCCTGTCGTCGGCGGTGTGGCAGATCATGCTCGGCGGCACGCTCGGGCTCGGCCTCGGGCCGGTGCCGCAATTCGGCATGCGCGGCGTCGCCGCCGGCTCCCTGATTGCCTATTCGATCAGCATCAGCGTGATGGGCTGGTACCTGTTCTCCGGCCGCGCCCGCGTCAAGCCGAAGTTGAAGGGGCTGCGCGTACAATGGGTGATGTTCATCGACATTCTCAAGGTCGGTGCGGTCTCCTGCTTCTCGCCGCTGCAATCGGTGCTGACGATCTCGATCTTCACCCACATGCTGGCGCAGTTCGGCACCGCGGTGCTCGCCGGCTACGGCATCGGCGCGCGGCTCGAATTCATGCTGACCTCGGTTGCGTTCGCGGTCGGCATCGCCTCGGTGCCGATGATCGGCATGGCGGTCGGCGCCGAGCGCGTCGCGCGTGCGCGGCGCATCGCCTGGACCGCGGGCACGGTGTCGTTCCTTTCGGTCGGCGTGGTCGGCAGCTTCATCGCCGTATTCCCCGACCTCTGGGTCAATCTGTTCACCAGCGATCCGCATGTGCGGGCGACCAGCCACCAATATCTCTCGACCGCCGCGCCGATGTACGCCTTCATCGGCCTTGCGATGTCGATGTATTTCTCCTCGCAGGGCGCCGCCAAGGTGCTAGGGCCGGTGCTGGCGCAGACCGCGCGGCTGATCTTCATCGGCACCGGCGGCTGGTGGCTGTCGACGCATGACGCCAGTGCGCAAGACTTCTTCACACTCGCCGCCGCCTCGATGGGCGTGCTCGGCGTGCTGTCCTGCCTCAGCGTGATCCTGACGCGCTGGGGCAAGTCCGCGCCGCTCGCCGCAGCGCAGCCGGCGTTGTCGTAGGGCTCTGCGCTGTTATCCCCGGCTCCCACACCGTCATCCCGAGAGAATGTGATTGTATTCGGCGGCGTCCTGGCGAAAGCCAGGACCCATGACCCCAACCGTTTGTTGTTGAGCGGCGCTGCGGCCACTGGATTGTGATCCTCCGATTGTAAGGCGTCATTGCGAGGAGCAGGGCGACGAAGCAATCCCTGCTTCCCCGCATGCGGTGCTATGGATTGCTTCGCTCTGCGCGCAATGACGGCGGAGATTGTGGCAAGCGCTTACGTCGACACCGCCTCGACATTGTTGCCGTCGGGGTCGAGCAGGAAGGCCGCGTAGTAGGTCGGGCTGTAGTCCTTGCGATGGCCGGCCGCGCCATTGTCCTTGCCGCCGGCCTTCAGGCCTGCGCCGTGGAACGCCTTGATCGCCGCGTGGCTCGGTGCGCGGAACGCGATGTGCGCGCCGCCTTGCGCCTTGCCCTTGTGCAGATGCAGCCAGAGCGCGGGCTCGCCCTTCGGGCCGAAGCCGGCGCCGCTGTCGTCGCGCGAGCACAGCACGAAGCCGAGCGGCGCCAGCACCGCGGTGTAGAAACGCACGCTGGCGTCGAGGTCGGCGACGCGCAATCCGATGTGATCGTACATGGTGGGATCTCCAGTCGTTGGGCGCGTCGGTGACGCGCGGACCGGAGCAACCCTGCTATTGCAGCGCAAGCCGTTCTTGGAGAATCTTGCGGTCGCCGCGGGAGGCCTGGCGGAACTTGAGCGGCGAGGCCCCGGCGGCGCGGTGGAAGCTGCGCACGAAATTGGAGAGGTCGCCGAAGCCGACATCATAGGCGATGTCGGTGATCGGGCTGTCGTCGTCGACCAGCCGTCGCGCCGCATGGCGCAGCCGCGAGCGCACCAGATATTGATGCGGGGTGACGCCGAGCACGGCGGAGAACAGCCGCAGGAAGTGGAACGTGCTTAGGCCCACCTGCTCGGCGGCATCGTCGAGATCGATCTGATGCTGCGAATGGGCGTCGATCCACAGCGCGGCCTCGACGGCGCGGCGGCGATCGCGCAAGCCTGCGGTGAGCGGCTTTGCCTTGCGGTCGGACACCAGCTCGACGAGGCGGCTGGCGAGGATGTGACCGATCTCGTCGAGGCCGACATCGCTGTTGCCCGCTGCCGCCGTCTGGGCGAGCTCGCCGATCACCATCAATTCCGGCAGCGGCGGCACCGAGCCGACCTGCCAGACCTCCGCGCGGTCGCCGATCGCCTCGACCAGCTCGGGGTCGAGGAAGAACGACAGGCATTCGTCGCCGACCACATGGTCGTGCGTGCAGGTGTATTCGTCGCCGGGATGGCCGACCAGGATCGAGCCCGCCACCAGCTCATGGAAGCGGCCGCGGCAATGGCAGCCGAAGCTGCCGCTGCGCACATAGGATACGGAATGGCAGGCGAATTGCTCGGCGAACGGCCTGTCGCCGGGCTCCGCCGTGCAGCGAAACTCGTTCACCGTGATGCGATCGCGCCGCAACAGCGTGGTCCGGTTCATGCCCCAGATCTAGGCTTGGGGTCGGGGCCTTGCAACTGGCAGCAGCACGTCGAACAGCGTCTTGCTGGTGGTCGGCTGGCCGCCTTCGATCGAGAGCAGCCGCCGCTTCGAGACGCTGCCGCCATTCGGCGAAATCCGGTCGGCATAATGGCCCGTCTCCAGCACGCGGTGGCAAGGGACGATGATCATGAACGGATTGCGGCCGAGCGCCTGCGCCACCGAATACACCGCCCCGGATGCGCGCAGCGCACGCGCGACCTCGTCATAGGTCCACGTCTCGCCGCGGGGAACGGCGCGGACGGCCTGGTAGACGCGCTGGTTGAACGCTGGAATGCCGGTCATGTCGAGCGCAACGCCGGCAAGGTCGCCATCGCCGCCGCGCAGGGTCGCCGCGATCCCCTCGATCGCGAAAGCGATCTCCTCCGGCGGCCGCGTCTCGCGCGCGTCGGGATAGAGCTGGAACAGGCGCTTGCGGGTGTCGATCTCGCGCAGTTCGGGGAGCTGGACGCCGGCAACGCCAAACTCGCCCCATGCGATGCCGCATCGGCCGATTGCCGTGTCGAAAATGGTGTACCCACGCCCCGCCATGACGCCACCAACCCCCACACGATCATAACATTCCCGCAGTTCCGCGCATCCGGAATCTTGACGTTCGGTTAAGCATGTCGTGGCCGGGCTGAGTTCGGTCCAGCCAGGCCGCAGTCATTCATCTTAAAGGCTTTGCCCGCTATCTGGTCGCCAGCATGCTGCTCCACGATACGATCGGCGGAACGATGACGAGCACGAGCGCCACGGCCGCGCCCGGCAGTGCCGGCACGGTCGGCAGGGCGACGGGGTGGTCTCATCCGCTGTTCGCATTGCTGCTGCTGGCGCTGGGCGTCCGGCTTGCCGCCGCCGTCTGGCCCAATGTGATGTATCCCGACGAGATCTTTCAGTATCTCGAGCCGGCGCGGCAGATGCTCGGTCACGACAGCATCCTGACGTGGGAATGGCGTACGGGCATCCGCGGCTGGCTGTTGCCGACATTGCTGGCCGGACCGGTCGCGATCGGTGATGCGGTTGCGCCCGGTGGCACCGGCGCCTTCCTGGCGGCGCGGCTGGTGGTCGCATCCGCGTCATTGTCGATCGTGGTCAGCGCCTGGTTCCTTGGCGCGCGGATCTCGCGCGTCCACGCCATCGTCGCGGCCTTCGTCGCCGCGGTCTGGTTCGAACTGGTCCTGCTCGCGCCACACACATTGGGCGAGCCGCTGGCGACGGCGCTGATCGTGCCCGCGGCGCTGCTGGTAACCAACGGTCCATCGCCGCGGCGTCTCGCGATCGGCGGCGCGTTGCTCGCCTTCGCCTTTGTCTGCCGCTTTCAATATGCGTCGGCGATCGCCGTGCTCGCGCTCGGCGCCTGCTGGCCGCGCTGGCGAAACCTGTTGCCGCTGGTCGCCGGCGGGCTCGCCGCGCTGTTGCTGGCGGCCGTGATCGACCTCGCGCATGGTGTGGTGCCGTTTGCCTGGCTGGTCGGGAATATCGAGGAGAACCTGCTGCACGATCGCGCTGCCGACTTCGGCGTGACGCCGCCATCGGCCTATCTCGGCAACTTCCTGGTGGTCTGGTCGGCGGCAATCATGCTGCCGATCGTCGCGATCTGGCGCGGCTGGCGGCACGCGCCGCTGCTGCTCGCCGTGGCGCTGGTGAACCTCGCCTTCCACAGCCTGATCGCGCACAAGGAATACCGCTTCGTCTTCCTCTCGGTGGTGTTGCTCATTCTGGTTGCTGCACTGGGGTCGGCCGATTGGGTCCAATCGCTCCGTGCCAAACCCGGATGGCGCCGCTGGGCGCTGCCGGTCGTCACGGCCGGCTGGGCCTTGCTCTCGGTGGCGCTCGCCGGTGCCAGCGAAGCGATGCGCGACTACTGGACCCGTGGTGTCGGCGCGTCGCAACTCGCCGCCGAGCTGCGCCATGATCCGCAGATGTGCGGCCTCGCGCTCTACAACGTGCGCTTTCAGTTGCTGCCGGGGCGCGACCGGCTGGTCGGATCGGTGCCGCTCTATGTGCTCGCGCCCGCCGACCCGCTCGCCGAGCTGATATTGCCGCCGTTGTTGCAGGCGACCAGCCCGGCCTTCAATCGCATCATCGCCCGGCCCGCGGCGGCCGGCGATCTGCCGGCGGATTTCTCACGGCAGAGCTGTACCCATGTCGGCATCGGCGACGCCTGCATCTATGCGCGCAGCGGCAGTTGCGACGCATCTGTCGGGGCGCCGTTTGTGATCAACGACGTGCTCGTGCGCATGGGGCACTAAGGTGTGATGAATGCGGTGGGTCGTCGTCTTGCCCGAGCGTGTGGCAGGCCGGCCCTACCGGCAAGTAGTGCGATCACGCTGATTCAGACCGCCGACGTTGCGGTGTGGCCCATGCCGCTGACAGGTCGATTGGCGATATGGGACTGTTTGCTGGCTGTTCCCAGACAGATTAGAATGACGAGCGGCTAGCGAGGCTGGAGCAAGATGGCCAAGGTCGAGCCGATCGATGCTTCGATTTTCTCCGCGTGGCGAGCTGCGTGGGAAGACGCTGCGCTTTTCTCAGATGACGCTATTCGCGATCTCCGGGCGCGGATCGGTTCTCATCATTTTTACGTCGTCATAAGTGTTACAATTCACGGCCAGCCGATTAGCTGCGTATTCCAAAATGTGCCGCCCCGACCCCAGCCTGTGCGGTCGACCGACCGGTCCAAGGCCGCCCATTTCAGCCCGGACGGGTGGGGCTCGGACCCAGGAATCTACCTGAGAAGGTTTGATCCGATCATCTCGATGCAGGGCGAACAGCCGTGCTCTTTCGCGGAGGCGCTGGCGCACGCCGAGGAATTGGCACAGTGGGAGAACTGTCCGACGATCTATGCTCATGACGATACGTTTCACGGGCGGGCCTGATGAGGCAGTTGCCCGACGCGCCCAAGGGATCGTCCCCGCGTCTTGTCGATCAACGCTAACCGGCGCGCGCCGCGGCGGTGGGGGCTAGATTTCGCAGACCTCACGCGGTACACCTTAAGCACGCGGCCGCTGTCGACGGACGGATTGTGCCGCTAAAGCATTGGTTTTGCGGGCGTAGTTCAATGGTAGAACGGCAGCTTCCCAAGCTGCATACGAGGGTTCGATTCCCTTCGCCCGCTCCAATCTTCAGGCCCATTCGCGAGGCAGTTTTGTCGGCGAGACGACCGCTCCGCGAACTGGGGCGGCATAGGTGACGCGGGAGACCGGACGTGAAGTGGCTTGGAGTGTTGTTGCTGGCGCTGGGCGCGCTCTGGATGGCCACCCCGGCATCTGCACAAACGTATGATCCGCGCTACCCGGTCTGTATGCATGTTTACGGCGTGCTGATCGGCGAACGAATGGATTGCAACTTCACGTCGCTCGATCAGTGCCAGGCCGGAGCTGTGGGACTTCCGGCGACCTGTCTGGTCAATCCTTATTATGCGCCAGCCTCGCCGCGCCGTTACAGGCGGGAGCGCTAACCGGTCGGCTTGCGTCGCCGCTCCGGGAGACTACGGCGATCTGTTCACGCAACGTCCCCGTTTTGCGAACGGTACCCGACCTGTTCTTCACATAACGTGCCGTTGTGTTTCCGTAGTTCTCCGCGTTTGCGAACAAAGTTCCGGCGGAACGGTCGCGCTGCTGCCGGTGTCGATTCAGCGCCACCCCATCGCCGGCGCGACATGGGTCAAGATGCTCTCGATCACATGCGCGTTGTAGGCGACGCCGAGCTGGTTGGGGACGGTCAGCAGCAGCGTGTCGGCCTCGGCGATCGCCTCGTCGGTCTTGATCTGCTCGATCAATTTGTCGGGCTCGGCGGCGTAGCCGCGGCCGAAGATCGCGCGCGTCCGCTCGTCGATGAAGCCGATCTGGTCTTCCTCCTGCCCGTTGCCGAAATAGGCGCGATCGCGATCGTCGACCAGCGCGAAGATGCTGCGGCTCACCGAGACCCGCGGCTCCCTTGTGTGGCCGGCCTCCTTCCAGGCGGCACGGTAGGCCCGGATCTGCGCGGCCTGCTGGATGTGGAAGGCTTCGCCGGTCTCGTCGCTCTTCAGCGTCGAGCTCTGCAAATTCATCCCGAGCTTCGCTGCCCAGACCGCGGTGGCGTTCGATCCGGCGCCCCACCAGATCCGCTCGCGCAGGCTTTCCGACAGCGGCTCGAGCCGCAGCAGGCCGGGCGGATTGGGAAACATCGGCCGCGGATTCGGCTGCGCGAAACCCTGTCCGCGCAGCATGTCGAAGAAGATCTGGGCATGACGCCGGCCCATATCGGCGTCGGTCTCACCTTCGCCCGGCTGGTAACCGAAATAGCGCCAGCCATCGATCACCTGCTCGGGCGAGCCGCGGCTGATGCCGAGTTGCAGGCGACCGCCCGCGATCAGGTCGGCCGCGCCGGCATCCTCGATCATGTACAGCGGGTTCTCGTAGCGCATGTCGATCACGGCGGTGCCGATCTCGATGCGGCTGGTCCTGGCGCCGACTGCCGCCAGCAGCGGGAAGGGCGAAGCGAGCTGCCGGGCGAAGTGATGGACCCGGAAATAGGCGCCGTCGGCGCCGAGCTCCTCGGCGGCGACCGCGAGGTCGATCGATTGCAACAGCACATCGGCGGCCGAGCGGGCCTGCGATTGCGGCGAGGGCGTCCAGTGCCCGAAGGAGAGGAATCCGATCTTTTTCATGAGCGCAATGTAGGCATGTCCGCGACGAATTGCGATTGTCCGCGTGACCCGGCCATGACGGAAAGCATTTACCAACCGGGAAAAATTTCTGCGGCAGACGCTGCGGGTTACGCGGAGCGCGCCATCGCATATCGGCGGCATGCGCGCAGGTCTTGCGGCCTGCGCCACCGCGCCGCTTGCGATCGGGGGCGCGCCGCATAGCTTTCCCGCCGCCATCTCGCCCCGCCACAACATTCGCACAGGTTCCGATGTCGCAGCCGCTTCTGTTTCAGCCGATCACGCTTCGCGGCGTGACCTCCCGAAACCGCATCCTGATTTCACCGATGTGCCAGTATTCGGCAACCGATGGCCTCGCCAATGACTGGCATCTTGTTCATCTGGGTAAGTTTGCCCAGGGCGGCGCCGGGCTCGTGATGGTCGAGGCCGCGGCGGTGGCAGCCGAGGGCCGCATCACCCATGGCGATGTCGGCATCTGGAACGACGAGCAGATCGCTCCGCTCGAGCGCATCGCCGCTTTCCTGAAGGACAACGGTGCAGTGCCCACGATCCAGCTCGCGCATGCCGGCCGTAAGGCCAGCATGCAGCGTCCGTGGTATGGCAATGCCGCGCTCGACGATGCCGACCACGCCCGCGGCGATCTGCCGTGGCGGACGGTCGCGCCGAGCGCGATCGCGATGGAGCAGGGCTGGCTGATGCCGCACGCGCTCGATGTCGAGGAGCTCGCCGCGTTGCGCGAGCAATGGCGGCGCGCCACCTTGCGCGCGGTGGAGGCCGGCTTCGAGTTCGTCGAGGTGCATTGCGCACACGGCTATCTGCTGCACCAATTCCTCTCGCCGCTGTCGAACCACCGCAGCGACGCCTATGGCGGCGACCGCGCCGGACGGATGCGCTATCCGCTCGAGATCATCGAAACCGTGCGCGCCGCCTGGCCCGCGGAGCGGCCGCTGGCGGTGCGGATCTCCTCGGTCGACGGTGTCGACGGTGGCCTGACGCTCGAGGATCAGATCGCGTTCGCCAGCGAAGCCAAGGTGCGCGGCGCTGATCTGATCGATTGCTCGTCGGGCGGGCTGCTCGGCTCGGCGACCGCGGCGCGGATTCCGCGCGGCTATGGCTTTCAGGTGCCCTACGCGGACGAGATCCGCCGTTCCGCCGAGATCGCCACCATCGCGGTCGGCCTGATCCTGCATCCGCAGCAGGCCGAAGACGTGCTGGCCAATGGCCATGCCGATCTGGTCGCGATCGGCCGCGAAGCGTTGTTCGATCCGAACTGGCCGCTGCATGCCGAGCTTGCGCTGGGTGGCGGAGCCGGCGAGGTGTTCGCATCCTGGCCCAGGCAGTATGGTTGGTGGCTGGAGCGCCGCGAGCCCGGCCTGCGCCGGCTCGAAGGCCCGCCGCTGCCGTTCCGCAACGCGTGACCAAACAAGCCGCGGCGGATCATGAGGGAGGATTTGAGATGACGAGTTCAGCGCAGCGTCCCTATCGCGGCGTCTTCCCGGTCGCGCCGACCATCTTCGACGTCAATGGCAATCTCGACCTCGACGGACAGCGGCGCTGCATCGATTTCATGATCGATGCCGGCTCGCACGGCATCTGCATCCTCGCCAACTTCTCCGAGCAGTTCGTGCTGACCGATGCGGAGCGTGAGACCGTGATGCATGCCGTGCTCGAGCACGTCGCGGGCCGCATCCCCGTCATCGTCACCACGACGCATTTCTCCTCGGCGGTGTGCGCCGCGCGCAGCCGCGAGGCACAGGCCGCCGGTGCGGCAATGGTCATGATCATGCCGCCCTATCACGGCGCGACCTTCCGCGTCGGCGAGCCGGCGATCTACGAGTTCTATCGCGTGGTCTCCGACGCGATCGGCATCCCGATCATGATCCAGGACGCGCCGGTTGCCGGCACGCCGCTGTCGGTCGATTTCCTGGCGCGGATGGCGAAGGAACTGGCCAATGTCAGGTACTTCAAGATCGAGGTGCCGATGGCCGCGAACAAGCTGCGTGGCCTGATCGAGAAGGGCGGCAGCGTGATCGAGGGGCCGTGGGACGGCGAGGAGGCGATCACGCTGATGGCCGATCTCGATGCCGGTGCCACCGGCGCGATGACCGGCGGCGGCTACCCCGACGGCATCCGCCAGATCATGGATCCGTTCTTCGCTGGCCGCCGCGACGAGGCGATCCAGGCCTATGCGCGCTGGCTGCCGCTGATCAATTACGAGAACCGGCAATGCGGGCTGAGCGCCTGCAAGGTGCTGATGCGCGAGGGCGGCGTCATCAAGTCGGACGCGGTGCGTCACCCGTTGCAGCCGTTGCATCCGGCGACGCGCGCCGGGCTGATCGAGATCGCCCGCACGCTCGATCCGGTCGTGTTGCGTTGGGGGCGCTGAGCGCGTGACCCGGTAAGGCACGCGCCGGCCCGCATTCACATAACCGTCAACAACGGCCTCTACCGTTCTTCAGCGGTACGGGGGGCGGGCCCGTTGTCTCGCGGGCATCATGGACATGTCGGACCGGTCAGGCAGCGACGGATGATCGAAACCTTCCGGGTTGGCCGTTTTGCCATGCGCTACGGCCATTTCGTTCCGCGGCTCTACAATTATTGCCGTTCGCTTGGCTTCCAGCGCCAGCACATGCTGCCGTCGCGGGCATTCTGCTCCGACGAGAGCCAGGGCTATCCGGTGATGCTGCTGGCCCAGCATTTCGGAACGTTTCCGTTCGACCATGGGCGGGTCGGCGGCAAGGTCGCGATCAACCGCCATGGGCCCTATGCCCATCATGGCGAGGACCTGGTGCTGATCCAGGCCAGCCATGTCGGCTACAATCCCGATGACGGCCGCTTCGGTGTCTATCAGCGCCACCGCACCGACGGCTGCCGGTTCGGCGATTGCTGCGGGAAGCTGTGCGGCGTGTTGCGCTGGTACCAGGACGAACACGCCCATGCCTGCCGGCAGGTGCAATGCGTCCGGATCGATGGCGAGCCGGCGTTCCAGATCGACAATCAATATCTGGATGACAGCCGTGGCGAAGGGCTCTTCCTCCGGCTCGACCGGATGGTCGAGATGCCGCTTCAGCCGCTCAAGGTGCTCAGCACATCGAAGCTGTTTCGCGCCGGTCCGGCGATCCGCGAGCGGCTCGGCGAGAGCCGTTTCCACGAGGAGCCAGCGCCGATCGGCGCTGCGCTGTCGCCGGAGCTGTTTCACTTCCGCCGCGCGCCGGCCGAGGGTCCCGAGGGCCACGACATCCTCGAAGCGGCGCTCGGCCCGGTGATGCCCGCGCTGGTGACGTCGCCGCACCCGGCATTGGATGCCGCGCGCTACGTCACCCAGGCCGAGTTCGACCGCACCTATCGCAGCATCCGGCGCGAGCCGGCGTTCCAGGGCAAGAACGTGCTGTTCGTCTCCGGCCTCAACATCGACGTCTCGCCGCGCGAGGGCTTCCCGTTTCCGTTCACCAAATTCGTGCCCTGGGCGGCCTATGCGCGGTTGCGCGACGGCCGCTCGTTCCTGCTCGAGCAGGAGCAACTGGCGGAGACGCTGCGCGGGATGCCGGGCGACAATCCGGACTGCCTGTCGTTCGACGGAACGATCGAGCAGATGACCGCCGCGCCGGAAATCCGCATTCCGATCGGCTGATGCACATGACGACGCTCCCCGCCCTGCGTACGCCCACTGCTCTCGAGCCGCGCCTCGAGCGTCTCGAATTCGCGGACCGTGAGCGTGGTCTGACCCGCCGTCACTTCATTTTCGCCTGCCTCGGTCTGGCGGCAAGCCAGGTGGTTCGGCTGGTCGACAAGCTCGAACAGTTGCCGCTGCTCCGCATTCGCTTTCCCTGATCGTGGGCAGGCCTTAAAGCCTGATGAGTTTGAATAGAATCGGTCCGGCCTCGCACTGCTTCACCTCTCCCCTGGGGAGAGGTGAAGCCCGCTGTCGATCCATTTCAAACTAATCTCATGACGCGCTACAGCCAGCGTGACACTGAGAAGATCAATAAGCCGACGAGACCGCCGACGACGGTGCCGTTGATCCGGATGAACTGCAAATCGCGCCCGACCTGCAATTCGATCCGCATGATCAGCGTTTCGGTGTCCCAGTTCTCCACCACCTTGCGGATGAAGGCCGCGATCTCCTGGCGGCGCGATGCAACGGCGCGCAGCGCGGCGACGCGAAGCCAGCGGTTGATGCGGTCGCGCATCTCGGCATCGTCCCGGATCCGCGCGGCGACCGACATCAGGGCGGTTTCGATCGCGTCGGCGATCGCCGCCGACGTCGCCGCGGAATTCAGCCGCACCTCGATGGCGTGCCACATCGCGTCGATCTGTCCGATCACGGCGGGATTGTCGAGCATCTGCTGCTTCAGCTCCTCGCCTTTGGCAAGGTATTCCGGATCGGTGGCGAGCCGGTCGATCAGGCGCTCGATCTCGGCCTTGAGCTCGACGCGCCAGGGATGATCCGGCTCGCGCATCTCGTCGAGCGTCTGGCTGACGCCCGATATGACACGGTCGGCCACCATGCCGTCGACCCATTTCGGCACGAACCGGTAGGAGCGCTGCGAGACCTTCTTGCGGATCGTCTCCTTGTTGTTGGCGAGCGCGACGCTTGCCGAATTGATCAGGCGCTCGACCAGCGCCTGCGCATTGCCATGCGCCCACAACAGCGACAGCACGCGGGAGGCGAGCGGCGCGGCGGGAATCGCCGCGATGCCCTGTCGGGTGCGGCGGGTCAGAAAGGCGTTGAGGTCGGCGCTCGGCGTGGTCTGCATCGCCTGGTGGACCGCCGAGACCGTGCGCTGCGCCGCGCTGCGGGCATGCGACGGCCGCTCGATCCATTGCGCCGCCCAGCCCGCGATGTCGACGTCGCGGATGCGATCGCCGACCACGCGCGGCGACAGGAAGTTGTTGGCGATGAAGCGGCCCAGCGCGACCGCGATGCGTTGCTTGCTCTGCGGAACGATCGCGGTGTGCGGAATCGGAATCCCGAGCGGATGACGGAACAGTGCCACCACGGCGAACCAGTCGGCGCAGGCGCCGATCATCCCGGCCTCGGCGAAGGCGCGCGGATAGGCCAGCCACGGCCAGTGCGGCTGCGCCATCGAGGTCGCCAGGAACACCAGCAGCATGAATACGAGCAGACCCGTGGCCAGCGTGCGCATCCGGCGAAGGTCGCGCAGTCTGGTGTCCTCAGGCGGAAGCACGGCGCCGATGTCCAATTGCTGCCGATCGCCTCATGCGGTCGCGACGCCGCGCTGCGGCGCGAGCCGGGCTGCGATCGCCGCATAATGTTGCCGAACGCCGGCGCTGCCGTGGAGCCGCTCCAGCCGGCGAACGGTGAAGTGGCCCTTCGCGATCTTCTGGAAATGGTCCATGAAGATGACGTTGACGGTGGAGCCAAATGCCGCGCCGATGATCGGCACCGCGCCGGCCGCGGCCTTGTCCGAGACCACCAGCCCGAACCGGGAGACGATTTCGCTGACCAGATTGGAGATCACCGGCGCGGACGCATCGACCGCGCCGCGCTCCAGAATATAGGCGGCGGCGTCGCTGGTGTATTTGCTGATCAGCGCGCGCGCGGCATAGTAGCCGACGTCGATCGTCTCGTCGGTTCGCTTGGTGCCGTAGGCGAACACTTCGAGACAGGCGAGTCTGGCCTCGATCTTGGAGAGATCCTCGCCCTGGTGCCGTGCGATCTCTGCGATCGCACGCAGCATCAATGTCGTCGTCAGCGGCAACTCGACCGCGAGCGCGCCGAAGCCGAACAGGCCGCTGACGCCTCCGGTCACGCCGGCGAGGAACGACGAGAAGGTGACCGCGGGTGCCGGCGGTGGCTTCTCGTCGAGCGTGTCGACCGCGACTTCCAGCCCCTTCATCACCGCCGTGCGCACCAGCCCGCTGAGTTGACGGTTGGCGGCCTTCGGCAGCAGGTTCAGGACGCGGTTGACGGGGACGCCGGCATAGTCGGCGATCCTTGCCGCGAGATTGGAGCTTTCCAGCGTCTTGACCGCGGCCTGGAGTGCGGCGTGATCGCCGGGAGGGAGAAGGACGAGCTGGGTGACATCCTGGCTCATTGATACCTGAGAATTGGCCGGATGCCGTTGAGGCTCGCCAGGATCGCCGAGCCGTTGCTGATGATGGCGGTCACCTCGGGCGTGATCAGGCCGCCCGGCAACGCCAGTCCCAGCGCCAGCGTGTTGAGCGCGGCGACGATGCCGTAGTTCTGCTTGATAAGCTGGACCGCGCCCTGCGAGATCTCGACGGCCTTGACGAGCTTCCACAGCGAATCCTCCATCAGGATGACGTCGGCGGATTCGTGCGTGACCTCGGCGCCGTGCTTCATCGCGATTCCGACATCGGCGAAGCTGAGCGCGGGAGAATCGTTGATGCCGTCGCCGACCATGGCGACCCGGCGTCCCTGGCGTTGCAGCTCCTGGATGATTCCGGCCTTGTCGGCCGGCAGCATGTCCGCGAAGTGCTCGGTGAGCCCCAGCCGGTTGCAGACGGCGCGCGCCACCACGGCATTGTCGCCGGTCAGCATGATGCTGTTCTTGACGCCCAGCTCATGCAGGCGCTGGATCACCGGACGGCTCTCCTCGCGGATCTCGTCGGAGTAGGGCACGAGGCCCGCGAGCTTGCCGTCGACGGCGATGTAGAGGCTCGAATAGCCGCGCTCGTCGAGCGCGGCGCGGTCGTGCACCGCGGCGTCGACGATGATCTCGCTCTGGCGCATGAAGCGCTGGTTGCCGACATGGACGTAATAGCCATTGACCTGGCCCTCGACGCCGAGGCCGAGGCGGTAGGTGGTCTCGTTGCACGGCGGGATGTTGACCGCGAGCTGGCGGGCTCGGCTGCGCAACGCCTCGGCGACCGGATGTTGCAGCTTGGTCTCGGCCGCCGCGGCAAGCCCGAGCAGATGGTTCGGCGTGATGTATTTCTGATACGAGATCACATCGATGACCGCCGGCGTGCCATGGGTGAGCGTGCCGGTCTTGTCGAACACCATGGTGTCGATGCCGGCGAGCTTCTCCATGTGGCCGCCGCTCTTGATGATCATGCCGGTGCGGGCGGCAAGCGTCATCGAGGACAGCACCGAGGTCGGCGCCGCGACGCGGATGCCGGTGCCGTAGTCGACGATCACCAGCGAGAGGAAGCGGTTGAAGTCGCCGGAGACCATGGCGGTGCCGGTGGCGAGCGCCAGCGTCGGGGCCACCAGCCGGTCGGCGAAGCGCTCGGCATGGTTCTGCATCCGGGTGTCGCCGATCGGCGCCGATTCGATCAGCCGCACGATCTGGCCGGCGGTGGTGGCCGATCCGACGCGCAGCGCCCGCAACGTGATCTGGCCTTCGCGGATCACAGTAGCGGCGAAGGCGGCTTCGCCCTTGCTTCGATGCACCGGCAGCCCCTCGCCGGTGATGGTCTTCTGGTCGATGGTGGCGGAGCCTTCGATGATCTCGCCATCGACCGGAATCATTTCTCCGGGATACACCACGACGATGTCGCCGTTCTGCAATTCCGCGGCGGGGATCGAGACCACCTCGCCCTCGCGCAACACCCAGGCGGTCTTCGACTGGAACTCGAGCAGCTCGTTGATCGCCTTCCGCGAGCCCGCGGCGGTCAGGTCGCGGATCCAGTCGCCGAGCTTGATCAGCCAGGTGACGATGCAGCCCGCCAGCGGATTGCCTTGCAGCACCGACGCGCTGATCGCGAGCGTATCGAGCACGTCGATGTTCAACCGGCTTTCGTTGGCCCACACCTTCCAGGCGCGCTTGGCGATCGGGATCGCGTTCCACAGCATCAGCGGCATGTTGATCGCCGTGATCACCGGATTGGCGCTGAACGCCATGAACAGCGACAATGTCGGCAATGTGAGGGGTGAGCGCTTCGAGACCTCCGGTGCGCCGGCGCGTGGCATATCGGCGGTTGGCGCGGCGCGCGCGCACAGCGCCTTGAAATCCGCCAGGCTCATGGCCTTGAAGCCGCTCAGCAGCGCGAGCAGCCGCTGCTCATGCGCCGGATCGTATTCCAGCACGAGGCTCGCGCAATCGTAGTTGATCCGCGCGGTCCTGATGCCGTCCTGCGCCCGCAGCCATCCAAGGCATGCCTCGCCGAGCTTGCGGTTCTGCCCGAGCGCGGGGATGCTCAGACGAATGCGCCCTGGCATGGAATGGCAGAAACTGAAATCCATGACGTTGCAATCTCACCCCTGGCGGGTCAGGCCGTCGCGCGCGCCGGCTCCGCCTGCTCGGCGGCGGCCATGTTGGCCTGGATCATGTGGTTGAGTGCAAACACGGCCAGCGTGACCCAGACCGGCGTCGCCGCGGTGGCGCCAACCTCGAACACGGTGAAGCCGGCGATGCCGGCCGCCAGCACGATCTTCAGATCGATCACGTTGCCGCTGGCGACCTTGATGCCGTGGTCGAAATCCCGGAAGAAGTCGACGATGACCTTGGCCGTGTGCGAATGCTCGGCGAGGTACTCGGCTTCCTGTTCGATCTTGTTGGCCAGCGCGTCGATCTCGTTGGTCGGCGGCCTGTAGTGACCGCCGGTGTGATGCTCCAGCCGGCCGTGAAATTCGTCATGCCGGTCGGTGTCGTAGTGCAGCACGACGCTTCCCGTGGTCGGGTTGATCGTCACTTCCTCGATGCCGGGGATGACGCTGAAGGTCTGCTTGATCTGTTCGAGAAGCTCGGGATTTTCCTTCGCCGACGGAACCTTCATGCGTATCCGGCCGGGCACCTGATGCGCAATTTGCAGCTTCATCTTGGTCATCGGATTCCTCTAAGGCATGATCCGGAAAAGTGCGAAGCGGCTTTCCGAAAAGATCATGCGTCAACAAGAAGCTGAGGCGAGATGACGGTTCAATCTCATCTCATCTCGCTTGAGCAGCGTTCCGACGCCGGCATGGCACGCGAATGAGGCCGTCGTGAAACACGATTGCGCGCCGCGCCGAGGTCGCAAGGTCGATCATCGGCGCGGTGCGTCGCTTTGCATCGATCGGTCCGACCTGGTTCAGGCCGCCGACGACGTCCGGCTGCTCGCCGCCTTGGTATCCGCCTGGTTCTCGGACTTCACTTCCGCGACGATGTCGTTCACCTGCTCTTGTGCCTCGGCAAACATCTCGCGCGATTTCTGCGCGAACTTGTAGGTGCCGCGAACGGTCGATTTGAAGAGCGGGTTGAGCGCACCGGCCAGCTTCGGCAGGTACTTCGGCGCTGCGACTGCGGCAACGCCAAGCGCAAGTCCCGGGAGCAAGGCAGCTTCGAACACGGCAGCGCCCACAGCCACCACCGCGACAACCGCGACCGTCTTGTTGATGCCGCCGCCCTCCTCGGATTCCTGCTCGGGGCTTCATGGTGGAAGGCGGTATCGTCGTGACTGCTACCGTTGGTGTTCGGGTTCATCGGAAATCCCTTGTGACAGCTCAACTGACTGCAGTTTCATCAATAACGGCCGATTGAAATGGATTCATGACAGTTTGATAACAGTCGTCCGACCCTTGGCGGCGGCATGATGCCGCGGCGCAGCCGGACGCGTGTTCGCGGCTGAAACCGCGACATCGGCACAGCTTGCGATGTGATTGCGCAATGAAAAACGCGCGGGCGCGCGATTGCCGTGTATCTGGATCTACCTACATTGCTGGATTTACATCAATGTGACGCGCGCCTCACAGATCGGCGGCTTGCGCGTCCATGGGCTGGGTCCTACCGATCCCACGTCACCGGCAGATCGAGCAGGCCGCGGAAGGCCCAGCCGCCGATCCGCGGCGGTCGATCGTCGATCAGGCGCAGGCCCTTCAGCCGGCCGAAGATCGCGGGCAGCGCGACGTCGGCGACCATGGCACGTGAGGCCCAGGCACCGGCGCAGAAATGCGGACCGGCACCGAACGCGATGCTCTTGCTGGCGTCGCGCCGCACCTCGAAGATGTCGGGCCGGTCGAAATGCTTCTCGTCGCGGTTCGCCGAGCCGAACATCAGGAACACCCGTTCATCGGTCTCGAACGCGATGTCGCGGATCGTCCATGGCTTGGCGATCCGCCGCGGCGACATGCCGATCGGCGAGATCCAGCGCGCATATTCCTCGAACGCCTGCAACCACGGGACCGTGCCGCTCGTCGCCAGCGCCAGCTGATCGGGATGGGTCAGCAGCGCCCACACCGAGCCGGCAATGGCATCGCGCGGCTCGTTCTGGCCGCCGGAGATCGCCAGCTTGATGTTGGCGCGTATGCTGTCCATCGGCATGTCGGTCTGCAACAGCACGCCGAGCAGGCTGAGGTCGGGCGTCTTGCGCAACACCGGCACCATGTCGTCGATCGCGGCATCGATGCCCGAGGTCGCGGCATGGCAACGCGCCTCGATCGCGGGATCGCCGACATAATTGGCGATCCCGTCGATCATGTTCTGCGACCAGGCGTTCATGTCCTGGAAGCGCATGTTGGTGAGGCCGGTGATCGATTTCAGGCACTCGGCCGAGAACGGCAGCGCAAAGGCCTGCACGAAGTCCACCACGCCGTCCGGCTCCAGTTCGTCGAGGATGCGGTTCGCGTGTCCGGCGAACTGCGCCGTCCAGTGCGACCTGACGGTCTTCGGCGAGATCGCCGGGAAGATCGCCTTGCGCTCGTTCATATGCGCATCGCCGTCCTTGCGCATCATGTTGTGGCCCATCAGCCGGTTCATCAGCCCCTCGGGCTGGTGCGACGAGAACACGTCGATCTGCTTCTCGGAGACGAAGATGTCGTCGCGATTGCACAGCAGCGTGCTGCCGAGCTGGGGCACGAAGGCGATCGGCGCCTCTTTGCGCATGCGCGCCAGGGTCGGATAGGGGTCCTGCCAGAAGGCGGGGACATCGATGTCGAAACGGGGCGCAGTGCTCACGGCAGTATCCTCGGGGCTCGATCCGCGTCAGGATAATGCCGAAGCCTGCCGGCGGTCTGTCCCCACGTCAGGGGACAGGCGGCGAGACGCAGCTCAGGCGGGCGACCCCGCACCGAGCGCGTCGGCGAGTGCGGTGAAGCTGTCGACATGGAGGTCGAGCCAGTCCTCTGCTGTCACATCGGGCGTCACGTCCGGCCCAAATTCGAGCGGACGCGCGACGAACGCCGTGCGCATGCCGAAGGCGCGCGCGGCCCTCAGATCATATTTGTGGCAAGCCACCATGACGATCTGATCCGGCCGATAGCCGAGGAAGTCGACCGCCAATTGATAGACTGACGGGGCCGGCTTGTAGCTATGGGCGAGCTCCGCCGTGAGAACCGCATCGAATGGCAGGCCGGCATGCTTCACGACCGCGACCACCGCCGCCATTCCGGCGTTCGACAGCGTTGCGGTGGTGAAGCGCCGCCGCAAGCGCGCAAGTCCCGCCACGGTGTCAGGCCAGGCATCGAGCCTGGTCCAGACGTTGTTCAGCTCGTCGCGCTCCTGTGGCGTGAACGCCTCGCCGAGGCCCTGTCGCTCCAGCAGGAGGTCAAGCGCTTCACGGTAGATCCGATCGACCCGCAGCCACGGCCGCTGTCCGGCAATCACGGCATCGAGCGCGACGCGATACAGATCGCGCCATTCCGCCAGCAGCCTGGTCCAGTCGATCGCCAGTCCCTTGTCGCGATTGATCGCCGCACCGGCGCGAAGCACCGGTTGATAGAAGTCGACGCAGGTGCCCTGGACGTCGAATGCGAGCGCCTTGATATCGTCGACGTTGCGAAATTGCGTGAATGCCTGCACCTGTGCCGCCCTCTTCCAACTGCTGCGTCGGACCAAGCTCCACGCTCCGCCCGAGACGCACATCACTAGCAGCCGCGCCAGCAAACGGCACATCGTTCAGGGAATAACGATGAGATGATGTCACAGATGTCACGCGGACTCTGTAAGGTTGTCACATCGGATATGCATGGCCGACGTGGCGGTTGGTCTCAGTTCAGGCTGCGGACCGAGGCCATCAGGCGCAGCGCGATCGCGAACAATTCGTTCTGCGAGGAAATGCCGAGCTTGTCGTAGGCGCGCTTGCGGTAGGTGAGGGCGGAGTGCAATCCGATGCCGAGGTCGGCTGCGATCGCTTCCGAGCTGAGGCCCGAGAGAATGCGCAGGCAGACCTCTCTCTCGCGCCCGGTCAGCCTGGCGAGCGGCTCGGCGGTCGCGAACAGGCCCGTCAGGCGCTCGACCGGATCGACATCCGCCGCCGTTTCGCACTGGAAGTGCCGCGCCACCGCGGCCGTCAACGCCGGCGCGACCGCGGAGAGGCGTGCGATCTGTTCGCGGTTGAAGCGGCCCTGCGCGGTGATCTGGTAGAAATTGACATAGAAGCAGGTGTCGCCGGTCCAGATCGCGGCGGCGAATTTGTCGACGATGTCGGAATCGTCGAAGAAGATCTTGCGGTAGCCGTCGCTGTACATCCGGCGCGCAAAGGTCGGCAGCATGATCGGCGTGGCCTGTGCCTGCCCCTCGAACACCGCGTCCCGATTCGGATCGGACTGGTGGAAATGTTCGGAATAGGCGATCCCGAGGTCGCGCCCGGTCGGGATGTTGCCGACGTCGAGCAGGCACGACGCGGACCGCGGGCCGGTGAACGAGAACACCATGCAGTGGCCGACCCCGGCGACGCGGCGCAGCGCGCCGATCAGGGCCTGCGGAAAGCCGTCGCGGCCAATCGCCAGCAGCGCCGGCGTGATGTCGCTGACGACAGACGTGGTGAAGGCGAAATCTGCCTTCATGGTGTCCTCCCTGTGTTTCGGGAAGACTAGCAGCGGGATCGCGGGCGTGGAAGCCGTTGGCGCTATTGCCCTGGGTCTCAAACCCCCGTCGTCATTCCGGGCGACGCGTAGCGTCGAGCCCGGAATCCTTTCGCCGCAGGCTCTGTGGCCCGATGGATTCCGGGCTCTCGCTTCGCGAGCCCCGGAATGACGAGGGTGGAAGTTGCCCGATGGATTCCGGGCTCGACGCTACGCGTCGCCCCGGAATGACGGAACCGGTTAAGCCCCCGGCACCTGGTCGAGGAAGCCGGTGATGCTCCTGATCCGGCCGTCCTTCAGCATGGCGAAGTCGGTGCCCTTGATCGGGCTGTCGACGCCGTCGGGTCCGAGGCCCCAGGAGAAGCGGACATGGTCGCCGAAGCCGTTCGGCTCGCCGATCAGCTTGAAGGTGAAGTCCGGAAACTTCTGCTGCACGCCCGCGATCAGCGCGTCGACGCCCTCATGGCCGTCGCCGGCCATCAGCGGATCGACATAGCGGGCGTCACTGGTCCAGTTTGCGCTCAGCATCTCGCGGCGGCGGCTCGGCGTTCGCTCGTTCCAGAGTGCGATGTAGTTGCGGGCGACGGTGGCATGATCGGTCATGGTGCTCTCCTGATGTGCCGGACTGTGCGGCTGTCCGGACTATCGAAGGTTTGCGGGCGTCGATCGATTACCTCTGACGTCATCGCGCGCGTGACGGGGGTGCGGGCTATGGCTTGATGTAGGCCTCGGGATCGCCGCGCGCATGCGCTTCCATCGCATCGAGGAAGCAGCGCACCTTGGCCGGGACAAATTGCCGAGCGGGCAGCAGCGCGTGCACGTTGAGCGGCTCGCAGGCGTGGTCCGGCAACAGCCGCCGCAACTGGCCGGCCGCGACCGCGGCGCGGGTGTAGCTCGCGGTGACCCGCAGCACGCCATGGCCGGCGAGCGCGGCTTGCAGGCGGACATGGGCGTTCGAAGAGGTGAGCCGTGCGCGATCGACCGAGAGATGCTCGACCGCGCCGCCGGGCGCGGTGATCGCCCATGGCGGATCGCTCGGGCCGGTCAGCAGCGGCAGCTTCCTCAACTCGTCCAGCGTGCGCGGCTCGCCTGATGTCTCGAGCAGCGCCGGCGCTGCGAACAGGCCGCGCTCCAGCGTGAAGACGCGGCGGATCACGATGCCGGCCGACGGCAGCGGCGCTTCCAGCATCGCGAACACGATGTCGTAATTCTCCGCGATCGGGTTGACGATGTCGTGCTCGACATCGATCCGGATCGCGAGCTCCGGATAGCGGCCCATCACCGCGCAGGCGACCGGCCCGGCGTGATGCGCGCCGAATTCGTACGGCGCCTTGATGCGCAGGGTGCCGGCGACCGCGCTCGACATCGCCAGCGCCTCGCTGTGGGTGTCGTGCAGCGCGGCGAACAGCGGGCGGACCTTGCGATAGATCGTCTCGCCGGAATCGGTCAGCCGCAGATGCCGCGTGGTCCGCTCGATCAGCCGCAGCCCGAGATTGGCCTCGAGCCGTTGCACCGCAGCACTCAGGCTCGATTTGGGGTGCCCGAGCACGCGCGCGGCCGCGGTGAAGCCGCCATGCTCGACAACCTCGCAAAACAGCTCCCAGTCACGCCACTCCATGGCCGATTGTCCATCCACCGGTACAGTGTGTCCAGCCAAATCGGATTATCCCGACGGCTGCAATCCCCTAACCTCGTTGCAAGCAATATTGCATCGGGAGGGTGAATTGGCTGACGACGACGGAATTTTCCTGCGCAACGCCTGGTACGTGGCGGCGCTGAATCACGAGCTGATCGACGGCAAAAAGCTGGCGCGCACCATCCTGGAGCGGCCGATCGTGATCTATCGCGGCGCCAGCGGAAAGGTGGTCGCGCTCGACGACCGTTGCTGCCATCGCGCCGCGCCGCTCTCGATGGGCCGGGTCGAGGGCGATGACATCAGGTGCATGTATCACGGCATGAAGTTCGCGGCCGACGGCAAGTGCATCCAGATCCCCGGCCAGGACGCGATCCCCGCCAAGCTCGGCGTGCGCAGCTATCCCGTGGTCGAGCGCTACAACATGATCTTCATCTGGACCGGCGATCCCGAGAAGGCCGATCCGAAGCTGATCCTCGACTATCCGCCGCTGGAAGATCCCACATGGCGCGGCCTGCCGGGCTACATGCACTACAAGGCCAACTGGCTCCTGATCGTCGACAATCTCAGCGATTTCGCGCATCTCGCTTTCGTGCACACCAACACGCTGGGCGGTTCGGAGGAATATGCCTACAAGACCAAGCCGGTCGCGATCGAGAAGCTGGACGACGGTTTCCGCGTCGAGCGCTGGCACATGGGCGCCGATGCGCCGCCCTACCACAAGAAGGTGATCTCCAACCGGGACGACATGGTCGATCGCCGCAATGTCGGCCGCATGATCGTGCCAGGTATCTTCACGCTCGATACCATGTTCGCGCCGGCCGGGCAGGGCGCGGAGAAGGGCGTCCAGGTTCCGGGCACGCGGCAATACCGCAACGCGCAGTTCATGACGCCGGAGACGCGCTCCTCGACGCACTTCTTCTGGAACTATCTGCACGATTTCGATATCGGCGACCCGAACATCGCGCTGTCGCTGCGGTACTCCCTGGAGGAGGCCTTCAACGAGGACAAGGACTTCATCGAGGCGCAGCAGAAGGTGCTCGACGCCGATCCGGATTATCAGTTGCTGGCGATCGGCGCCGACGCGCCGCTGACCTACTTCCGCTGGTTGTTTGCGCGCAGGCTCGATGCGGAGAAGGGCACGGCGCGCGCCGCATAGACACAGTGGCAAAAAGAAAATGGCGCGGTGGCCTGTGGCCGCCGCGCCATTCTGCAGAGCGGGATGAGTTTTGGTTCACTCGGCTCGGCGCGCTCTCGATTCACCTCTCCCAAGGGAGAGGTGAACGCTCTTACTTCGCCGCGACAACCATGATCTCGACATTGTACTGCGGCGCCGCGAGCTTGGCCTCGACGGTGGCGCGGGCCGGGGTGTTGCCCTGGGAGACCCACTGGTCCCACACCGCGTTCATCTCCGGGAACGTCTTCATGTCGGTGATGTAGATGGTCGCGCTGAGCAGCTTCGACTTGTCGGTGCCGGCCTTGGCGAGGTGGCCGTCGATGATCGACAGGATGTCCTTGGTCTGGTCGGTGACGCTGCCGCCGGCGGCCTTGCCAGCGACGACGCCGGCCAGATAGACGGTGTTGCCGTGCACCACGGCCTGGCTCATGCGCGGGCCGGTTTCGAAACGCTGAATGCTCATTTGGGTCTCCACTTGAATGGCGGAAACTCTCTAGCCTGCCGGCGCGCCCGCCGCCACTGCGCAATTTGCAGCACGGCTCACGGAAATCGCCCCAATTGCACCGAGGTCACCTCGGCGCAATCGCTTCGGCCCAGCGTGCGAACAGGGCGATCCGCTCGGCCGGCCACGCGCCGTCGCACGGCATCGTGCCGGCCTCGAGGCGCGCGAGGATCTGCGGAGCGTGCCGCGTCACGTCGGCCTCGTTCCAGAGGTCGAAGGCGAACAGCATCGAATTGCGGTCCATCGGCCGGAATAGCGGCCGGATGTGCGGTTCGAATCGCACGGTCTCACCGGGGCCGGGCAGCGTGACGCTGATGTCGTTCGTGTCCTGCGCATCGTCCGCGATGGCGGGCGGCCGCGCGGCGGGCGTCGCGTTGCAGACCCACCACCAGCGCGGCACCGGCATGTTCGGCGGCGGCTTCGCGCCGGCGCCGGAATTCTCCACCGCGATCCGCGAACCCCATTCGATATAGGCGACGAAGGCGGCGCGGAATTCCGGATCGGACGGCAGCCCGGCGTCGTCGGCACTCTGCACCATGTAGGTCGCCCACAGCGCGCGCTGCTCCGGCCTGATCTCCTTGCCGATATGTTGCGACACCATCCGCCGATAGCCGCCATAGCGTTCGGTGTAGAAGCGCGGCCCGCCGAACACCTCGCTGAGCCAGGCCGCGACCCGTTCGGGATGATCCGGCGACATCTCCGCGAACAGCGGGCCGAGCAAGGGATCCTCCGGCACGTAGCGGCTGTAGAAGATCCGCGTCATGTCGAGCAGCGCCGGATAGCCGCCGGCCCATTCGAACAGCGTCGGCTCGCGCATCGGATCGGGAACGGGATCATGAAACGCCACGTTCCAGTGCATGCCGCTGCAAAACGGCTTGTTCAGCGACGCGCCGCAGCGGCACAGGCTGGCATGCTCCCGCGACGCACCGGCGTTTCGTGCGATCGGCGCACCGTCCTCATCGATCAGTTCGACATCACCGGTGACGCGATAGGGGCCGTCCTTCGACACTTCGATCTGCGGCGGCCGGCTGACATCCGACAAATTGGCCTCGCGCGCCGGGCCGATGCCGATGCCGAGCGCGCCCGATGGGCATCGGCGCACCGCATTGATGAGGTCATCGAGGCGTGCGCCGCTCGGCGCGACGAAGGGCTCCTCGCCGACGTGAAACACGGAATTGAGCCGGTCGGTGCAGAAGCCGGAATGCGCGCAGCTGCCTCGATTGTCGAACACATGGGCCTGCTGTCCGGCATAGACATCGAGCTTGTCGGGCACCCGCCGCGCATCCTTGGCGTCGGTGAAGCCGCGCGCGGCGTGGCTGTCGTCGCAGAACGGTTTTGTCCGCGATTGGCCGCAGCGGCACAGCCGCGCCGGCGCCTCGGTTGCAACAGGCACACCGAGATGGTCGACGATCGCAATGCCGGGCTCGGGTTCGTAAGGGCCGTTGCGTCTGACGATGATGCGTTTGCGCGGCTGTTGCTCGTCGTGTGGGCCTCGGGCGGAGCTGCTGTCTGTCATGCCTTGCAATGATCCCTAAGCTCGCCCAACCCGTGTGAAGCGTGCTTAGATGGATCGATGGCAGCGCTCAACGAACCAGATGGAAAGTGCCGCGGGAGAAGGTGATGATCCGCAAGACCAAGCGCAAATATGGTTGCCCGGTCGAGTTCTCGATCGATCAGCTCAGCGGCAAATGGAAGACCGTGATCTTGAGCCGGCTGAAGCTCCGCCCGATGCGCTATGGCGAGTTGCGCCACGACATCCCGCAGCTCAGCGACAAGGTCCTGACCGAGCGCCTGCGCGATCTCTGCAATTCAGGCTTCGTCAAGCAGGAGCGCGGCGGCGGCTCCTCGCGCTACTGCCTGACCAAGCGCGGCGAGATGCTAAAGCCGATGCTGCAAGCGCTGTACGACTGGGGCGAGGCCAACGCCGACACGTTCGGCGTCCGCTTCGCGAGCGCGGAGGCGGAGTAGGGACACCGGGCGCGTTGCCCAATGTCGAAAACAACGCCATGCCCGGAATTGACCTGAATCGAGCGTGGTGACGGATCAGGCGGTCGTCGAGTTTGTCCGCACCCCGCCGCTGGCCTTTTCGCTTCCGCTGTAGAGGATCGCCAACTCTGACAGTGCGGCGGCAAGCAGCGCGCCCAGAAAGGCGTTGCGGCCCAGATTCACCAGCAGCCATCCCCCGATGACAGGAAATCCGAAGATGCCGATGAAGTATGACAGCACGAACCAGGTGAGTGCGGCGTGGCGGTATCTTGCGTCTGTGTCGTTAACCGCCCAGGTCTGGATGACGGTGTAAACCAGACCATACCCAATGCCGGTGAGGACTGCGGACAGGATTTGAAACGCCGGATGGATGCCGACGCCGAACATCGCCACCACACCAAGCGTCATCGAAACCAGCAACCCCTCTGCAAGCCGCCTCTGCGGCAGCGATGCCAGGATACGGGCAAACAGCAGACGTGCAGCAACCACCGTGATGGCATAGACGGCAAAGAAGGTTGAGGCCTTCGCCGATGTCCCCGCGACGAGTGACGATTGGAAGGTCAAGAGGCCGGAAAACGCGCAGGCGCCAAACCCGACCATCAGGATCGGACGGACGGATGGGCTTCGCGCAATGACGCTGATCGGGCGGACCCAGGAACGGAGCGACGATGAACGCCGCGCGCCCGGGGCCATCGTCGAGAACATCCAGAGCGACAGCCCCGCAACCAGACAGGCAATGCCAACCAGCCGAAAAGTTGCCGCGATGGAGAGCCCTGCCTGATCGACCGCCAGGTTGAGAACGAGCGGGCCTCCCCCGATGCCGGCCATCTGGAAGGCGCCGAAGCGCGTGAACCAGAAGCCGCGATCGCGATCCGTCACGCGCTCCGAAAGCGACATCGGTGCGCCAACATAGAACATGCCCCAGCCCAGGCCGATCAGGAAACCGGACGTCAGAGACATCGCCAGAGTGCCGCCAGCGCTGGCGGCAAGCAGCAGGAAGCCACACCCGACAGCGCATGCGGCGATCGCGCTCATGCGCGCGGCGTCGAAACGTCCCGAGAACCAGCCGACAAGCGGCACGCCGACGAAGGTTCCGATCATCGCGGCACCAAGCGTGGTGCCGGTGTCGAGGTCGCTGCCGCCGTTTGCGCGGAAGTAGGCCGACAACAGGAATGTCGCGCCGTAGCCGGCCGCGGCGAGCATGGTGCCAAGAAACAGGAACTGTGCGGATGATTTCGGCATTTGCGCGGGCCCTCTTGAAAGTGGCCTGATATTATTGAATCATTGGCTCTTTCAAAGGGCCACTTCCTGATGTCCGAGCGGGCCACTTTCCCGAAACTGCCGATGCGCCGTGCGATGCGACGTGAGAGTGCTGCGGCTGGTTTCCGGCCTGCGATCGACTCGAGTCTGCCGGTTCCAGCAGTGCGGCAGCTCTATCTCCAGCTCCGGGACGCGATCGTCGGCGGCGCGCTGCGGGCGGGCGATCGCCTGCCTTCGACACGCACGGCGTCCGCCGAATGGTCATTGTCGCGAGGGCTCGTCGCCGAAGCCTATGACGTGCTGATCGCAGAGGGCTATGCGATCGGAAAGCATGGATCTGGCACCTATGTCACAGACGATCTGCCGTTGCCGAAAATCGAGGGCAACAGCTCCCGCAACGCCCGATCCAGTGCCAGCAGGCGTCGCATTTCTGCGGCGGCACGATTGGCGATGAGCTTCGAAACCCATCCCGGGCAGGTAGCCTTCGCGACCGGGCGGGTCATTCATGATATGCGAACCGCGGTCCTCCTGAAGCGGCTCGCGCATCGCCACATCGACTATGCCAGTGACGGCTATCGCGATGCGCAAGGCGAGCCCGCTTTGCGCGAGGCAGTCGCCGCCTATCTGACCGCATCGAGAGGCGTGCGCTGCGACCCGCGTCAGGTTTTCATCACGTCGGGCACGCAACAGGCGCTCGATCTCGCCATTCGCGTGCTGATGTCTCCGGGCGAAACCGCTTTGATCGAGAATCCCTGCTATCCTCCGGCGCGGCAGGCATTTCTCCTGAATGGTGCGCGGCTGGTTGGTGCGCCGGTCGACTCCAAGGGCATGATCACCGAGACGCTTGCATCGTCGGACGGCCTCGCGCCTGTCGTGATCTACGTCACGCCGTCCCATCAATATCCCTCCGGTTCGGCGTTGCCGCTGACGCGCCGGCTGCAACTTCTGGCCTTCGCGCAGCGGCAAGGCAGTTGGATCATCGAGGACGACTATGACAGCGAGTTTCGCTATGAAGGCCACCCGATTGCCTCGCTACAGGGATTGGATACCGGCGGCTGTGTGATTTACGCGGGGTCTTTCAGCAAGGCGCTGCTGCCCGGCTTCCGGGTCGGCTATCTCGTCGTACCCGACGATCTGGTCGCCGCGTTTCGAGCTGTACGACCGATCGTCGATCGCTTCCCGGCACCGCTGCACCAACTGGTCGTGGCTGACTTCCTCAGCGAAGGCTACTTCCCTGCGCACCTGCGGCGTCTGCGCGAAAGCTCTCGCGCCTCACGCGATCTCCTCTTCGATCTGCTCAAAGAGAGGCTGTCGGAACACCTCGTTGCACTCCTTCCGGAGCAGGGCGTTCATCTGACGGCGCGCAGCACCGGCAGTTGGCGGGACGATTGCGCCTTGGCACGAGCTGCCCTCGATGGCGGCGTCGTCGTGATCCCCACGTCACCGATGCACATCGGCGCGCCGGCTGAACCACGATTGCTGCTCGGATTCTCCGGTTTGACGGCCGCCGAAACCGACATTGCGACGCGGCGGCTCGCAGAGGTGTTTCGGAGCTCGGCGAAGACGGCAAAGCTCAGACCTGATGAGTCCAAGCAATCGAAACGTGACCGACGCCAGGCCAGGTCCCGGCCGCTAAAGTCGGTTTGATCCGCCTGAGCATCTCATCTTAAGGACGCGTACTTACAAATCGTCGCCGACGTCCGGTTCGCCCCGACATCGAGGCGGCTGTACTATTTCGGGATAATAGAAAATACCCCTGAGTTGCCCGACGCGTCAAGCCGCTTTCGGGGGGGCCGGCGGTGGCCCGCTGCTTTGCATGGGGTTGTTTTCGATGTTTTTGAGTATGCGCCCCTAGCCCACCGCCTTCGCCGCCGCGCGCCCGGCGTTGCGGCCGGAGAACAGGCAGCCGCCGAGGAAGGTGCCTTCGAGCGAGCGATAGCCGTGCATGCCGCCGCCGCCGAAGCCGGCGGCTTCGCCAGCGGCATAGAGCCCGCGGATGATCTGATGGTCGTTGCCGAACACGCGCGACTCGAGGTCGGTCTCGAAGCCGCCGAGCGTCTTGCGGGTCAGGATGTTGAGCTTCACCGCGATCAGCGGGCCGTGGTCGGGATCGAGGATGCGGTGCGGCTTCGCGGTCCGGATCAGCCGGTCGCCGATATAGCGCCGCGCGTTGTGCAGGTTCATCACCTGCGCATCCTTGACATAGGGGTTGGTGATCTCGCGGTCGCGCGCCTCGATCTGCGCCTTGATCGCATCGAGCTTCAGCAGGTCGTTGCCCGCGAGCTTGTTCATGGCGCCGACGAGGTCGGCGAGGTTGTCGCGCACGATGAAGTCGGCGCCGTGCTGCTTGAACGCCTCGACCGGCGCCGGCGCGCCCTTGTTGGTGGCGCGCTTGATCGTCATGCGCCAGCTTTTGCCGGTGAGGTCAGGGTTCTGCTCGGAGCCGGAGAGCGCGAACTCCTTCTTGATGATGCTCTGGGTCAGGATGAACCAGGAATAATCGTAGCCGGTGCTCATGATGTAATGCAGCTGCCCGAGCGTGTCGGAGCCAGGGAACAGTGGCGCCGGCAGCCGCTTGCCCGTGGCGTCGAACCACATCGACGACGGTCCCGGCAGGATCCGGATGCCATGACGCGGCCAGATCGGGTTCCAGTTCTGGATGCCCTCGACATAGTGCCACATGCGGTCGCGGTTGATCAGCCGGCCGCCGGCCTGCTCGGTGATCCCGATCATGCGGCCGTCGACGTGTTCGGGCACGCCGGAGATCATGAACTTCGGCGGTTCGCCGAGTCGTTGCGGCCAGTTCTGCCTGACCAGGTCGTGATTGCCGCCGATGCCGCCGGAGGCGACGATGACGGCCTGTGCGCGCAGCGAAAAGTCGCCGTCCACCTTGCGCGAGGAGCTCTTGCCGCGTTCGACCGAGCTCGGTTCCAGGATCGCGCCGCTGACGCCGTCGACCGTGCCGTTGCTGACGCTGAGCGCATCGACGCGATGCCGGAACTTGAACACCAGCCGTCCGCTGTTCGCAGCCGCGCGCGCACGGCGCTCGAACGGCTCGACGATGCCGGGGCCGGTGCCCCAGGTGACATGAAAGCGGGGCACCGAATTGCCGTGGCCCATCGCGTCATAGCCGCCGCGCTCGGCCCAGCCGACCACCGGGAAGATGCGATGGCCCATCGCGCGCAGCCAGTCGCGCTTCTCGCCGGCCGCGAAGCCGACATAGGCTTCGGCCCATTTGCGCGGCCAGTGGTCCTCTGCGCGATCGAAACCGGCGGTGCCCATCCAGTCCTGTAGCGCGAGGTCAGCGGAGTCCTTGATGCCGAGCCGGCGCTGTTCCGGCGAATCGACCAGGAACAAGCCGCCGAACGACCAGAAGGCCTGGCCGCCGAGGCTCTGTTCCCCTTCCTGATCCAGCACGATGACGCGTTTGCCGGCATCGGCGATCTCGGTCGCGGCGACGAGGCCGGCAAGGCCCGCGCCAATCACGATCACATCTGCATCGTCAGCCATGTTTTGCTTCCCCCGTCCCGGCACGGATTCAAGACCGCGTCATTGCGCGCGGTCAACGCCAAATGGACCTTGCCTGTGGCGGCGAGGCACCAAGCAGTTGCGGCAAGTTGTTCCAGTTTGGGACCTTTTCCGCGCGTCACTGCAGCGTGCGCGCAACACCCAATTTGAATTTGTTTTGATCGGCTTTGCTTGTCTGGACAAAAATCGACTCTCGCAACACGCTCCCATCATCTTGCATCACAAGACCAACAGATTCGGTTTCGACTGGGGCTGGCCAATGAAGTTGATGACGGGGTTGCTCGCGGCGGTTCTCTTGCTGGCGGGAATGGGGGCGTCACAGGCAGTGGTCAGGATCGCCGACGATCGCGGCGGCAAGATCGGGGTCTATGTCGACAAGTACCAGGACCTGCGTACGTCAGGTGAGACGGTCATCATCGACGGGCTTTGCGCCTCGGCCTGCACCATCGTGCTCGGCAAGGTTCCTCACGACCGGATCTGCGTGACCTCGCACGCCAGCCTCGGCTTCCATGCCGCCTGGGATTACGGCGACAATGGCCGCCCGGTGCCCAATCCGGAAGCCACCCATATGCTGTACCTGATGTACCCGCCGGCGGTGCGCAAATGGATCAACGACCGCGGTGGCCTGACCCGCAACATGATCTTCCTGCGCGGCAAGCAACTGCAGGCGCTGTACAAGCCGTGCTACCTCAACGCCCAGGCCTCGGCGCCGAAGCCCGCGCGCTGAGTTTAGTTCGGTCGTCCCGAGACATGGTGGGCATTCGCCTCGCCATCATTTGACAGCCGGCAACCGGCATTGTGCTTGCCGCCTGCCGGAACCCGGCCTATCTGAATCCCCATGGTTCAGCCGATCTCCACCCCAACCGAGCTCGTGACGGCTCCGCAGGGCCGGGTGGCGTCTGCGATCCTGTGGGGCGCTGCCGGGATCGGCGGATTGGCCTTGCTTGCCGCCGCTGCGCTCTGGTTCCACTACGGGACCGCGGTGTTTTTCGAAATGATCACGGCCGGCATCTCCGCCTGCTTCTGACAAGGACGCGCCTCGTATCATGCCCCAGACCACCCGCCCGCTGGTGATCTTCGCCGCCTTCGCCGCCAGCCTCGCGGTCGGCCTGTTCCTCATGCTGTGGGCGATCGGTGGCCTGCGCACCGTGGCCGCGCCGGCCGCGATCGGCGGTCCGTTCCAGCTTACCGACCAGTCCGGCCAGACCGTCACCGACAAGAATCTGCAGGGCAAGCCGACCCTGATCTTCTTCGGCTTCACCCATTGCCCGGACGTCTGCCCGACCTCGCTGTTCGAGATCTCCGAGGTCCTCAAGGCGATGGGCAAGGACGCTGACCGCGTGAATGCCTATTTCGTCTCGGTCGATCCGGAGCGCGACACCGCAGCCGCGATGAAGGACTATCTGTCGAGCTTCGATCCGCATCTCAAGGGCCTGACCGGCGATCCCGCGTCGATCGCCAAGGTGCTGTCGAGCTACCGCGTCTACGCCAAGAAGGTGCCGCTGAAGGATGGTGACTACACGATGGATCACACCGCGCTGATCTATCTGATGGACCGCGACGGCCATTTCGTTGCGCCGTTCAATCTGAAACGGACGCCGGAAGAGGCCGCGGCCGATCTCAAACGGTATCTCTGACCGCCATTTGCGGCCGAGAATTAACCCATTCGGCGCTCGCAACGGGCGCCGGATGGTCTATAAGCCGTTCAATTCCCTAAAATTGCCGGTTATGCCCGACCCGTTCACCCAGCCCTTTGCCGTCCGCTCGCGCCAGCTCTGCCTGGTTGTGGGAGTGATGGCGGCCGGTTTGCTGGTCCTGGCCGGTCCAGCGTCCGCGCAGACGCCACCGGCGGCCAAGACGGCGCCGGCTCCGCCCACCGCGGCCGCTCCTGCTCAAGCCGTGCCCGCGACGCCTCCGGCAGCCGCTGCGCCGACCGCCCCGGCCCAACCGCCCAAGGCCGCCGCGGCCGCGCCGCAGGCCGTGCCCGGGTTCTGGGACCCGCGCCGTCGGCCGGATCGCCCGGACCTGTCGCGCCTCACCGTGATCCGCTTCCTGACCGAGACCGATTATCCGCCGTTCAACTTCACCGGTCCCGACGGCAATCCTGCCGGCTTCAACGTCGACCTGGCGCGCGCGCTCTGCGACGAGATCAAGGTCACCTGCACCATCCAGATGCGCCGCTTCGAGACCCTGATCGATGCGCTCGCCACCAACCGGGGCGACGCCATCATCGCGTCGATGGCGGTGACGCCGCAGTTGCGCGCCAAGGTCGATTTCACCGATCCCTATTACCGCGCGCCGGCACGCTTCGTGTCGCGCCGCGACAATGTGATGCCGGAAATCCGCCCCGAATATCTCGAAGGCAAGAAGGTCGGCGTGATCGCCGGCACCTCGCACGAGGCCTACCTCAAGGCGATGTTCACCGACGCCGAGATCCACTCCTACCCGGATAACGATGCGCTGCGCGCGGCGCTGCGCCGCGGCGAGGTCGACTTCATCTTTGGCGATGCGATCTCGCTGGCGTTCTGGATCAACGGCACGGACTCGGACGGGTGCTGCGCGTTCTCCGGCGGACCCTTCGTCGAAAGCCGCTATTTCGGCGAGGGCGTCGGCATCGCCGTGCGCAAGGGCAACGACCTGCTGCGGCAGTCGCTGAACTGGGCGCTGTTCAGGATCTGGGAAAAAGGCCGCTACACCGATCTGTGGCTGCGTTACTTCTCGATCAGCCCGTTTTGACTCGGTCGGTCTTCACCTCGCCCCGCTTGCGGGGAGAGGTCGGAATTCAAGCGTAGCTTGAATTCCGGGTGAGGGGGGCCCTCCGCGATTCCGTCTCTCGGTTTGCGATGCGGATCGAGCCCCTCACCCCAGCCCTCTCCCGCAAGGGCGGGGCGAGGGAGCGCAGTTTTGCATTTTGCCGCGAAAGCGTTAGTTTTCGCGGCCTTTTTGGAGAAAGCCTGAAGAATGTCCGTGATTGATCTTGCCGCCAGCCCGAGCGACCTGCGGGCGCTCGCCGAACAATCCAACGCCTGGCCGTTCGAGCAGGCGAAAGCGATTGTGGCGCGGCTGAAGAAAAATCCCAAGGACGAGGTGCTGTTCGAGACTGGCTACGGCCCGTCGGGCCTGCCGCATATCGGCACCTTCGGCGAGGTCGCGCGCACCACCATGGTGCGCCACGCCTTCCGCGTGCTCACCGAGGACAAGATCAAGACGCGGCTGCTCGCCTTCTCGGACGACATGGACGGCCTGCGCAAGGTGCCGGACAACGTACCGAACAAGGAGCTGCTGCAACAGCATCTCGGCAAGCCGCTGACCAAGGTGCCCGATCCGTTCGGCACCCATCCGAGCTTCGGCCAGCACAACAATGCGCGGCTGCGCGCCTTCCTCGACCAGTTCGGTTTCGACTACGAGTTCGCAAGCTCGACCGAATACTACACCTCCGGCCGCTTCGACGCCGCGCTGCTCCGTATGCTGGAGCGGATCGAGAAGGTGATGGCGATCATGCTGCCCTCGCTGCGCGAAGAGCGCGCCGCGAGCTACTCGCCGTTCCTGCCGATCTGCCCGCGCACCGGCCTCGTGCTCTACGTGCCGGTGACGGCGCATGACGCCAAGGCCGGCACGATCTCGTATGAGGATCCCGACACCAAGGAGAGCGTCACCGTTCCGGTCACCGGCGGCCGTTGCAAGCTGCAATGGAAGCCGGACTGGGCGATGCGCTGGTACGCGCTCGGCGTCGACTATGAAATGGCCGGCAAGGACCTGATCGACTCGGTGAAGCTGTCGGCGAAGATCTGCACGGCGCTCGGCGGCACGCCGCCGGAAGGCTTCAACTACGAACTGTTCCTCGACGACAAGGGCCAGAAAATCTCGAAGTCGAAGGGCAACGGCCTGACGATCGACGAATGGCTGCGTTACGCCTCGCCGGAATCGCTGTCGCTGTTCATGTACCGCGAGCCGAAGGCGGCGAAGCGGCTGTATTTCGACGTCATCCCGCGCAATGTCGACGAGTACCAGCAGTTCCTTGATGGCTTCACCCGCCAGGAGCCGCGGCAGCAGTTGCAGAATCCGGTCTGGCACATCCATTCCGGCAAGCCGCCGCAGGCCGACATGCCGGTCACCTTCCAGCTCTTGCTGACGCTGGTGTCGTCGTCGAACGCGGAAAACGCCGAGACGTTGTGGGGCTTCATCGGCCGCTACCGTCCAGGCGTGACGCCGGAGACGCATCCGAAGCTCGATGCGATGGTCGGCTACGCCATCAACTATTATCGCGACTTCGTGGCGCCGACCAAGCAGTTCCGCGAACCGACCGACGGCGAACGCGCCGCGTTGCAGGATCTGCGCGATGCGCTCGCCAACATGCCGGCGAATGCTGCCGCGGAAGACATCCAGAACGTGGTCTACGAGATCGGCCGCCGCGAGCCGTTCCTCGACATGGTCAAGAAGGGCAAGGATGGCCGCCCCGGCGTCTCGCTCGACTGGTTCAACATGCTCTACCAGGTGCTGCTCGGCCAGGAGAAGGGCCCGCGCTTCGGCTCCTTCGTCGCGGTCTATGGCGTGCAGAACGCGGTCAACATGATCGACGGCGCGCTGGCGCGGTCGTCGTAGCGATCGCGCCTCTCATCGCCGCTCGGCCTGGACGGCGTCGCGCAGGCCGTCGCTGGTGGCGCGCAACAGCGTCAGCAACAGGCCGTTGAGCGGCGTCGGCACGCGGTGCCGTTCGCCGGCCGCGACGATCGCGCCCGTGAGCGCGTCGGCCTCGAAGGGCCGTCCGGCGACCCGATCGAAATACATCGAGGTGCCGGCGTCGGGCGGATAGGTCAGCAGCGTCGCCAGCATTCGCTCGGCTTCGTCGGACGCAAGCTGTGCACCATCGGCGCGGCCGACATTGGCGGCCTCTTCGAGAATCGCAAGGCACAGCGCCTTGACGTCGTCGCGGCGAAACACCGCCTGCCGCTGCAAGGTCAGCGCGGTGATCGGATTGGCGACGGCGTTGAGCAGAAGCTTGCGCCAGGCGCGGGTGGTGAAATCGGCGGTGCGCAGCACGCGCATCAGCGTGCCGTCGAGCAGCGCTTCGAATGCGCGGCCGTCCGCGTCGTCGCCGACCGCGAATTCGTACTCGCCGGCGCGACGCATGCGGACGCGATCCGGTGCCAGCCGCTCGGCATTGTAGTAGACGATGGTTGGAACGACGGTGGCGGGGCCGACCAGTGGCGCCAGCCGCTCCGCATGGCCGATCCCGTTTTGCAAGACGGCGACGCGCGTCTGCGGCCCGCACAGCCGTTCCAGCCATGGCGCGGCTGACGCCGTATCCTGCGCCTTGGTGGAGAGCAGCACCCAGTCGACCGGCGTCGCATGCGCCGGGTCGGTGAGCGCACGCAACGGCACATCGACCACACCTTCCGCCCGCTCGACCGTCAGGTGATCGAGCGACCTTCTGACGCAGGCGATCACGTCATGATTGGCAGCAGCTTGCAGCAGGCCGGCGATGATGCCGCCGATACTGCCAAGGCCGACGACGGCGATTGTCTTGCGAGAGAATTGTTCTGACATGCTTTGACTCTAGGGTGTCGCGACGCAACACGCCATAGGCTCAACACTCGGATGCGCCGGGTCGCGAAATCCGGATGGCAGACCATCGGCAATTTCACCGGAGGTTGGCGGCGATTTGCGCTACAATCCATCGCATAAAATCAGCATGGCCTTCACCGAGAGGCCGGCACAGATGGGAGCATGCGCATGCAGTTCAGGGTTTCGCCGACGTCGTTGCAGGACAGTTCGAGCGCCGAGGAATGGCAGGCGCGGGTCGATCTCGCGGCCGCGCACCGGCTTGCTTACATCCACGGCTTCTCCGAAGGCATCTTCAATCACCTCACCTTCGTGGTGCCCGGCCGCTCCGACCGCTACTACCAGATTCCGTTCGGCATGCACTGGTCGGAGGTCACCGCGTCGTCCTTCATGGAGGTCGGCATCGACGATGCCGAGGTGAAGCGCGGCGAGGGTGAGGTCGAGCGCTCCTGCTTCTGCATCCATGCGCCGATCCACAAGGCGTTGCCGCAGGCCAAGGCAGTGTTCCATACCCATATGCCCTATGCGAGCGCGCTGACGCGGCTCGAGGATCCGCGCATCAAGGAGATCGGCCAGACCGAGGTCGGACTGTCGGAGGCGATCGCCTATGACGATCTCTACACCGGCCCGGCGCTCGATCCCGAGGAGGGTGCACGGCTCGCCAAGGTGATCGGCAACAAGACCATCCTGTTCATGGCCAATCACGGCATCTCGACCGTTGGCGAGACCGTCGCCGATGCCTATGACCGGCTGTATTACATCGAGCGCGCTGCGCAGGTGCAGATCTACGCGATGTGGACCCAGCAGCCGCTCAAGCAACTGCCGCAGCATGTGGTCGAGAAGACCAGGCGCGATTTCCGCGACGATCACCTCTACAAAGGCCCAAGCCCGTCGCAACGGCATTTCGATGCCCTGAAGCGGATGCTGGACCGCAAGGAGCCGGACTACGCGACGTGAGGACGTTACGAACGGACCGCACCCTCCGTTGTCGTCCCGGCCTACGCCGGGACGACAACGACGATCAGTGCCTCGGTTCCGATCCAATCAGAACCGAAAATTCGGGAAGGGACGCGACTACGCCCTTGATCCTGATTGTCGGCAACTCGCCCTAAGGCACAATGCGCCCGGAGCAGATGCGGAGGCGCATGATGGTGACACTGTCGGCCGGCGTGGCAGCGATGAGGATCGTGGCGATGGCGGCAGCCGTCGCTGCGACCCTGTTCCCGGCAACTGGCCGTGCAGATGGGCCGCGGCCGGACGTTGCGTCGCTTCCGGTATCGGTCGATGCGACGCGTGAGCAGGTGGTGCTTGGCGATCGCATCTTCCACGGTGAGGCGGCCAACGGCACCTGCTTTCAATGTCACGGACACGATGCCAAGGGCACCGGCAACGGCAATGACCTGACGGTCGGCAGCCTGATCTGGGGCGACAGCCTCGCCGAGATCAAGAAGACCATCCGCAACAACATCGCCTTGGCGCCGGGACGCGACGGCGATCTCACCGACAGCGATGTCGACGCGGTGGCGGCCTATGTCTGGTCGCTCGTGCACCAGGACCGGATGCAGAGCCAGAGCGCGTCGAAGTAGGCGCGCTTACTGGCTTGCCCACACGACGCGTGCGATCCACGCCACCTCCTCGGTGTCGAGCATGCGGTCGGGATGCTCCGGATTGAGCGAGGCGAGCTCCAGCACCTTGGCGGTACGCCGCTTCAGCTCCTTCACCATCACCTCGCCGCCGGTGGTGCGCACCACCACGCGGTCGCCGCGGCGGATCGCGGTCGCCGGCGACACCACGATGATGTCGCCCTCGCGATAGGCCGGCTTCATCGAGTCGCCCTCGATCTCCAGCGCATAGGCGTGCTCGTCTGATGTCGCCGGCAGCGCGACCTCATCCCAGCCCTTGCCGGCGGGAAAACCGGCGTCGTCGAAATAGCCGCCGGCGCCGGCCTGGGCAAAGCCGATCAACGGCACCGACTGGCCGCCGCGCGCGCTGTCGCCGAGCAGCTGTACGAAGGTCTCCATGCTGGCATTGGTGGCGCCCAGCGCCTTGGAGAGCGATTCAGTCGACGGCCAGCGTTCGCGGCCGTCGCCGGTGATGCGCTTGGACTTGTTGAACGTGGTGGGATCGAGGCCGGACTGCTTGGCAAGTCCGGACGGCGACAGGCCGGCGCGTTCGGCGAGCCGGTCGAGCGCCGCCCAGACCTGAGCGTGGGTCAGCGGTCGGGCGGCTTTGGACTGTTTGGCCATCGAGGTATCCCGGATGGTAGGAATTATTGCCTCAAACTTGGGGTTTTCGCAAATCTGCCGTCTGGTGTGTCCCGGCACCGCTTGAGTTGCGCCGCCGCCGCCGATACGGTCCCTCGCTCGCCATATGGCGTCTGGGGCCTTTCCCCTCAAATCCGGATAAAACCTCAAGAGACTCAAGGACAAAAGGGAACGCCGGCCCGTGCCTATGATCTACAAAATCACCCCCGCTTCGGCCTGGCGCGAGGCCGAGCGGCAGGGCGTGTACCGGGGCAGTCCGGACGACAATCGCGACGGCTTCATCCATTTTTCCACCGCCTCCCAGGTGGCCGAGACCGCGCGCAAGCATTACCACGGCCAGACCGGCCTGTTCCTGGTGGCGATCGACGCCAATGCACTTGGCGATGCCCTGCGCTGGGAGCGGTCGCGCAATGACGAGCTGTTTCCGCATCTCTATGGCGAACTCGATCTCGGCGCGGTCGTCGAGATCCTCGACCTGCGCGCGCGCTCCGACGGCGGCCACGACGTTCCGGAGCTCAAGCCGTGATCCGTGCCTTCGACGCTTTCTCGCTGCCGCTGCTGCGCTGGTTCGATCCCGAGGATGCCCATCGCATGGCGATCCAGGGCCTGAAGCTGCTGCCACCGATCCGCCAGCGGGTGGATGATCCCAAGCTCGCGGTGCGTGCCTTCGGGCTGAACTTTCCAAATCCGATCGGCATGGCGGCGGGCTTCGACAAGAGCGCCGAGGTGCCGGATGCGCTGCTGCGGCTCGGCTTCGGCTTTGTCGAGATCGGCTCGGTGACGCCGAAGCCGCAGGCCGGCAATCCGCGGCCGCGGCTGTTCCGGCTGGAGCGCGACGAGGCCGTCATCAACCGCATGGGCTTCAACAATGACGGCGCCGAAGCCGTGCTGCGTCGGCTCGTCGCGCGCGCCGGCGGCGGCGGCATCGTCGGCGTCAATGTCGGGGCCAACAAGGATTCAGAGGACCGCACCGCCGATTATGTGAAGCTGATCGAGACCTTTGCGCCGGTCGCGAGCTATTTCACCGTCAACGTGTCCTCGCCGAACACGCCGGGCCTGCGCAACCTGCAACAATCGGCGGCGCTCGACGATCTGCTGGCGCGGGTCATCGACACCCGCGAGCGCGTGCGCAGGAACGCTGGCGATTCACCGGTACTGCTGAAGATCGCGCCGGATCTGAGCCTCGCCGAGCTCGACGACGTCGTGCACGTCGCCCGCTCGCGGCGCGTCGACGGCATGATCGTCGCCAACACTACGCTGGCGCGTCCCTCGACCTTGCGCGAGGAGAACCGCGCCAAGGAGCAGGGCGGCCTGTCGGGCCGTCCGCTGTTCCGGTTGTCGACGCGGATGGTGGCCGAGACCTATGTCCGCGTCGAAGGCGCGTTTCCGCTGATCGGCGTCGGCGGCATCGATAGCGGTGGCGCCGCGCTGACCAAGATCCGCGCCGGTGCCAGCCTGATCCAGCTCTATTCCTCGCTGGTCTACAAGGGCATCGGCCTGGTCGACGACATCAAGCGCGACCTGTCCTCGACCTTGCTGCGGACGGGGCGCGATTCGTTGTCGGAGATCGTCGGCGCCGATGCCGCGACCATCACGGCCGAGGACTGGCCGGTGAGGTAGATGTTCTTACCTCGCCCCGCCTGCGGGGAGAGGTCGGATTGCATCGTCAGATGCAATCCGGGTGAGGGGGAGCCTCCGCGTATCAGCTCTTACCGTTTCGCGGAGATAGCCCCTCACCCCCTCCCTCTCCCCGCAAGAGCGGGGCGAGGGAGCAGAGCGCCGCCTGTTTCACTTGAACGTCTTCCGCAGCATCGCCGGATAGCGCAGGCCTTGCAGGCCGCCGCGCGCGACGTAGAAGCCGATCAGTGCGATCCACAGGCCGGTGTTGCCGTAGCCGCTGAGTGCCCACCAGGTGACGAGGAAGATCGCGAGCGAGGCCAGCATCAGATTGCGCATCTCGCGCGCCCAGGTGGCGCCGACATAGATGCCGTCGAAGCCGAAGGCAAATACGCCGGGCAGCGGCGCCAGGATCACGAACGGCAGGAAGTCGCGCGCATAGCGGCGCACCTCGTCGCTGGTCGTCATCAGACGGATCAGCGCCGGTCCGAACAGCGCGAACAGCACCGACACGACCAGCGCAAAGCCGATGCCCCACAGCAGCACCAGCCGGGTCGAATCGGCGAAGCCGCGTCCGTCGCGGGCGCCGAAAGCGCGGCCGCACAGCTGCTGGGCGGCATTGGCGAGACCGTCGAGGAAGAAGGCGCTGACCAGCAGGAAGTTGTTCAGCACCGAATTCGCCGCCAGCGTGACGTCGCCCTCGCGTGCGCCCTTGGCGGTGAAGAACAGGAAGACGACGATCAGCGCCGCGGTGCGCACCATGATGTCGCGGTTGACGGCGAGCATCCGCATCAGCTTGGCGCGGTCGAACAGCGTGGCCGCGGGAACAGCGAAGCCGGTTTGCGAGAGCCGCCACGCCACCACGATGCCGGCGGCAAAGCCGCTGGTCTCGGCGAGCACGGCGGCGATCGCAGCACCCGCGATCCCGGTGCCATAGACCTGCACCAGCAGCACGGTCGCGGCCATGTTGATCAGGTTGATCACGATTTGCAGGACCAGCGCCAGGTTGGCGCGCGCCTGCCCGACCAGCCAGCCCAGGATGACGTAATTGGCGAGCGCCAGCGGCGCCGACCAGATCCGGATCATGAAATAGGTCCTGGCCGCGCGCGTGACGCCCTCGCTGCCGCCCATCAGTTGGAACGTGATTGCGGCGAGCGGCACCTGGAGCGCGATCAGCGCCGCCCCGATCAGGCCGGCGACGATGAAGCCGCGCACCAGGATCGCGGCGTATTCCTGCGGTTCGCCGGCGCCTTGCGCCTGCGCGGTGAAGGCCAGCGTGCTCATGCGCAGGAAGGCGAACAGCCAGAACAGGCAATCGAAGATCACCGAGGCCATCGCCACCCCGCCGAGCAGCGCCGCGTCGTCGAGGCGGCCGATCGCGGTGGTCGAGACGATGCCGATCAGCGGCGTGGTCAGATTGGCGACCATCGCCGGTCCGGCGATGGCGAACACCTGGCGGGTCGTGATCTTCTGATGAATGGGCGCGTGCATGGCCAGAGTTGCGAGCAATCCAGGTTTTTACCGCGTCGTCCGTCGCGCGACCATGGGGAATTGTTCTGAGAGCAATGCGGTGGCGAGGGGCGGGGTCGCCCGACGCGGAAATGCACCGTCAGAACACCACGACCATGCCGTCGCTCGCAACCGTGTAAGGCAGGTCGCCGACGCGGCCCAGCATGTCGTCGCTCATATGCGTCAGCACCACGCGCCGGGCGTTGATCGCGGGCAAATGCGCTTCCAGCGTTTTCAGACTGAGATGGTTCTTGACCATCCTGTCGTAGGTATAGGCCTCGGCGATGAAGAGATCGGCGTCCCGCGCGGCCGGGATCAGCGCGTCGGTCCATTCGGTGTCGGCGCTGTAGCTGATGACGCGGCCTTCCGCCTCGATGCGATAGGCCAGAAACGGCCCGCCGGATTCGCCATGCACCACCGGATAGGGTGTTACGGTCACCTCGCCGAAGCAGCGTCGCTCCTGCGGGGCGAGCGTGACGACGGAGAGATCGAAGCGCTGTCTGGTCCTGGAGGAGTGCTCGAACATCACCTCCATCACCTCTGGCAATTTCGTCTCGATCCCCTGCGGTCCGGCGATCACCAGCGGTCGGCTGCGGCGGGTGAACTGTGCGTCGAGCAGGAAGAACGGCAATCCGGCAAAATGATCGCCATGGAAATGCGTGATCAGGATCAGGTCGATCGCGTCGCGGTCGATCTCGAGCCGCTTCATCGCCGGCAGCGACGAGGCGCCGCAATCGATCAGGAGATTGGTGCTGTTACCATTGAGGTGGAAACAGGTGTTGAAACGGCCACCGGAGCCGAACGCATCGCCGCAGCCGACAAATCGCAATTGCATCGGCTGCGGGCTTTCCTTCGGACTAGCGGCCGCGCGGCGCGCCGAACAGCCGCGACAACAGCCAGATCGGGATCACGATCACGGCGCCGAGCAGGAAGTAGCGCCAGGCCCAGTTGATCGCATCGAAGCCGAAGTCCCAGATCGTCTGGAACAGCCTGCGGACGCTATTGAGGATATTCCAGGGGTCGAGGCCGATCGCGGCGAGCACGACGCCGACCAGGATCGAGAGCAGGATCAGCCGGAACGCCACCGAGAGCGGCGAGCCGCCGAGAAAGCGGTACAGGCCGTCGCTCTGGCCACCGGCCGGCAAGTCCCTGACGTCGTTCGGCATCTGTATCTCCTGGCGGAATCGTCCGCGCATTATAGGTCACGGCGGAGCACATGGGAAATCCGTGAGCGGCGATCAATGGCTGCCATGCCGCTTGCGGGTTTAACTTCCTGTCATGGAGATTAACATCCGTTCAAGCGTCTCCAGCCGGTCGGCCTCACGCGGCGGCTTGTCCCAGCGCAGCCGGCTGATCCGGGGAAAGCGCATCGCGACGCCGGATTTGTGCCGCGGCGAGCGCTGCAAGCCCTCGAAGGCGACTTCCAGCACCAGCCCCAGATCCGGCTCGTGCACGACGTGGCGCACCGGACCGAACTTCTCGGTGGTGTTGCGGCGGACGAAGCGATCGATCTGCAACAGCTCCTCGTCGGTGAAGCCGAAATAGGCCTTGCCAACCGGCACCAGCTCGTCGCCGGCATCGCCGCGGGTCCAGACCCCGAACGTGTAGTCGGAGTAATAGGATGAGCGCTTGCCGTGGCCGCGCTGGGCATACATCAGCACCGCGTCGATGACGTGCGGATCGCGCTTCCATTTCCACCACGGGCCTTTCGGCCGACCCGGCAGATAGGGCGCGTCGCGCCGCTTCAGCATCACGCCTTCGACCGCGTCGGCATCGTCGCCGGCGCCCGCGCTCCTGGGATCGGCGCGCGCGGCGGCGAGGTCTTCCCAGTTCGCGAACGGGACGGTCGGCGACAGGTCGATGCGCGGATCGCCGAGCTTGGCGACGAAGGCTTCGAGATGCGCACGCCGCTCGGTGAACGGCAGCTCGCGCAGATCGTTCTCATCGTCGCCGAGCAGGTCGTAGGCGCGCAGATGGATCGGGAATTCCTTGATCAGTTTCGGCGAGACGACTTTGCGGTTCAGCCGCTGTTGCAGGACGTTGAAGGTCTGCACGCGGCCGTCGCGCAGCACCAGCAATTCGCCGTCGATCGCGCCGGGCAGATGCAGCGAGGGCACCAGGTCGGGGAAGCTGCCGGTGATGTCCTCGCCGGTGCGCGAATAGAGCCGCGCCTGGATGTGGCCGCGTGTATCGCGGCCGGCGACGGCCTGGACGCGGATGCCGTCCCACTTCCATTCGGCGCTGAAATCGGCGGCGTCGAGATTGGCGAAGTCGGTATCCTCGATCGCATGCGCCAGCATCACCGGGCGGAACGGCGTCGGATCGCTGTTGACCGGTTTGTCGCCACGACCTTCGAGCCAGGCGAACAGGTCGAGGTAGGGTGGCGACAGGCCCGGCCACATCAGCTCGATCTCATGCGGGTCCTTGTCGCCGAGCGCTGCCGCCGCGGTCTTCGCCAGCCGCGCCGAGATCCCGATCCGCATCGCACCGGTGACGAGCTTCAGCAGCGCCCAGCGTCCGGTCTCGTCGAGCTCGTCCAGCCAGCGCGCCAGCTGCGCCGGCAGCTCGGCCTTGCCGAGCGTGCGCAGCGTGGTGATGACGTCGGTCAGCGTGGGAGGAGGCGGGTTGTTGTGCGTGTGTGGAATCTCACTGCGATCTTGCCCGTGGTACCCCTCTCCCCACCCCTCCCCGCAAGGGGGAGGGAGCCTGCCCAGTGGAGCGTCCCTCACTGACGTCAATTCCTTCAACATCGTTGTGAGGTGAGCACGCCGGTTGGGCTCCCTCCCCCTTGCGGGGGAGGGGTGGCCCAGGAAAGACTCGTTCTGATGCGCACTGAAAGATTTCGGCCACATCAGCGCGACGGTCTCGGAGAGATCGCCGACGTAATCATAGGAATAGCCGAACAGCACCGGGTCGGTGCGTTCGGTGATCAGGTCGCGGATCAACCCGGGCTTGGCGTGCTTGAACGACAATGCGCCGGTCAGCGCCGCCAGTGCGTAACCGCGGTCGGGGTCCGCGGTCTCGCGGAAATAGGCCACCAGCAGCCTGATCTTGTTGTTGCGGCCGGGCTCATAGGCGAGGCGGTCGAGCAGTTCGGCGAAGCGGTTCATGGCTTCGTGGTCTCACCGACGGGCTCGGTCTCGCCTTCGTCCTCGTCGCCATAGCCGACCAGATCGAGCGGCCGCGCGGCGAGGCCTTTGCCCTTGCACCAATGCACCAGCGCGTCTTCCTGGCCGTGGGTGACCCAGATCTCGCCGGCACCGGTTGCGCCAATCGTCGCCGTCAGCCCGTCCCAGTCGGCGTGATCCGAGATCACCAACGGCAGCTCGATGCCGCCTTGGCGCGCGCGGGCGCGCACGCGCATCCAGCCCGAGGCGAAGGCCGTCACCGGATCAGGGAAGCGCCGCGTCCAGACATCCGATGTCGCGCTCGGTGGTGCCAGTGTGATGGTGCCGGCGAGCTCGGCCTTCTTCATGCCACGCGCCGGCCTGAGCTCGCCGAGCCGAATGCCGCGCTCCTGATAATAGTAAGTGATCTTCTCCATCGCGCCGTGCAGGTAGATCGGCGTGTCGTAGCCGGCCTCGCGCAGCAGCGCGATCACGCGCTGCGCCTTGCCGAGCGAATAGGCGCCGACCAGGTGCGCGCGTTCCGGAAACAGCTTCACCGATGCCAGCAGCTTGTTCACTTCACCTGATGCATCGCCGTGGCGGAACACCGGCAATCCAAATGTCGCCTCGGTGATGAAGACGTCGCAGGGCACCAGCTCGAACGGCGCGCAGGTCGGGTCGCGCGCGTCCTTGTAGTCGCCGGAGGCGACGATACGGGTGTCCTCGCAGGTGACGGCGATCTGGGCGGAGCCGAGCACGTGCCCGGCGGGATGGAACGCCACCGTGACGTCGCCGAGTCGGATCTCTTCGCCATAGGCGACGGCCTGCACGGAGCCCGCGAAGTTCTCGCCATAGCGCAGCCGCATCATGTCGAGCGTTTCCCGGGTCGCGAGCACCGCGCCGTGGCCCGCCCGGGCGTGGTCGGAATGGCCATGCGTGATCAGGGCCCGCTCGACCGGCCTGACAGGATCGATATGGAAGCCGCCGGGCTTGCAGCAAAGCCCGGCCGGGACGGGCATCAGGATGTCTTGCGGGCGCATGCCGACCATATAGGCATTGATTCCGCGATATCTAATCGTCATGCGCGGGCTTGACCGGCACGGCCATCTCCGGAAAAAGTCCGTGCTTTGGTGGATGGCCCTTTCGGCCGAGATTGGTTCCTTAAAGAAAATGGCCTCCCGCCTGTTTCTGTCCTCTGGCGACCTCGTTGCCGACCGCCGCTACGAGTTTGCGCGCGACCTGCAATTGAAAGGCGATCTGCCGGCCGCTGCCGAGCTGCTCGAACAGGCGATCGAGCTGGTGCCGAAATTCCCGTCGGCCTGGTACACGCTGGGCAAGATCCGCCTCCAACTCGGCCAGCGTGACGCCGCGATCGCAGCGTTCCGTGCCGCGCGCGACGCCGATCCCGAGGACCGTCACGGCGCCGGCCTGCATTTGATGCAACTCGGCGTCGAGGCCGTCGGTTCGATGCCGCCGGGCTATGTGCAGACGCTGTTCGATCAATATGCGCCGCGCTTCGAGGCGGCGCTGGTTGGCGATCTCGGTTATCGCGGTCCGGCGCTGCTGTTCAAGGCGGTGCTGTCGGTGCGCGCTGCCGCGAAGAAGCCGGCGTTCTTCAAACGCGCGATCGATCTCGGTTGCGGCACCGGGCTCGCGGCGGGCGCCTTCGCTGCGCATGTCGATCGCTTCATCGGCATCGATCTGTCGCCGCGGATGATCGACAAGGCGCGCGCCACCGCGCTCTATGCCGAACTCGAGGTCGACGACATGCTGACGGGCATCCGCGGCAGGCCGGACGCCAGCGCTGAATTGATCCTCGCCGCGGATGCGATGGTCTATGTCGCCGATCTCGCGCCCGTGCTTGCCGAAGCCAGGCGCGTGCTGGTCGCCGGCGGCGTGCTCGCGTTCACGGCCGAGACCCATGACGGGGAGGACGTCATCCTCGGCGAAGGCCTGCGCTACGCCCACAGCGCAGCCTATGTGCGGGCGACCGTTGCGGCTGCCGGGCTGACCTTGGCGCTGCTCGACGACCTCTCGGTGCGGAATGAGGACAACATCCCGGCACCCGGGCTCGTGGCGGTCGCGATCAAGCCGTGACGCTGCTTCTTCCCTTCTCCCCTTGTGGGAGAAGGTGGCGCGAAGCGCCGGATGAAGGGTCTCTATCTGCGGAGACAGACCCCTCATCCGGCTTCGATGCTACCGCATCGAATCCACCTTCTCCCACAAGGGGAGAAGGAAGAGAGAAGTGAACCCACGCCCCGACTTGAGTCTACACGCTACGCATTTGCCGCGACGCGGCATTGCGTCGCGAAGTCGCGACTTCGCGCTTGCCCGGCGCAATGCGGAATGCGAGAGCTTTGCGCCTCAGGGAGAGACACAATGAAAAAGCATACGCGGCGCGAATTCGGCGCCACCGCATTGTCCGTGATCGCAGCGTCTGTGCTGCCCGCGCCGTTCGTCCGGGCCGCCGACAAGAAGTACGATCCGGGTGCGAGCGACACCGAGATCAAGCTCGGCCAGACCGTGCCGCATTCCGGCCCCGGCTCGCTCTATGGCGTGCTCGGCCGCGTCGGCGAAGCCTATTTCCAGATGCTGAACGACAAGGGCGGCATCAACGGCCGCAAGGTGAAATTCCTCACCATGGACGACGCCTACAGCGCGCCGAAATGCGTCGAGGCCACGCGCCGGCTGGTCGAGCAGGAGGAGGTGCTGGCGCTCTACGGCTCGCTCGGCACCGCGCCGCAGACCTCGGTGCATAAATATCTCAACTCCAAGGGCGTGCCGCAATTGCTGCTCAACACCGGCGCCTCGAAGTGGAACGACCCGAAGAACTTCAAATGGACCATGGCGGGCCTGCCGCTGTATCCGACCGAGGCGCGGATTCTCGCCAAGCACGTCGTCAGCGTGAAGCCGGAGGCCAAGATCGGCATCCTCTACCAGAACGATGATTTCGGCCGCGACTTCCTGGGGCCGTTCAAGAAAGTGCTGAGTGACGCCGGCGGCAAGGCGCAGGTGATCATGGAGCAGACCTACGATCTCACCGATCCGACGGTCGATTCCCAGCTCATCAATCTCTCGAAGTCGGGCGCCGACGTGTTCTACAACATCACCACCGGCAAGGCGACGTCGCAGTCGATCCGCAAGGTGGCCGAGCTCGGCTGGAAGCCGTTGCAGCTGTTGTCGGCGGGCTCGACCGGCCGCTCGATCCTGAGCGCCGCGGGGCTGGAGAACGCCAAGGACATCGTCGCGATCCGCTACAACAAGGAAGTCGGCGTGCCGCGTTACGAGAAGGACGCCGACGTGATCGCGTTCGAGGAGCTGCGCAAGAAGTATCTGCCGAATGTCGATCCCGACAACACCATCGCCTTCGCCGGCTACGGCCAGGCGGCGACGATGGGTGAAATCCTGCGCCGCTGCGGCGATGACCTGACCCGCGCCAACGTGCTGAAGCACGCCACCACGCTGGCCGGCTTCCACTCGCCCTACTTCCTCGACGGCATCAATTACAGCTACACGCCGGACGACTATACCCCGATGAAGACGCTCTACATCTCGATCTTCAACGGCAAGGACTGGGATCTCTCCGGCCAGCCGATGACGGAGTAGGGGCAGGCAGGCTCTATCCCCCGTCATTGCGAGCGAAGCGAAGCAATCCATCGATCCCCTCGGGGAAAGATGGATTGCTTCGTCGCTTCGCTCCTCGCAATGACGTCGGCTACGGGGTAGGGGGCCCTGCCACCTGCCGCCATTTTCGTCCCGCACTCGACGAAACCGCCTGAAACACCTACCTCTTGGGCGTGTCGACGCTCGATCTCTTTTCCGTCCCGCCGTCGGAAACGGCCGATCTCTTGCCGCGCCGGTTCCGCGACTGGTTTGCCGCACGTGGCTGGTCGCCGCGCGAGCATCAGCTCGCGCTGCTGGCGAAGGCGCGTGAGGAGCGCTCGGCGCTGCTGATCGCGCCGACGGGCGCGGGCAAGACGCTGGCCGGATTCCTGCCGACGCTGGTGGAATTGAGTGGGGAGAGCGACGAGAGAGGCGGAATCCGGTCGACGCATACTCGATCGCCACCTCCCCCTTGCGGAGGAGGGGTGCGCCACTTGCTCCGAACGATACGGCTTACTTACTCTCCCAACCCTCCCCGCAAGGGGGGAGGGAGCCCTACCAGCGAGTGCTGCGGAGCCAAGAAGGACCCTCATCTCCACCGGCCGTGGCGTTCGCCGCAGCGGCGGGCTGCACACGCTCTACATCTCGCCGCTGAAGGCGCTCGCGGTCGACATCGCGCGCAACCTGGAGACGCCGGTTGCCGAGATGGGCCTGCCGATCAGGATCGAGACCCGCACCGGCGACACGCCGGTGTCGCGGCGGCAGCGGCAGCGGCGCTATCCGCCGGACATCCTGCTCACCACACCGGAACAGCTGGCGTTGTTGCTGTCGTCCGACGACGCACCGTTCCTGTTCTCGTCGCTGAAGCGCGTCGTGCTCGACGAGTTGCACGCGCTGGTCACTTCCAAGCGCGGCGATCTGCTGTCGCTGGGCCTGGCGCGGCTCTGGACCATCGCGCCACAGGCGCGCGCCATCGGCCTCTCCGCAACCGTCGCCGAGCCTGAACAACTGGCGCGCTTCCTGGTGCCGCAGCCGGGCGGCGAGAACGCATCGGCCGACGTCGTCATCGCCGGCGGCGCCGCGCCGCCGGTGGTCGAGATGCTCGACACGCGGGAGCGGCTGCCATGGTCCGGCCACAGCGCGCGCCACGCGCTGCCCGAGGTCTATGAGCTGATCAAGCGCAACAAGACCACGCTGGTGTTCGTCAACACCCGCAGCCAGGCCGAGATGCTGTTCCAGGATCTGTGGCGCATGAACGACGACGGGCTTGCGATCGCGCTGCATCACGGTTCGCTCGACGTCGCGCAGCGGCGCAAGGTCGAGGACGCGATGGCCGCGGGAAAGCTGCGCGGCGTGGTCTGCACCTCGTCGCTCGATCTCGGCGTCGACTGGGGCGACGTCGACCTCGTCATCAATATCGGCGCGCCCAAGGGATCGTCTCGGCTGATGCAGCGGATCGGCCGCGCCAACCACCGCTTCGACGAGGCCTCGCGTGCCGTGCTGGTGCCGGCCAACCGGTTCGAGGTGCTGGAATGCCGGGTCGCGATCGATGCCATCGCCGAGAATGCGCAGGACACGCCGCCGTTGCGCTCTGGTGCGCTCGACGTGCTGGCCCAGCACGTGCTGGGCTGCGCCTGCGGCAAGCCGTTCCTGTCGGATGAGCTCTACGATGAAGTCAGGACCGCGGCGCCCTATGCAGCGTTGGCGCGAACGGATTTCGATGACGTGGTCGACTTCGTCGCCACCGGCGGCTACGCGCTGAAGACCTATGAGCGCTTCGCGCGCATCAAGCAGGACAAGCAGGGCCGCTGGCGCGTCACCAATCCCAAGGTACGGCAGAGCTATCGCCTCAACGTCGGCACCATCGTCGAGGAGACCATGCTGAAGGTGCGGCTGGTGCGTTCGCGCGCCGGCGGGTCCGGGTCGACCGGCGCGATCGCGCGCGGCGGCCGGATGCTCGGCGAGATCGAGGAGGTGTTCATCGAGGGCCTGGTGCCCGGCGATACCTTTGTGTTCGGCGGCGAGGTGGTGCGCTACGAGGCCTTGGTTGAAGATCAGGTCTACGTCTCCCGCGCCAATGACAAAGACGCAAAAGTGCCGTCCTATATGGGCGGCAAGTTCCCGCTCTCGACCTATCTCGCCGAACGGGTCCGCAAGCTGCTCGACAACAGCCGGGACTGGAACGCGCTGCCGGACCAGGTGCACGACTGGCTGTCGTTGCAGCGACGATTCTCCCGCGTGCCTGCGGTGCGCGAGCTATTGGTGGAAACCTTTCCGCGCGGCGGCAGCCATTATCTGGTCTGCTATCCCTTCGAGGGAAGGCTGGCGCACCAGACGCTCGGCATGCTGCTGACGCGGCGGCTGGAGCGCGCCCGCGCCCGGCCGCTCGGCTTCGTCGCCAATGAATATGCGCTGGCGGTCTGGGGCGTCGGCGATCTCTCCTTCATGATCCGGCACGGCAAGCTCGATCTCAACGCGCTGTTCGATCCCGACATGCTCGGTGACGACCTCGAGGCCTGGCTTGCGGAATCCGCGCTGATGAAGCGCACCTTCCGCAACTGCGCCATCATCTCCGGCCTGATCGCGCGCCGCTTCACCGACGAGGAGAAGTCGCGCCGCCAGGTGCTGTTCTCGACCGATTTGATCTACGACGTGCTGCGCAAGCATCATGCCGACCACGTGCTGCTGCGCGCCGCGCGCAGCGACGCCGCCACCGGATTGCTCGATCTCCGCCGTCTCGGCGACATGCTGTCGCGCATCCATGGCCGAATCACCCACAAGGATCTCGACCACGTTTCCCCGCTTGCCGTGCCTGCGCTGCTGGAAATCGGCCGCGAGTCAGTTTATGGCGAAGCATCCGACGAGCTTCTGGCCGAGGCGGCCGAGGAACTCGTGCGGGAGGCGACGACTTAACGCGACCACTCTGGGGAACACGACGTGACGGCAAGCGCGCCAGCTTTGCGAGACGGTGACGACATGCGCGTTTCGAGGGTCACGGTGGCGGATGTCGGCTTCGTGGCGGATTTCTCCGGCGCGCTGTTCTGGGAAGAGCAGCGCCTGCTCGTGGTTTCCGACCTGCATCTGGAGAAGGGCTCGAGCTTCGCCAGCCGCGGCGTCCTGCTGCCACCCTATGATACGGTGGCGACGCTGAGCCGGCTCGCCGCCGTGATCGCGCGGCACGATCCGCGGCAGGTGATCGCGCTCGGTGACAGTTTCCATGATCGCGAGGCGCATGCGCGCCTGTCGGAACCGGATCGCGAGGCGCTGTCGGCGCTGCAACTGCGGCGCAACTGGATCTGGATCGCGGGCAACCACGATCCGGCGCTGCCGGCCAATCTTGGCGGCGTGGTCGCGACCGAGGTCGCGATCGGCCCGATCGTGTTCCGCCATGAGCCGACCGGGGCGAGCGGCGAGATCGCCGGGCACCTGCATCCGAAGGCACGGGTGCCGACCCGCGGCCGCTCGATCGAGCGGCGTTGTTTTGCCAGTGACGGCGAGCGCGCGGTGATGCCGGCGTTCGGCGCCTACACCGGCGGCTTGAGCATCCGCGATCGGGCGTTCGCGCGGATTTTCGGATCGCCGGTTTCATGGCCCACGTGTTGGGCGACAACCGCGTCCACGCATTCGCAGCGTCGCGGTGTTATTGAGTCTCTTCGTCATTCCCCGGTGCGCAATTGCGCACCTGAGGGATCGCGAAGCGAGAGCCCGGAATCCATTGAACCGCATCGTTCGTGCATGAATGGATTCCGGGTTCGTGCTTCGCACGCCCCGGAATGACGGATGGGTCCTACGCCGCCTTCGCCTGCACGTTCTCGCAATACTCGGCGAGCCGGTCGGCCAGCCGCAACGTCGCGGGGCTGGCTTCGGGGGCGGCGACGAGGGCGACTTCGGTGCGCTCGATCGGCGCAAAGCCGTCTTTCGCGGTCAGCACGCGGTGCTCGGCCTGGATCGACATCTCCGACAGAATGCTCAGGCCCAGGCCCGCGGCGACCGCGGCCTGGATGCCGGCGAGGCTGGAGGACGTGTAGGCCATGTGCCAGTTGCGCCCGGCGCGCTCCAAAGCATGGATGGCATAGGCGCGGTAGAGACAGCCCGAGCCGAAGCCGATCAGCGGCACGGAGCCGACGGTGGTGTCGCGCGGATGGCTCTTGCTGGTGACCCAGTGCACGCGTTCCGGCCACACCGCGATGCCACCCTTCTCGCTGGCGGAGCGCTTGATCAGCGCAAGATCGAGATCGCCGCGCTCGAGGTCGCGGTATAGCGACAAGCTCTGGCCGGAGCGCACATCGAGCCGCAAGCTCGGATGGCTGCGCGAGAAGGTTGCGAGCAGTCGCGTCAGGCGGTAGGCGGCGAAGTCCTCGGTGATGCCGATCCGGATCGCGCCCTCGCTGCCGGGACGCGAGAGCACGTCGCGGGCCTCCTCCGCGAGCGACAGCAGCCGCCGCGCATAGCTCAACAGCCGCTCGCCGGCCTCGGTCGGGGTGACGTCCTTGCCGCTGCGGATCAGCAACGGCTGGCCGACGTCCTCCTCCAGCCGCTTGATCTGCTGGCTGACCGTCGATTGCGTCCGGTGAACGCGCTCACCGGCGCGGGTGAAGCCGCCGGCATCGACCACCGAGACGAAACTGCGCAACAGCTCCAGGTCGAGCATCGCAGCCTCCATTCATAAATCCACTGGAAGCCAGTCTATCATTTAATTTCCAAATATCAACGCGGCGGCCTAGATCATCGGCGAAGGAGACCCCGCCATGTCCGCCGCAACGTCGCCCGCCGCATCATCTGTGGCCGCCCCCCGTGCCCGCTTCAACACCCTGCCGCTGCTGATCGCCTTGTTCTGCCTGCTCTGGAGCTTCGCTTTCGTCGCCGGCAAGATCGGCGTCACCGATTGCCCGCCGCTGATCCTGCTCGCCGCGCGTTTTTCGCTGGCCGGCATCCTGATCTTGGCCGTCGCGCTGCTGCGCCGGGACGCATGGGATCTGACGTGGCGCGATGCCGTCGTGTTCGCCGTGCTCGGCGTCGCCAACAACGCGCTGTATCTCGGTCTCGGCTACACCGGCCTGAAGACGGTCTCCGCCGGTCTCGGCACGCTGATCGTGTCGGCCAATCCGGTGTTCACCGCGGTGCTGGCGGCGCTGTTACTCGGCGAGGCGTTGACCTGGCGCAAGGTCGCCGGCCTGCTGCTCGGCATCGCCGGCGTCGCCTTCATCGTCTGGCATCGCATGTCGATCGGATCAGACAGTCCGCACGGTGTCTTGTTCACGCTGGCTTCGCTCGCCTCGATCGTCGCGGGCACCATCCTGTTCAAGCTGCTCGCGCCCAAGGGCAATTTGTGGATCGGCAACGGCATCCAGAACATTGCCGGAGGCCTTGCCGTGATGCCGTTCGCCTTCGCATTTTCCAGCGTAGCTGACATCGTGCCGAGCGCCCGGCTCGCCGGCGCCTTCGCCTTCCTGGTGCTCGGCGGCTCGATCCTCGGCTATGTGATCTGGTTTCATCTCCTGAAGGTCTGTGGCGCCACCGCTGCCAGCGCCTATCACTTCCTGATGCCGCCGCTCGGCATGCTGTTCGCCTACCTCGTGCTCGGTGAGCAAGTCGAATTCCGCGACCTGCTCGGCATCGTTCCGGTCGCGCTCGGCATCTATCTGGTGACCCGGCCCGCGGCCGCATCGACCAGGCTGGCTGCGAATTGAGTAGCAACGTCGTCGATCAAAACAGCGAGCTGTCGATCTTGGTCGTCGATTTGACCTTGCGCAGGATGATGGTGGTGCGGTAGCTCGCGATATCGCTGTCCGGATGCATCAGGCGGTCGAGGATGAACGACTGATAGCTTGCGAGGTCGGAGGACACGATGCGCAGCGAGTAGTCCCAATCGCCGGCGATCATGCAGCACTCGACGACCTCCGGAAGCCCGGTCACCTTCTTCTCGAAGCGCGCGAAGGAGTCCCGGTTCTGGTGCTTGAGGCGGAGCTCGACGATCACGTCGAACCCGAGCCCCATTCGCGCGGGGTCCACCAACGCCACGTAGCAACTGATCACACCGGTATCCTCGAGCGTCCTGACGCGTCGCATGCAGGGCGCGGACGAGAGCCCGACCCGCTCCGCCAGTTCGAGATTGGTGATGCGCCCCTCGACCTGCAGCACGTCGAGGATCTTCCGGTCGATCTCGTCAATCACGGTGTTGATTCCCATTTATTTCGCATTTTCCGTCTTTTGCGCAATTTATTCCAGAATTGTGGGCGAAATGCATTCCAAATCGCAAGGTCATTGCCGGATCGTGCGCATAGGATGAGCCACGATGTTCTTCAACGCGGTAATGCAGCCGCAGGGAGCAGGCATGACGGGCAACGACGACAAGGCCTTTTGGGATCGCGCGCGGCGTCACCTCATCCGCTATGGCGGCACATTCGCGCCCGTCATCATCGAGCGCGCCTCCGGGTCCTTCGTCTATGACGCCGACGGCCGCGCCATCCTGGATTTCACGTCCGGGCAGATGAGCGCCGTGCTCGGCCACGGCCATCCCGAGATCGTCCGCACCATCAGCGAGCATGCCGAACGGCTGGACCATCTGTTCAGCGGCATGCTGACCCGTCCGGTGGTCGCGCTGGCCGAACAGCTCGCCGACCTGCTGCCGCCGGGGCTCGATCGCGTCATGCTGTTGAGCACCGGTGGCGAGTCCAACGAGGCCGCGATCAAGATGGCCAAGCTCGCCACCGGCGGCTTCGAGACCGTCGCGTTCGCGCAGTCCTGGCACGGCATGACGTCGGGCGCCGCCGCGACGACCTATTCGGCCGGCCGCAGGGGCTATGGCCCGGCGCCGGTCGGCTCGCTCGCGATCCCGACCCCGAACCTCTATCGTCCCCGCTTCGGCCAAGCGGCCGACTGGCGGGCCGAGCTGGCCTACGCCTTCGATCTGATCGACCGCCAATCGACCGGCTCGCTCGCCTGCATGATCGCCGAGCCGATCCTCAGCTCCGGCGGGCTGATCGATCTGCCGGAAGGCTACCTCGCCGCGCTGAAGGAGCTGTGCCGTGCACGCGGCATGCTGCTGATCGTCGACGAAGCGCAGACCGGCCTCGGCCGGACCGGCGCGATGTTCGCGTTCGAGCGCGATGGTGCCGTGCCCGACATCCTGACCCTGTCGAAGACGCTCGGCGCCGGTCTGCCTTTAGCCGCGGTCATCGCATCGGCCGAGATCGAGGAGCGCTGTCACGAACGCGGCTTCCTGTTCTACACGACGCATGTGTCGGACCCGATGCCGGCAGCGGTCGGGCTCAAGGTCATCGAGATCATCCTGCGCGACCGGTTGGTCGAGCGGGCTGCGATCGCGGGCGCGCGGCTGAGGGATGGGCTGCTCGCACTCCAGAACCGCTTCGAATGCATTGGCGACGTGCGTGGCCGGGGGCTGATGCAGGGCATGGAGATCGTGCGCGACCGCTTCAGCAAGCAACCCGATGAAGCGCTCGGAACACGGGTCTCGCAGCGCTGCATGGAGCTTGGGCTGAGCACCAACATCGTGCAACTGCCCGGCATGGGCAGCGTCTTCCGCATCGCGCCGCCGCTGACGATCAGCGACGACGAGATCGACCTCGGCCTTTCGATCCTGGGCGACGCGTTCGAAAGCGTGTTGCGGGGATCGTAGGATGGGTGGAGCGCAGCGATACCCATCATGTCGCCGCGGTTCCGGATGTTGGGTATCGCTTCGCTCCACCCAACCTACGTCTCTAATCTTTTCGGAACACGATCGAGGCCATCCAGCCGGTCATCAGCGCCATGAACGCGGTGACGAGGCCGTAGACGAAGCCGTTCTGCCGCGCGGTGGTGGCGACGAACTGCTCGAAGCCGACCTTGACGATCTCGAACGCGGTCTCGGTCTTGGTCACCAGCGCGCCGTCGGAAAACAACTTGATCTCGACATTGTAGGTGCCGATCGGCACTTCGGCCGGCAGCGGAATGCCGGTGCGGAACAAGGTCGGGGTCAGGAATGTCACCGCGGAGGTCGCCTCGCGGTACAATCCGTGCTCGGTCCGCAGCCGGACGAAGGCGCTGCGGAACGGATCGTTCGGCACCACGTCGGCAAAGTCGGGACCGACCCGCTGCATCAGCAGCACGTTGTTGAGCCCGAGCTGCTGGCGCCGCTGCACGTCGGGCGAGGCGATCTGGTCGAACGGGCGATTGGCGAACAGCGCGAGGTAGCCGGGAACCTGGAGGAACTGGCGCGAGTCGGTGTTGATCCAGATTCCGAACCTGCGCTCCTTGCGCCGCGTGACCATGTCGGCGCGCGGCCCCGACACCGTGACCGCGAGATCGTAATTGCCGCGATTGGGCGGCGTCTTGTCGTCCTTCTCCACCGAACCGAACAGCACGAGCTCGCCGCCGGAATAATTCGGCGTCACCGTGACGCGATGGTTGGAGACCGACACGATCAGCCGTTCGGCACGGGCAGGCGCGGCCGCCAGGCCGGTCGCGATAAGGGCAACGATCGCAAGCGGCGCGCGCAGCCTCATGGCGGGGCTCCGCCGGTTTCGCGGATGCTGTAGGGGTCCTGCGGCCGGATCACCAGCTCGACCGCGAAGCGGATGCCGACCGCGAGCACGAGCAGGCCGAGCAGCAGGCGCAGATGCTCGCCACGGATCTTCTGGCCGGCGCGGGCGCCGAACTGCGCGCCGGTGACGCCGCCGATCATCAGGATCAAGGCCAATACGGCATCGACCAGATGGTTGGTCACCGCGTGCAGCATGGTGGCGAACACCATGGTGACGAGGGTAAGCACCATCGAGGTGCCGATCACGGTCGAGGTCGGCACCCGCAGCACATAGATCATCAGCGGCACCAGGATGAAGCCGCCGCCGATGCCCATGACAGCGCCGATGAAGCCGATCACGAGGCCGACCGCGACCACCGGGATGACCGAGAGATAGATCTTGGAGCGCTTGAAGCGCAGCTTCAGGGGCAGGCCGTGGATCCAGCCATGGCTGCCGGGCTTGCGCAGCGTGACCGGGCCGCCGCGGCGCGAACGCAGCATCGCGCGCAGGCCTTCCCAGAACATCAGCCCGCCGACCGTCGTCAGCAGGATGACGTAGGACAGCGCGATCATGAGGTCGAGCTGGCCGAGCGAGCGCAGGAAGGTGAAGGTCCACACCCGAGCGCGGTGCCGAGCGTGCCTCCGACCAGCAGCACCGCCGCCAGCAGCGGGTCGATCGCGCGTCTGCGCCAATAGGAGATCGCGCCGGAGAACGAGGAGGCCGCGATGTGGCTGGCGACCGAGGCCACCGCGACCGCGGGCGCGATGCCGACGAAGATCAACAGCGGCGTCATCAGGAAGCCGCCGCCGATCCCGAACATGCCGGAGACGAATCCCACCGCCGCGCCCATCGCCAGGATGAGGAAGACATTGACCGGAATGTCGGCGATCGGGAGGTAGAGCTGCACGCGCGTCGCTTCTTGTCGGTTCGCCGTATGCTGGGGCGCAGGGCCGCATCACGGCGTGATGTCGTTCTGGTCGGGCATTCTCCGGCTGAACGAATCCGGTCGGCGCGCAGGACGCTGGCGAACGCGGGTCGATTGCCGCGTTCTTGCATAACCGAATTCGGTGGAAGGAGGGACTAAAGAATCCGCCTCGGATGGCATTTTTCGCCGCACGTTGCCGCTCTGTTGCGCACGTGGTTGATAATTCAGATTAATGACGCCTGAACCGGCTGGTTTGAGCATGATCTCCGCGCAAACGCGTTCCGCGCTTTGCCGGATCATGCTTCAGGGCCGCTCGACCGGCTTGGTGATCAGGTTCAGCGTCAGCGCTTCCTGCGGGCTCAGCCAGCGGATGTCCGAGGTTTGCGACATCGCCTCGACGATCCCGGACGAGACGCCCATCTTGGTCATGTAGCCGAGCACCATGCCCTGGATGCGCTGGGCCTCGGCGAGCGGATCGCTGACCGGCGTGCTGGTCGTGAAGCGATGCACCCCGAGCCGCGAGCCCGCGATGCCATAGCGGGTCGCCCCGCCGGCATAGACCAGGACGCAGGCGCTGGCGCAGGCCGCGGGGCGCAGTCTGCCCGAGGCGTCGGCCGTTGCGACGGCGGTGACCAGCCCGTGCGAGCGGATGGCCTCGCCCATGATCGCGGCCTGATTCAGCGCGCCGCCTGGCGATGATAGCAGCACGGCATCACCCGGCGCGAGGCGGGCCTCGCTCAGCCGGTCGCGCAGCCAGCTCGCGCTGGCCGAGCCGATCTTGCCGCTGATCGCCAGCGCCCGCCGGCCGTGGCCCGACCCGTCGATGTCGACGTCGGGAATCACCGTCGAGGTCATGCTCGCCGCGATGTAGGTCTCGCGCCAGAAATCCCAGGCGCCCGGCCGCGACAGGTCGCGATAGGCCTGAATCGCGACACTCGATAACAGCAGCACGAAGATGATGATCGACGGCAGCGAGAACCGGAAGGTGCCGCGCGGCGAGGCCATGGTTCCTTGTGGAGGGGCGGGCGGCTGCGGCGGAGCGCTCGGGTGCGCGGCGAACGGCGATGCAGTCCGGCGCGGCGGCGCGACGCGGGGACCGGTCGGCGACGAACGGTGGCCGGTGCCATCATCCTGACGATCGTCGACAGACAAGCCTGACCTCCAGAACGCGTGCGCCATCGGCGCGGGACTGCGCGTCTGTCTACACGGCGGAATGCGGCAGGGATAGGACAGCGGCGCCGTCAAGGCGCCGCATCGCGTGTCGTTCAGTGAGCCGGGGCGGCCAGCGCCGCGGTGCGCTTCGACGGTTGCCTGACCGGCTTTGCCGCCGCGGGTTGCACGGGCGCGCTGTCCCAGCCACCGGGCGGGGTCGTCACGTTGACCGCATCGCTCGGCTGCGGCTCGGGCGTGAAGGTCTGGATCGCGAGCTTGGCTGCGGCCAGCGACTGCGGGTCGAGCCGCTTGGCGATGTCGTCACGCTTGCGGCCGGCGTCGGCGTCGCCCTGCGCGGCCGCGAGGCTGAACCACTTGAAGGACTCGGCGAGGTTCTGTTCGACACCGATGCCGCGGGCATAGAGGATGCCGAGGTTGACCTGGCTGTCGGCGACGCCGCGATCGGCGGCCTTGCGGAACCACTGCGCGGCGCTCTTGTAGTCGGCGCCCTTGCCGCCGCCGTCGGCATCGAGCACGGCGAGATTATGCATCGCCTTGGCGTTGCCGCGCTCGGCGGCCTGCACGTAGTAGCGCCGCGCGGTATCGAAGTCGCGCTTCACGCTGAGGCCCTTCTCGTAGAAGGTGCCGAGCCGGAACATCGCGGGCACCACGCCGGCCTGGGCCGCGCGATTGTACCATTTGGCGGCCTCGTCGAGATTGGCGGGCACGCCCTTGCCTTCGGCAAAGCGGACGCCGACCTCGTAGGCCGCCGCCGCATCGCCCTTGATCGCAGCCGTGCGCAGCGCCGGTCCGCCGATCGCGTCGGGCAGCTTCTCGCCCGCCGGAATCTGGATCGTGGCGAGCTTGCCGCCGAGCGGAGGTGCGGTCGGAATTGTGCCGGTGACGTCGTTCGCGGCGGCCGGTGCCGGGGCGGCGGGCGGCGCTGCCGGCATTGCAGCATCGGCAGGCGCGGACGCCGGCGGAATACTGACTTGCGCGCTGTCGAGCGTGTTGGGCGCCGCGGTGTTGTTGGACTGGCGGCCGAGCGGGGTCGGCGAGGTCATCGATGGCCCCGGCATCCCGGAAGGTGCGGCGGGGGCTGTCGAATTCTCGACGGGCGGTTGCACGGGGGCCGCAGGCGCCGGCTCGCTGCGTTCGGCCGCCGGGATCGGCGCCGGGGAACTGGTGTCGAGCAGGTTCATCGCCATCTTGGCGGTCGAAAGCAGGATCACGACCACGCTCGCTCCGACCAGCAGGGATCGGATCTTGGAGGTGATGGTCGAAGGCTGGGCCTCAGCTGCGCCGGCAGCGGGCGCGCCCGCCTTGGCGGCGGCGGCCTTCGCAGCCTTGTCGGCCTTCTCCTTGGCCTTGGCGGCAGCCTTGCTCGCTGCGCGTGCAGCCTTGTCGTTGACGGGCTGTGCGGCGGCGGCCTGCGCGGCACGGCGCGCGGCGGCGATGAAGCTCGACGTCGAGACCGGCTCTTTCTTGCCGGCGGGAAGATCGCTGATCGCGCGTTCGGAATCCGCGATCCGCTCCGACGGCGACGACATGCGGCCCGAGGGGCGCGTTCCGGGCTCGAGCGGATGATCCGGCGGCAGTTCCGGCGCGATGGCTGCGCGTGCGGACGCCGCATGCGGCTCGAGGATCTCGCTGATGGCGCGCGGCGGCAGCGGCGGCGGCGTGGCCTCGACCGGCTGCACGGCGTGGAATTCGCGCGGCGCGGACATGAAGTGCTCCTGCGCCAGCGCAGGATTCGGCAATTCGGGCCGATACGATTCGGGTTGTGCGATCGGCTGCGGCATCGCCGCGCGCGGCATTTCCATCCGCGGCGGTTCGATCCGCGATTGGACCGGTTCGGGCGCAGGCGGTGCCGGCGGCGGCGCGGTGCGGACCGAGCGCAGATCGGTCTCGATCATCGCGAGGCGATCGACGACATGGCCGAGCGTGTTGTGAACCGTCTCCAGCGAGTCCTGGGTGCGGCGGTCGGTCTCCGTCTGGCTGAAGCGGATGTCGGACAGTTCGCGCTTCACCAGGTCGACGATGCCGCTGTCCATCATCGGCTGCGGCGCGGACGGGCCGGTGTTGCGGGTGGCGTCGGCCAGCGAAGCGAGATGGGCGTGCTGCGCCTCGAGGTGCCGCATGATGTCATGCAGCCCTTCCTCGACCCGGCCAAGATTGCCGGAGCGCTGGTCGGCGGATTCCAACCGCTCCAGCAGATAGGAGACGCGCTGCTCGAGATGGGTGAACGCCGACGAGCTGTCGTTGCCGACCTGCAAGCGGTCGATCCGCTCGGACAGCGTGCGTACTGCGCTTTCGATGGCGTCGGTGTTGTCGGTGCCGACCGGCCGCTCGCGGCTCTCCAGCGTCGAGGCCAGCGCGGCGATACGCTGCTCGATCCCGGCGAAAGCGTCGCCGTAGGATTCACCGCGCGACATCTGCGACAGCTGGTCGACCTTGGTCGCCAGCGCATGCACGTCGCCGGACAGTTGCAGCAGCGCGTCGTTGGAGGCGACATTGGAGACGATGGTACGCAGCGCCGCGATCGCGCTTTCGAGCTGATGCAGCGTCGAGGGATCGTCATTGGCGCGCAGGATCGTGTCGAGCTTGGCGCCGAGATTGCGGATCGCCTCGTCATAGCCGGTGAGCTGTTCCGCCGGCGTCAGCGTGCGCAGCTCCTCGCGGATCTCCGACAGCGCGCGTTCGATGCCGGCGATCGCCTGGCCCTGGCCGTTGCTGCTGTCCTGGCGGATCTCGTCGATCCGGTGATGCAGCGAGCGGATTTCGTTCTCGATCGATTCGATCGCGCGGCGCGGCATCGCCTCGGTGATGGCCTGGCGGATCTCCGCGAGCTCGCCGCGGAAGGCCGCGATCGACTGCTCGATATGGTCGGGCCGTTGCAGGGCTTCGATCTGGCTCGTGATCTTGAGCAGATGACGCTCGAGCGAGGAGAAGTCGGGCCCGGCGGGCGTGGCAGGCGGCGGCGCGTAGGCAGCCACCGGCGGCGCCGATTGCGGCATCGGCGGCGCGCCGCGCGGCGGCATCTGCCGCGGTGCGACGTCATCGAGCTCGTTCTGGCGCGCGGCGATTTCCGCGATCGCGGAATCGAACGATGCCGGGCTCAGCGGCGGCGAGGGCCGGTAGATCTGCGCGGCGGCGCGCTCGACGGCTTCGGCCTGGCGCTGGCGTTCCTGCTGCTGGCGGTCCTGCATTTGCGGCTCCCGCTGCATCTGCGATTCACGCGTCGTTTGGGGTTGCGGCTCGCGCGCCGGCTGCGGCCGCGAAATCTGCGACAGCCGTGCGTCGAGGCGCGAGATCGCTTCGTTCAACTGCCGTGCGACGGCGGGCTGGCCGCGCGGCACTTCGGCGCGCACGGCTTCGCCGCGCGACAACGGCTTTGCAATCTGTTCGATCTGGCGGGTGATGGCGTCGAGCCGCTGATGGATGTCGGCGACCTCGCGGCTTTCCCGGCTCGGCATCGGCTGCCGCTGCTCCATGCGCCAATCCGGCGGGCTTGGCTCGCCGACGGTGGAGTTGAGCCAGTCGTTCAGTGACATGCCGGCGCGGCGCGCAGCCGCCTCGGCCCTGTCGCGGACGGAGGGATCGATGCCGTCAACACTCCACGATACGCGCGAATTCATGATTCCGTCCGGTCCCGACTCCGGCGCCACAACCTGCGCCCGCAGCCTCCCCGCGCATTCCCGTTAAGAGACAATCGAATTCTGCGCTGGTCGTCTGCTTCAGCTGCTGACTTTTTCCCGTCACGGTAAATAACGGGTTAAGGAATGCGGCCGCAGGGCCTTAAAGTTAGGGAATCCGGGAACCTGTTGCGCCGGATCAGGACACGGCTATCGTTTTTAGGCAAAGTCGATTTTGTTTCGCGCCATAGCCGGGCGGCACGGCAGCTTCTAGCCGTTGCTCCCGCGCTTGCCGTCGTCGATCGGCAGCACATGGCCGCGGCCCGATATCGCCGACAGCGCGTCGAGCGCCTCCTCGCACCATTCCACCACGACGCGCTCATGGCGCATCCCGAGACGCAGGCTGAGCATCTTGCCGACGTCGGCCGGCGGCGCTGTGCCGTCGGGGAAGCGTTTGTTGAGCAGGCGTTCGTAGCGCTCATAGCGGTCGCGGTGATGCTCCAGCCGCGCCATCAGGTCGTTGCGCAGCGGCGCGATGTCGACGCAGTCGAGCGCATAGAGCCGTACCAGCAGGTCGTCCTTGATCGAGGGCGGAACGCTTGGTCTTGCCGCCCAGTGCTTCAACGCCGCGCGGCCCTCGGTGGTCAGGGTGTAGACCAGCTTGTTGGGCTTGCCGGACTGCACCACCTCGCGGCCCTGGACGTGGCCCTTGTCGCGCAGCCGGGAGAGCTCGCGGTAGATCTGCTGATGGTCGGCCTTCCAGAAGAAGCCGATCGAGGCATCGAACGTCTTGGCGAGCTCGTAGCCCGTCATCGGACGTTCCGTGAGGCAGGCGAGGATTGCGTCACCGAGTGCCAACGCCCACCTCCATCTCAGTTCCCAAATCGGCCATTCCCGAGTTCGCTTGACTTTATGCGTTAGTGTGCATATGCGTCAATATGCATATGGTGATCGGCGCGCCGGCTCGTCGCGCGCGGCCGATGTTCAGGCTTCCTAACCCCGCCGCAGGAGACGTCCGAAATGAGCAAGCCGGGCCTCGACAAGTGGTACGCCTACATGAAGTCCCACGACACCGCCGCTTTGTGGGATCTGCTGCATCCCGACGCGGTGTTCGAAAGCCCGGTCGTGCATACGCCGCAGCGCGGCCGCGACATCACCTTCAAATATCTCACCAGCGCCGCCAAGGTGCTCGGCGGTCCGACCTTCAAATATCTCGGCGAATGGAAGAACGACACCGGCGCGGTGCTCGAATTCGAGAACGAGATCGACGGCATCAAGCTCAACGGCGTCGACATCATCACCTTCGATGGTGACGGCCGGATCACGCATTTCAAGGTGATGGTGCGTCCGCTCAAGGCGATCAACCTGCTGCATCGGATGATGGGCGAGGAGTTGATGAAGCAGGGCGGCGCTACGTCGCAATCACAGTCTCGCTAGGCCCTGCCGCGGACCTCCGGAACCGGATAAGGTCCGCTGCAACAAACCCAAGGACAAGCTGCAGAGCGTCGGCCGTACCTGCGGCCACGAGCCAGCCGGGAGATCAGCATGCCAACCTACAAAGCCCCCGTCGAAGACGTCAGCTTCCTGTTGAACGACGTTTTCCAGATCGATCGCTACGGCAATCTTCCCGGCTTCACCGATGCGTCGGCCGATGTGCGCGAGGCGATCCTCGGCGAGGCCGCCAAGCTCAGCGAGGAGGTGCTGCAACCGCTCAATCGCACCGGCGATCTCGAGGGCTGCAAGCGCAATGACGACGGCAGCGTCACCACGCCGAAGGGCTTCAAGGACGCCTTCAAGCAGGTCGCCGAGGGCGGCTGGCTCGGCCTGTCGGCGCCGACCGAGTTTGGCGGCCAGGGCCTGCCGGTGACGCTGTCGCAGGCGGTCAACGAATTCCAGATCTCCGCCAACATGGCGTTCTCGATGTATGGCGGCCTGACCATGGGTGCGACCGCGGCCCTGCTGGTGCACGGCACGCCGGAGCAGAAGAAGACCTATGTGCCGAAGATGATCGCCGGCGAGTGGACCGGCACCATGAACCTGACCGAGCCGCAATGCGGCACCGACCTCGGCCTGCTTCGCACCAAGGCGGTGCGCCAGGCCGACGGCAGCTTCAAGATCACCGGCACCAAGATCTTCATCTCGGCCGGTGAGCACGATCTCACCGAGAACATCATCCATCTCGTGCTGGCGCGCATCGAAGGCGCGCCGGCCGGCATCAAGGGTGTCTCGCTGTTCGTCGTTCCCAAGGTGCTGGTCAACGGCGACGGCTCGTTGGGTGCGCGCAACGGCGTCAGCTGCGGCTCGATCGAGCACAAGATGGGCATCCACGGCAATTCGACCTGCGTGATGAACTACGACAACGCCACCGGCTGGCTGATCGGCGAAGAGAACAAGGGCATGCAGGGCATGTTCGTGATGATGAACGAGGCCCGCCTCGGCGTCGCCGTGCAGGGCCTCGCGCAGTCCGAGGTCGCCTACCAGAACGCGGTCGCCTACGCCCGCGAGCGCTTGCAGGGCCGTTCGCTGACCGGCGCCAAGGAGGCTGACAAGCCCGCCGATCCGATCATCGTGCATCCCGACGTGCGCCGCACGCTGCTCACCATCCGCGCCTTCAACGAGGCGGCGCGCGCCATGGTGGTGTGGACCGCGCTGAAGAGCGACGTCGCGCACCGCTCCAACGATCCGAAGGACCGTCAGGCTGCCGATGATCACATGGGCCTGATGACGCCGGTGCTGAAGGGAGTCCTGACCGACACCGGGTTCGCCAACACGGTGTCCGCACAGCAGATGTATGGCGGCCACGGCTATATCGCCGAGCAGGGCATGGAGCAGTTCGTGCGCGATGCGCGCATCGCGATGATCTATGAGGGTGCCAACGGCATCCAGGCGCTCGACCTGGTCGGCCGCAAGCTGCCGCGCGACGGCGGCCGTGCCGCGATGGCGTTCTTCGGCGAGGTCGGTGCTTTCGCCAAGGAGCATGGCGGCGACGAGGCGATGAAGCCGTTCATCACGCCGCTCTCGACCGCGCTCGGCCATCTGCAACAGGCCACCGGCTGGCTGATGCAGAACGCGCTGACCAAGCCCGACAATGCCGGCGCCGCCGCCACCGACTACATGAAGCTGTTCGGCCTGGTCGCGCTCGGCTACATGTGGGCCAAGATGGCCAAGGTCGCGCAGGACAAGGCCGCGGCCGGCGCCACGCCCTATCTCAACACCAAGCTCGTCACCGGCCGCTTCTACATGGAAAGGCTGCTGCCGGAGACCGCCGTGCATCTGGCCCGGATCCAGAGCGGCAGCGCCACCACGATGGAATTGGCCGCGGAAGCGTTCTGAATCGTTTCCCAGCGAAGTGGATACCGGTTCGCGTGAAGACAACGCGTCAAATGAGAAAGCCTTGAAAATTGCCGCCGCAGTGCTGCGGCGGCGCTTCTTTCCGTATATATTATGATCCTCATATCAAGGAGGGCGTCATGCCTGAGGCATACATCTACGATCACGTTCGTACCCCGCGCGGCCGCGGCAAGGCCGATGGCGCGCTGCACGAGGTCACCGCGCTGGCGCTCGCCACGGTGCCGCTGAAGGCGCTCAAGGAGCGCAACAATCTCGCCGAGGATTCCGTCGACGACGTCGTGCTCGGCGTGGTCGATCCGGTCGGCGAGGCCGGCTCCGACATCGCCCGTTTCGCGGCGCTGAACGCCGGCCTCGGCGAGAAGGTGCCGGGCGTGCAGATCAGCCGGTTCTGCGCCTCCGGCCTCGATGCCGTGAATTTCGCGGCGGCCCAGATCATGGCCGGCCAGCATGAGCTCGTGATCGGCGGCGGCGCGGAATCGATGAGCCGCGTCGGCATCGGTGCCTCGGGCGGCGCCTGGCCGATGGACCCCTCGATGGCGGTGCCGGCCTATTTCATGCCGCAGGGCATCTCGGCCGACCTGATCGCCACCAAATACGGTTTCTCGCGCGACGACGTCGACGCCTATGCGGTGCAGAGCCAGCAGCGCGCGGCGAAGTCCTGGGACGAGGGCCGCTTCAACAAGTCGGTGGTGCCGGTCAAGGACATCAACGGCCTGACCATCCTCGCCAAGGACGAGCATATGCGCCCGACCACGACGATGCAGTCGCTGGCGCAGTTGCAGCCGTCATTCGCGGCGATGGCCGCGATGGCCGGCTTCGACGCGGTGGCGATCCAGTCGCATCCCGAGGTCGAGAAGGTCAACTACGTGCACCACGCCGGCAACTCCTCAGGGATCGTCGATGGCGCCGGCGCGGTGCTGCTCGGCAGCAAGGAAGCGGGTGCCAAGCTCGGGTTGAAGCCACGGGCGAAAATCCGCGCCTTCGCCAATATCGGCTCGGAGCCCGCGATGATGCTGACCGGCCCGGTCGACGTCACCGAGAAGCTGTTCGAGCGCTCCGGCATGAAGAAGTCGGACATCGATCTGTTCGAGCTCAACGAAGCCTTCGCCTCGGTGGTGCTGCGCTACATCCAAGCCTTCGATATCGACAATGCCAAGATCAACGTCAACGGCGGTGCGATCGCGCTCGGCCATCCGCTTGGGGCGACCGGCGCCATGATCCTCGGCACCGTGCTCGACGAGCTCGAGCGCACCAACAAGGAAACCGCGCTGGTGACGCTGTGCATCGGCGGCGGCATGGGCACCGCCACCATCATCGAGCGAGTGTAACGAAAGCAGGGTGGGTTAGCCGAAGGCGTAACCCACCATGTCACCACGAAAAGGTGGCGGGTTACGCTTCGCTAACCCGCCCTACGGTCCGAGACACCATCGCCGCGCCTGAGATCGGCTGCCGGCATCGAGGGAGCACAACATGGCTTACAAGAATTTCAAGTTCGACGTCGACGCCGACGGCATTGCGCTCGTCACCTGGGACATCCCGGGCCGCTCGATGAACGTGTTCGACGAGGTCTCGACCCAGGAGATCGGCGAGATCATCAAGCAGACCACCAGCGATGCCGCGATCAAGGGCGTCGTGATCACTTCGGCGAAGGAGGCGTTCTGCGCCGGCGCCGATCTCTCGATGCTCGAGGGCATGAACCGCGCGTATGCGCAGCTCCTCAAGGAGAAGGGCGAGGAAGCTGCGAACCAGATGCTGTTCGAGCAGAGCCGCCAGATGTCGCTGTCGTTCCGCGCGATCGAGACCTCGGGCAAGCCGTGGGTCGCCGCGATCAACGGGCTCGCGCTCGGCGGCGGTTTCGAGATCACGCTGGCCTGCCACTACCGCGTCGCGGCCGAGAACCCGAAGACCCGGCTCGGCCTGCCCGAGATCAAGGTCGGCCTGTTCCCCGGCGCCGGCGGCACCCAGCGCGTGCCGCGTCTCGTGCAGCCGGCGGATGCGATGCAATTGCTGCTCAAGGGCGAGGCGGTCAATCTGACGCGTGCCAAGGCGCTCAACCTGATTCACGCCGTGGTGCCCGCGGCCGACCTGATCAAGGCCGCCAAGGACTGGATCAAGGGCGGCGGCAAGGCCGTTGCGCCGTGGGACGAGAAGGGTTTCAAGCTGCCCGGCGGCCCCGTCTTCTCCAAGATGGGCATGCAGATGTTCCCGGCCGGCAACGCGATCTATCGTCGCGAGACCTACGACAATTATCCGGCCGCGCGCGCCATCATGAGCTGCGTCTATGAAGGCCTGCAACTGCCGATCGACGCCGCGCTGCGGGTCGAGTCGCGCTACTTCGCCAAGGTGCTGCGCTCGAAGGAAGCGGCGGCGATGATCCGCTCGCTGTTCCTGTCGATGCAGGAGCTGAACAAGGGCGCCCGCCGCCCGGCAGGCGTGCCACCCACCAAGGTCAAGAAGCTCGCCGTGATCGGCGCCGGCTTCATGGGCGCCAGCGTCGGCTACGTCTCGGCGCAGGCCGGCATCGACGTCGTGCTGGTCGATCGCGATCAGGAGAGCGCCGACAAGGGCAAGGGCCACGCCAAGACCGTGGTCGACGGGTTGATCGCCAAGGGGCGGATGAAGCAGGAAGCCGCCGATGCTATCCTGGCCCGGATCTCGGCAACGGCCGACTACAACGTGATCGCGGACTGCGACCTCGTCATCGAGGCGGTGTTCGAGGACCGCAAGGTCAAGGCCGACACCTATGCCAAGGCGCAGCCGCTGCTGAAGTCGGGCGCGATCTTCGCCTCCAACACCTCGACCCTGCCGATCAACTCGCTGGCCGAGGAGTTCAAGGACCAGGGCAAGTTCATCGGCATCCACTTCTTCTCGCCGGTCGAGAAGATGATGCTGGTCGAGATCATCCTCGGCAAGAACACCGGCGACGTCGCGCTGGCCACCGCGCTCGACTATGTCCGCGCGATCGGCAAGACGCCGATCGTGGTGAACGATAGCCGCGGCTTCTTCGCCAATCGCTGCGTGATGCGCTACATCTCCGAGGGCAACGAGATGCTGCTCGAAGGCGTGCCGCCGGCGATGATCGAGAACACCGCCAAGATGGCCGGCATGCCGGTCGGGCCGCTGTCGCTGCAAGACGAGGTCGCGCTCGATCTCGGGCTGAAGATCACCAAGGCGACCGAGGCCGATCTCGGTCCCAACGCGATCGACCAGGCGCAGAAGAAGCTGATCGTCGAGATGGTCGAGAAGCAGGGCCGCTTCGGCCGCAAGAACGGCAAGGGCTTCTACGACTATCCCGAGAAGGGCAAGGGCCAGAAGAGCCTGTGGCCGGGGCTCGCCGCGCTGCAACCGAAGCAGCTCGATCCGGATACGCTCAGCGTCGAAGAGTTGAAGCAGCGCTTCCTGGTGGTGCAGGCGGTGGAAGCCGCGCGCACCGTCGAGGATCACGTCATCACCGACGTGCGCGAGGCGGACGTCGGCTCGATCCTCGGCTTCGGCTTCGCACCGTTCACCGGCGGCGCGCTGTCCTATATCGACTTCATGGGCACCAAGAACTTCGTCGCGCTCTGCCACGCCTTCGAGAAGAAATACGGCTCGCGCTTCACGCCGCCGAAGCTGCTCGAGGAGATGGCCGCCAAGGGCGAGACCTTCTACGGCCGCTTCCCGCCGAAGAAGCAGGTGGCGCAGGCCGCGGAGTAGTCCGGGCCACAAGCGTGCAGTACCAACAAAAAGGGCCGGATCATCGATCCGGCCCTTGGCATGTCTGCCCGGCGAAAACTCAGGCCGCCTTCAGCAGGCCTTCCTTCTTCAGTGCTTCCTGCACCTTCGGGCGCGCCGCGACGCGGGCCTTGTAGGCCATCAGGTTCGGCAGGCCGGAGAGGTCGAAGCCGAGCCGGTCTTGCGCCCACATGATCATGGTGAACAGGTAGCCGTCGGCGACCGTGAACTGGTTGCCCATCAAATAGTCGTGCCCGGCGAGCTGGCTCTCGACGTATTTGAACTTGCCCATGGCGCGGTCCTTGAAGAATGCCTTGGCGTCGTCGGCGAGCACCGGGGAGAACATCGGGCCGAGATTCTTGTGCAGCTCGGTCGTGATGTAGTTCAGCCATTCGAGCAGCTTGTAGCGCTCGTTGGAATCGCGGGCCGGCGCCAGCTTCTTGTCGGTAGCCCTGTCGGCAATCATCTGGATGATGATCGGCCCTTCGGTGACCATCTCGCCGGTGTCCAGCGCCAGCGCCGGCACCTGGCCCTTGGGGTTCACTTGCAGGAAATCGTCACCGTTTTCGAGCTTCTTGGCACGCAAATCGACCTTGACCAGGTCGTAGGGCAGGCCGGCTTCGAGCAGGGCGATGTGTGGCGAGAGGGAGCAGGCACCGGGGGTGTAATAAAGCTTCATGGGGGTATTCCTTCCCTTGTTCTTGGCGTCCGGAGAGGGATTGCCTACATGCACCTGCATGAAATAGTCAAGATTGATGCAGATGCATTCAGTGCGGTACACTGGGTTCCGGGACCTTATGGGCTAGACGATGAAACGCAAGCTATCGAGCGAGGCGACGGCCGCCTGGATCCGCCTGATGCGGGTGCCGAGCCGGGTGCTGGACTGCGTCGAGCAGGACCTGAAGAAGGCCGGCTTTCCGCCGCTGGCCTGGTACGACGCCCTGCTCGAGCTGTCGCGCGCGCCGTCCGGCGAGCTGCGCCCGGTCGAGCTGGAGCGGCAGATGCTGATCCCGCAATATTCGACCTCGCGGCTGATCGACAAGCTGGTCGACGAGGGGCTCGCCGCCCGTCGCGAATGCAAGATCGACAAGCGCGGCCAGTTCGTCGAGATCACCGAGGCCGGTCGCGAGTTGCAGAAGAAGATGTGGAGCGCCTATTCGGCCGCGATCGACAAGCATGTCGGCTCCAAATTGTCCGATGCCGACGCTGAAAGGCTGTGCGGTCTGCTCGACCGTCTCGGCTGCTCCTGCGGCGATGCCAAGGGCGACGTCAAGAACGATACCAAGGCCGCGCCGGCGCGAGACGGCGTGCCTGCCCGATGATATTGCTGATCCCATCATCCGCGGCCGCTCTGGCCCACGGATGTCCCTGCCACCGCGCGCCTTCGATCGAAGCGCCCTTGAGTTGGATTTCGTATGGCGCGTGACCAGATCGACATGACGCCGCTGCAATCGCGCGACGAGCTCGTGGCGTGGATTGAAGCCGGTGTGAAGCCCGAGTCCGAATTCCGGATCGGTACCGAGCACGAGAAGACGCCGTTCACGCTCGAAGGCCACCAGCCGGTGCCCTATGAGGGCGCGAAGGGGATCGGCGCGCTGCTCGAAGGCATGAAGCTCCTGCTCGGCTGGGAGCCGATCATGGAGCGCGGCAACATCATCGGACTCTACGACGTCACCGGCGGCGGCGCGATTTCGCTCGAGCCGGGCGGGCAGTTTGAATTGTCCGGCGCGCCGGTCGAAACCGTGCATCAGACGCAGTCGGAGTTGATGGCGCACCTGGCGCAGGTGCGGGAGATCGCAACCCCGCTCGGCATCGGCTTCCTCGGTCTCGGCATGACGCCGTCCTGGTCGCGCGAGCAGATTCCCGTGATGCCGAAGGGGCGCTACAAGATCATGCGCAACTACATGCCGAAGGTCGGCAAATACGGCCTCGACATGATGTTCCGGACCTGCACGGTGCAGACCAATCTCGACTTCTCCTCCGAAGCCGACATGGTGAAGAAGCTGCGGGTGTCGCTGGCGTTGCAGCCGATCGCGACCGCCTTGTTCGCCAACTCGCCGTTCACCGAAGGCAAGCCCAACGGCTTCCTGTCGTTCCGCTCCGAGATCTGGCGCGACACCGACAATGCGCGCTCGGGCATGATCCCGTTCGCGTTCGAGGACGGCATGGGCTACGAGCGTTATGTCGACTACGCGCTCGACGTGCCGATGTATTTCGTCAAGCGCGGCGAGGAATATATCGACGTCTCCGGCTCCTCGTTTCGCGATTTCTTCGCCGGCAAGAATGCCGCCTTCCCGGGCGAGCGCCCGACCCTGTCGGACTGGGCCAACCATCTCTCGACGATCTTCCCGAGGTGCGGCTGAAGCGTTACCTCGAAATGCGCGGCGCCGATGGCGTGCCGTGGGGCCGGTTGCCGGCGCTGCCGGCGTTCTGGGTCGGGCTGCTCTACGACAATGACAGTCTCGATGCTGCCTGGGACATCGTCCGGCACTGGACCGCGCCGGAGCGGCAGGCGCTGCGCGATGACGTGCCGCGTTTCGGTTTCAAGTCGCGGATCAAGGACCGCTATCTGTTCGAGATCGCCAAGGAGTGCCTGGTGCTGTCGCATGCCGGATTGCGGCGGCGCGGCCGGATCGATCATCTCGGCCGCGACGAAAGCCGTTTCCTCGAACCGCTCGAGCGCATCATCGAGACCGGCCGCTCGCCGGCCGAGGAGATGCTGGAGAAGTTCAACGGTCCCTGGAAGGGGTCGGTCGAGCCGGCCTATCAGGAGTACGCCTTCTAATCTTTTTCGTTTCCGATTGTATCGGAACGGGGGTTCTGGGCGTGCGCGCGGACGGCGGTGTCGTCGCACCTGCCGTTGCCTCGCCGTTCATCAGCCGTACAGGTTCATGGCGTTCAAATGACACCCGCGGGATGCGCGGGGCTGTGCGAATTTGAAAGCAATCTCATGGGGATAGGCCGCCTCTTTAGGGCGAGTGTGGTGATGTTCGCGGTGCTTGTGGCCGCCTTCGCCGCACGCCCGGCATTGGCGCAGGCCAATTTCGACCGTCCCGGCGGCGATTACCTGAACGCGCCGGTGAGTTCGGGCGATCCCGCCGATTGCGCGTTGACCTGCGAGCGCGATCGCCGTTGCCGCGCCTGGAGCTTCAACTATCCGACCGACGCCAACAATGGTGCGGTGTGCTGGCTGAAGAGCAGCGTGCCGCCGCGGGTGCAGGACAATTGCTGCGTCTCCGGGGTGCGCGGCGCGGGCGTGGTCGAACCGCGCAATGGCGCCATTGAAACCTCGATCGACCGCCTCGGCGGCGACTACAAGAACTTCGAATTGAAGAGCAGCGATGGCGACGAGGCCTGCCAGGCCGCCTGCACCGCCGACAACAAATGCCGTGCCTGGACCTACGCCCGGCCCGGCTATGCCGGCCGCGACGCGCATTGCTTCCTGAAGAAAGAGATCAAGCCGCCGCGGCGGAAGGCAGGGTTCACATCAGGCGTGGTGCGGTAGGCGCCACACACCCGTCTGTCGTCCCTGCGTCCGCAGGGACGAACGGGTTAGTCCACCTCAATCACCGTGATCTCCGGCCACAGCGCCTTCCATCGCTCAGCCTTCTTCGCGTAATTCGCCGCCGAAAAATTCGCGGTCCGGTTCGGCCGCACGATCATGGCGGCGACATCGTCGAAACCTCTCGGCGCATAGACGTCGTAACCGCTGGCGCTGCGGCGGATGCCGACCTGCACGTTCGTGCTGAGGAAGCGGTCGATTCCGTCGGTCGAGCACGACAGCGCAGGGTAGGGCACGCCGTGCTTCTCGGGATACCAGAGATGGACCCGGGCCTGATTGCGCACCTCGATCGCGGCGCCGAGATGGCCGAGCCGCGCCGTGAGATCGCGGATCACGGCGTCCTCGGCTTCCCATGACGTGTCGGAATCGAAATAGAACACGTCGTAGTCGCTGATGCCGTGATCGAGCGGCCGCTGCGTCAGCACGTTCCACACGCTCTGCACTAGGCAGCCGGCCACCAGCCACGCATCGGGCAGCGCGCGGCGGTCGAGTTCGTCGATGATCGCGCGGTTGGCCGGATTGCGCAGCGCAGTGGTGAGGAATTGGTCAGCGGTCATGCTTCATTTTCCTCCGTCATTGCGAGCGCAGCGAAGCAATCCATCGATCCGCAATGCCGTGACATGGATTGCTTCGCTGCGCTCGCAATGACGAGAAGCCATTACCCGATCGCGTCAAAATCCCTGACTGCCTTCTTCGATGCCAGCGCGCGCCACTGCCGGCGCAGCAGAGGCTCGACGGTCGAACGCCTGGCCTTCGACAGGCGGATCAGCACGGTCGGATAATCGCGGTAGTGATCGGTGAAGTAGAAGACCCTGGGCTGGCTTTCCACCAGCATGTCGCGCTCATCCGGCGGCACGCCCGGCATCACCAGGCTGTCGCCGTCCTCCTTCAGCCGCGCCAGCATCTTCTTGCGCACCTTCAGCGCCGGCGTGCCGTAGGACGAGCCATCCTCGACCTCCGGCCACGCCAGCACCAGGGTCCTGACGTCGTCGAAGGTCACTTGGGCCTGCTCACTGCACCGAGGTGAAGAAGCGCGCGAGGCGGAAGCCGGACAGCCAGGTCCAGACCGGCTGGCTGCGGATGCCCATGTCCCAGGAGCCGACCACCGCATCGGCGCGGCCGATCAGATTGTCGATCGGCAGCAGGCCGACGCCGCCGTCGCGCACCGGCACGCGGCTGTCGGCGGAGTTGTCCCGGTTGTCGCCGAGCACGAACAGCTGGCCCGGAGGCACCGTCACCTCGGCCGTGTTGTCGAGCCGGCCGTTGTCGCGGATCTTGAAGATCGCGTGGCTGACACCGTTCGGCAGCGTCTCGATATAGCGGTTGGCATCCTCGCCGCCGCCGCGATCGTCCTCGGCAAAGCCGGCGCCGTCGGGCTTCAGCGCCGCCGGATGATCGTTGATGAAGAGCTGGCCCTGCCGCATCTGGATGCGATCGCCGGGCAGCCCGACCACGCGCTTGACCCAGGCCTGCGAGCGGTCGCCCGGCCAGCGGAATACGACGACGTCGCCGCGCTTCGGCGTCTCGCCGAACACGCGGCCGGTTTCCGGCAGCGTGATCTGGATCGGCAGCGACGCCGCGCCGTAGCCATAGGGATATTTCGAGGCGACCAGCGCGTCGCCGATCAGGAGCGTCGGCTCCATCGAGCCCGACGGCACGTAGAACGGCTCGGCGATCGCGCCCTTGGCGAGGAACACGACGGCCACGATCGCGGCCAGCTGCACGGCCTGTCCGCGCCAGCTCGTCGTCTTGGCCGCCACGACTTCGTTTCCGCTGCTCACTAGCCTGTTCCTCCAACCGTAATCCGTTCCATGCGCAACGTCGGCTGGCCGACGCCGACCGGCACACCCTGGCCGTTCTTGCCGCAGGTGCCGATTCCCGTGTCCAGCGCAAGATCGTTGCCGATCATGGTGATCCTGTGGAGATCGGTCGGCCCGTTGCCGATCAGCATGGCGCCCTTCAGTGGCGCGCCGAGCTTGCCGTTCTCGATCTTGTAGGCCTCGGTGCACTGGAACACGTATTTGCCCGAGGTGATGTCGACCTGGCCGCCGCCGAAATTGGCGGCATACATGCCGTTCTTCACCGAGGCGATGATCTCGGCCGGGTCGCGGTCGCCCGCCAGCATGTAGGTGTTGGTCATGCGCGGCATCGGCACATGGGCATAGCTCTGCCGCCGTCCGTTGCCGGTCGGCTTCATGCCCATCAGGCGGGCGTTCTGGCGGTCCTGCATGTAGCCGACCAGGATGCCGTCCTCGATCAGCACGGTGCGGTTGGTCGGCGTGCCCTCGTCATCGATCGAGAGGGAACCGCGGCGCGAAGCCATGGTGCCGTCGTCGACCACGGTGACGCCCTTGGCCGCGACCTGCTTGCCCATCAATCCGGCAAAGGCCGAGGTCTGCTTGCGGTTGAAATCGCCTTCGAGCCCGTGGCCGACCGCCTCATGCAGCATCACGCCGGGCCAGCCGGCCCCGAGCACCACGTCCATCTCGCCGGCCGGGGCCGGCACTGATTCGAGATTGACCAGCGCCTCGCGCAGCGCGCCGTCGGCGGCGTCGCGCCAGGCCTTGGTCTCGATGAAACGCGCATAACCCTCGCGGCCGCCATAGCCCTTGCTGCCGCTTTCCTGGCGGTCGCCCTGACCGGCGACGACGGAGATGTTGACCCGCACCAGCGGGCGGATGTCGCGGTAGCTCTCGCCGTCGGGCCGCAGGATCTCGACCACTTGCCAGGTCGCGGTGAGGCTGGCGGAGACCTGCCGCACCCGCGGATCCTTGTCCCTGACATAGGCGTCGATCTCGCCGAGCAGCTTTACTTTTGCTTCGAATGCCGGGCCGTCGAGCGGATTCTCGTCGCCATAGAGCTTGACGTTGGTGTGCGAGGGCGCCGCGGCGAACGTGCCGGCATAGCCGCCGCGGACCGCCGCCACCGCATCCGCCGCGCGGATCAGCGCCGGGATCGAGACGTCGGAGGAATGCGCATAGCCGACCGCATCGTCCTTGACCGCGCGCAGGCCAAAGCCCTGCGAGGTGTCATAGGTCGCCTGTTTCAGCCGGCCATTGTCGAACACCAGCGCCTCGGTCTGCCCGAACTCGAGGAACAACTCGCCGTCGTCGGCGCCCTGAAGTCCGCGCGACACCTCGCGGCGGACGGCGTCGCGGTCCAGATTGGCGCGATCGAGCAGGGAGGTCGTGGCGGGATTGGTCATGGTCACTCCGACGCAGTGCGATGTCTTGGCGATGTCTTGGCAATTCCTCGTCATCCTTGCCTGAAGCGCAACTGATTGCCAGTGGGGACCCGGAAGCAGGGATTTCGGGTGATTGAAGCAGAGACGAGCGGAAAACTCATCTTACAACCCGGAAACCTGCGCCGGTTCCGATTCAGGCCCGGACGGCGACTGCTCAACATAGTGTTTAGGGTGGCAAACCGGGAGTGCCTGCGACGGTGACGTCGGTCACGGCAGCTGCTCGGGATCCTCACCTTGTCGTCATCAGCCGGCGCGCCGGCCGGCCTTGCGGGGCTGGTCCTCCGGCTCGGCTTCCGCGCCCGACGGCGCCGGCTGCGCGGCACTCCCGGTCGAGGTCGGGAAGCCGTGCTCCTGCGACCAGCGGTAGAGTTCGTCGAACACCGGCTTGAGCGCCTTGGCGGACGGCGTCATCTCGTACTCAACCCGCGGCGGCACCTCCGGATAGACCGTGCGCTTGACGAGGCCGTTGGCCTCGAGATCGCGCAGCTGGGTGGTCAGCATGTGCTGCGTGACGCCGGGGATCGCCTGTCGCAGCTCGCCGAACCGGCGCTTGCGTTCGACCAATTGCCAGAGGATGTCGCCCTTCCATTTCCCGGCCAGCACGGAAAGCGCGCGATGAAATTGCGCCGCCAGGTCGCCGTTGCACGGCTCGGGCGCCGCCGGAGGCTCGGTAAGTCCAATAGTCTGTTTTTCCATACTACCTCACAAAAAGCATCCTACTTGTTCTTTTCATCTTACTCCCGAATTTAGCCTGTCGAAAGCCATGGGCAGGGGGGCGGCCCGGTCCGGTCCATTCGAACAATTGGGGAGTCATCCATGTCAGTTGCTGTTGCCGCGGCGCCGTCGCGCTGGAAATCCGTCAGTCTCTGGGTGGTCAGGGGCGTGCTTGCGCTGGCCTTTGCCGCTGCTGGCGCCGCCAAGCTTTACGGCGTGCCGATGCTGGTCGCGGAATTCGAGCATCTCGGGCTCGGCCAGTGGTTCCGCTATTTCACCGGATCGCTGGAGCTTATCGGCGCCATCCTGATCCTGCTGCCTCCGGTCGTTGCCTTCGGCGGCGTGCTGCTGAGCTGCATCATGGTCGGCGCCACCATCAGCCATCTGTTCGTGATCGGCGGCTCGCCGGTGCCGGCCCTCGTGCTGCTGACCTTGAGCGCGATCGTCGCCTACGCCAAACGCAGCCAGTTCGCCTTGCTCGCGAGCGTGCCGTGAGGTGGCCGCGATGCGCGTCTCTCGCCGCCTCCTGACGCTCGCCGCAGCGCTTGCGCTGGCCTTCGCGGTGCCGTTCGCCGTGACCTTGCTGCTCACCGGATCGGTCGCCGCGGTCTCGAAACCCGAACCGAAGAAGCCCGAGCCGCGGGTGCATCATGTGGTGCTGCCGATCAACAGCGACGACCCGACCACGATGCGGGCGCTGATTTCGACCGCGCTCAACCTCCCGAAATACTACCGGGAGCGCAACGAGCCGTTCGCGATCGAGGTCGTTGCCTACAATGCCGGCGTCCACATGCTGCGCGCCGACACTTCGCCGGTGAAGGACCTGCTGCGGGTGGTGCGCGGGCTCACGCCCGACATCCGCTTCGTGGTCTGCGAAGCCACCAAGCTCGGCATGGAGCGCGCCGAGGGACATCCGCTGGTGCTGCTCGACAATGTCGACCTGGTGCCGAACGGGCCCGGACGCATCATCGAATTGCAGGAAGCCGGCTGGTCCTACATCCGGTCGTGAACGACGCAGCCCTCAAGCCAAGCGGAGAGCCCGGCATGACTTCTGTTCGCGCCCCGACACGCCGCGCCGTGGTCGCCGGCATGATCGGCGCCGGCGCTTCGCTCGCCCTGCCGGCGCGCGCCGCGTCGGGACCGCCGCAATTCGGCACCATCCGGCACCAGTTCACGCTCGTTCAAGGCGCTTATCCAGTCCCGCGAGTGGCGATTCCCTCGCTGGCCGGCGGCGCGATCGATCTCGCCGCGTTTAAAGGCGGGCTGGTGCTGCTGAACTTCTGGGCCACCTGGTGCGCGGCGTGCCGGACCGAGCTGCCGATGCTGGACCGGCTCGCATCCGGCGGCCGCAGCGATCTTACCGTCGTCGCGGTCAGCACCGACCGCAACCGCGCGCTGGTGGCGCCCTACGTCAAGCAGCTCAAGCTCCGTCATCTTGCGATCGGCTTCGATCCCGGCGGTCTCGTCTCGCGCGTCGGCGCTGCCGAGATCGAGACCCCGTTCGCGCTCTACGGCATGCCGATCTCGTTCCTGATCGGCGTGAGCGGACAGGTCGAGGGCTACATGACGGGCGAGGCGGACTGGCTGTCGGCGGAGGCGGGCGCGTTGTTCGATTATTATGCGAGGGGTGGGCGATAGACCTGACCTATTTTCCAGCCGCAGCCCAACGGTGGGTTTGTACGGAAGGTTGTGCGAGCCGCTAGGCTATTCCGTTGCGTGTCGGAAAGTCTTCGAGGTAATCTCCCGGAGTTGCCAGGGGGCGCGTTCATCGCGCCGCGCGGATATTTGAGACATTTTCAATGCCCGATACGAAGTCGGATGAACCCAAAGACTTCAAGGCGATCATGCTGTCGAGCACCTTCAACGACCTGAAGGAGCATCGGGCGAGGGTGATCGAGGCGATCCAGAAGCTGGGCTACGCGCCGCGGGTGATGGAATTTTCCGGGGCGCAGGCTGAAGCGGACGTGATCGATACGTCTTTGGCGATGGTCCGCGACGCCTTTGCGTACGTCTGTGTGATTAGCCACAGATACGGCCAAACACCGGTCGATCCTGAACGAAATCCGGATCGGCTCTCGCTGACTGAACTTGAGTTCAATGAGGCGGCGCGACTTGGACGGCGCATCTTGTTGTTCATCATGAGTGATGAGCATCCGGTGATGCAAGCGGGCATCGAAGCCGATCCGGAGAAACTCAAGAAACTCGATGCGTTTCGCGAACGTGCGAAGCAGGTGAACGACGGTAGCAAGGTCAATCGCGAATATGCGACGTTCGACGATTTGGCACAATTCTCGACCGTTGTAGACAAGGGCATCAGAAATCTTGTTGGATATTCGCAAGAAGCCGTAACGACAAAGAGTGAGCTGCCTCCATTGAGGGAGCTTTCACTCAATCAGTTGAATGAGCTCCGACGTGGAGCTGAGGCAAGTCCAGCTGGACTGAGATCGCCACCTGGGAGGGAATTGGTTTCGATAGGCCGGTCGCCATTGGATGATGGAGCCTTCGAGTTGAGGAGCAGCCGTCCTTCATCGGGATCGCTGCCTCCGCCGCCTTCGCCAGCCTCGTTTCCCTCATCGAGGGCGCCACCGCCCGACGATGATGTCCAAATCTCACCAGCATCGCCTTCTGACAGCGCCAGGCCGCCCGCACCATCGAGCAAGTGGGTGAACTCGCGTGTGGCAGGATGGGCCCTTCTCGTCGCATCGATGACCGCTCTAACTGGCTTCTGGTTCTCAAGCGAGTTTGCGCACGTTGTGGCCGCCTTGGCCAAAGGGATTACATCCGTCGCGACTTCACTGCTCGAACTGGTCCGCTCCGCCGCAACTCCATCTCCCTCATGGCGCCCGAGAACATCCTCAGCAGATGTTGTCGATGCCAGTGCCTTTTCTCCAGAGGAGTGTGCGCCTGGTGAGACGATTCTCGTACAGATATTCTTTCATCGCCGAAGCCGGGCGTCTGCAGCGCGAAAGCGTGCGCAGGAATCAGATCGTCAGGCAACACGCCGGAGTGTTTGCACTTTTGAAACGGCGGTAAAGCGCGGCCAACGCCTTGGGGTGAAGTTGGAATCGCAGGATTTTTCGATCGACGCGTCAGAGCAGAGCGTCGTCTGGCGAGGCGAGTTATGTGCGTGTCCGTTCAGCGTCACCCTAAGCAGGGAACCAACAGGCCGAAGCGGTCAGATTTCCGCGAACTTTTTTCTCGATGGCGTGCCGATCGGCATTCTCAAATTCAGCGTGACGGTCGCCTCACCCGCGAGAGATTCGCGGGCGCGGGTGCAATTGTGCGGCGATAGCTCGAGACACTTCGAATACGCTTTCCTGTCGTACTCGAGTCGAGATCGGCTCGAAGTCTTGCAGTGTGCTCAGGTTCTCGAAGGCGTTGGTATCAACTTCTTTCTCGATGCAGTGTCACTGAGGAGTGGGGAAATCTGGCAGCGGCGTCTTTTTGAGGAGATCGACCGAAGCGACATGTTCATGTTGTTCTGGTCGAAGAACGCCGAAGAAGCAGAATCGAAGTGGATTGAGCGTGAAGTAACCTACGCGCTCAACCGTCAGGTGACCTCGAAAGACCAACTGCCATGCTTCAGGTCGACGTTTCTTGGCGGTGACAAGCCAACCCGGCCTGCCTGGCTTCCGGGGCATATTCAGTTCGACAACGCGTTGCGCCGCCACTTGTTGGCAGCAAGGCACGACCAGGACGATCAATGAGGCTTCGCAGTTCGGCGGTCGCATCGTGCCTTGGAAAAGGGGGCAAATCTCCCGCTACGGCAGCTTGTCATACCCCTCCGCCAGCCCGTTCAGGCTGAGCGGAAACCCGATTCCCTCTTCGGGGGTCTCGAAGATGATGAACGTCGCGGTCTTGGCGTTCTTGAGCTGGCCGAGCAGCTTGTCGTCCATCACGACCTCGGCGACGCAGCCATTGGGCAGGCATCGGACGAAGCCGGCGCGGCCGACGTCCTGGTTGTCGAGCTTCAGCCCGAGGCCGGAGGGCAGCAGCACGCCGAGCGGGGCGACCACGCGCATCAGGCGGCTCTTCTGGTCGGCGGTCTTCAGCACGATCACGGTCAGGCCGGCATTGGAGCGGTCTTCGGCTACCACGCTCTGGATCAGAGCGCATTGCTCGGCCTGGGCGCCCGGCGGGGTGTCGCAGCGGATCTGCCAGTCGCCATGGACCGAGCGGACCGCGCCTTGCGCGTTCGCCGCCTGGGTGAGGCCGAGAGAAAGAGCCAGAAACAGCAGCCCGCCGAGCCAGCCGGCCTTTCGTCCTGCCTGAATGTTCGAAGCGCCCATCCGGGTCGATCCTTTGAGATGTTTGGCCAATCCGGCCATTCCGGCCGCCGGTAGCACGCGCAAGTCGACTGATACCGCAATAGGGCGCCTTGAAGGCGATCTTGGAGCCATTCCCGCGCCGGATTGGGGCAGCTCGCAGCGAATCAGGTTCCTGTGGGCTACCTCGCCTGTGCCTACATCCGGTAATCCGCCTGTCAACACCATGCGGCCGCCTTTCGGCGACTTTCGCTTGATTTCGCGGGAAAAATCGCAACCGGCAGGTTCATCGCAGGCGCATGGCTTTCGACCCTACTACTGCATTGCGAGCGCCTGCGAATTATGGTTTGAGAGGCTGGATTTCGACGCGTTCTAGCGATCTGGCTCCCGTACCCACCTTGACTCGAAGACGGGTATGTCCGGAAGGCCGTTTGTCAGGGCGGATCGTGCTGCATCTCTGGTCCAAATACCGGGGTGTGTTGGGGAATTATCAAGGGAGCGCGAACGGCATGAAGATGTCGATTGGCCGGTTGGGCAGGCAGTTGGCGGGATTGGTGGTGGCGGGCATGGCGTTGGTCGCCGCGGGACCGGCATCCGCCGAAATGGGACAGCCGGCGCCGTGGGAGCACACGCTGCAGGAAGCCGCGACCCCGGTGATGGAAAACATCATCTGGTTCCACAATTTCCTGCTGGTGCTGATCACCGTCATTACGCTGTTCGTGCTGGCGCTGCTGGTCATCGTGGTGGTGAAGTTCAATGCTCGCGCCAACCCGGTCCCCTCCAAGACCACCCACAACACGCTGATCGAAGTGGCATGGACGCTGATCCCGGTGCTGATCCTGGTCGGCATCGCGGTGCCGTCGTTCCGCCTGCTGTTCCTGGAGCTCGACGTGCCGAAGCCGGACCTCACCGTGAAGGTCACCGGCAAGCAGTGGTACTGGTCTTACGCCTACCCGGATAACGGCAAGTTCGAGTTCGACTCGCTGCTCGACAAGGACAAGCAGCCCCGCCTGCTCGGCGTCGACAACGAGATGGTGGTCCCGGTCAACAAGGTGGTGCGGATCCAGACCACCGGCGCCGACGTGATCCACTCGTTCGCGGTGCCGGCCTTCGGCGTCAAGATCGACTCGATCCCCGGCCGCCTCAACGAGAGCTGGTTCAAGGCCACCAAGACCGGCGTGTTCTACGGCCAGTGCTCGGAGCTGTGCGGCAAGGACCATGCCTTCATGCCGATCGCGGTCAGGGTCGTCAGCGACCAGGAATTCGCGACCTGGGTCGAGGGGGCGAAGAAGAAGTTTGCGACCAACCCGGCGAATTCCTACGCCTCGGCTGGTCAGGCGGCGCAGTAAGTCCCAGGGCCTGAGGGCTGAAGGCTTACGGCGCGGATGGAATAAGGGCGACGGGACCGCGAGGTCCGAGAGGGACTGCAAGGCAGGATTTTGAACATGGCGACAGGCGCAGCGACACACGACGATCACGCCCATGATGATCACGCCCACCATCCGACCGGATGGCGGCGTTATCTCTACTCCACGAACCACAAGGATATCGGTACGATGTACCTTATCTTTGCGGTGATCGCGGGCATCATCGGTGCTGCGATGTCGATCGCGATCCGTGCCGAGTTGATGTATCCGGGCGTCCAGATATTCCACGAGACGCACACCTATAACGTGTTCGTGACCTCGCACGGCCTGATCATGATCTTCTTCATGGTCATGCCGGCGATGATCGGCGGGTTCGGCAACTGGATGGTGCCGCTGATGATCGGCGCGCCAGATATGGCGTTCCCGCGCATGAACAACATCTCGTTCTGGCTGCTGCCCGCCTCGTTCGCGCTGCTGCTGCTCTCCACCTTCGTCGAGGGTGAGCCGGGCGCCAACGGCGTCGGCGCCGGCTGGACCATGTACGCGCCGCTGTCGACCTCGGGCCACCCCGGACCGGCGGTCGATTTCGCGATCCTGTCGCTGCATCTTGCCGGTGCGTCGTCGATCCTCGGCGCCATCAACTTCATCACCACGATCTTCAACATGCGCGCGCCGGGCATGACCCTGCACAAGATGCCGCTGTTCGTCTGGTCGATCCTGGTGACGGTGTTCCTGCTGCTGCTGTCGCTGCCGGTGCTCGCCGGTGCGATCACGATGCTGCTGACCGACCGCAATTTCGGCACCACCTTCTTCGCCGCCGACGGCGGCGGCGACCCGGTGCTGTTCCAGCACCTGTTCTGGTTCTTCGGCCACCCCGAAGTGTACATCCTGATCCTGCCGGCCTTCGGCATGGTCAGCCAGATCGTCTCGACCTTCTCGCGCAAGCCCGTGTTCGGCTATCTCGGCATGGCCTACGCCATGGTCGCGATCGGCGGCATCGGCTTCGTGGTGTGGGCGCACCACATGTACACCGTCGGCATGTCGTCGGCGACGCAGGCCTATTTCGTCGCCGCCACGATGGTGATCGCGGTGCCGACCGGCGTGAAGATCTTCTCCTGGATCGCCACGATGTGGGGCGGCTCGATCGAGTTCAAGGCGCCGATGATCTGGGCGGTCGGCTTCATCTTCCTGTTCACCGTCGGCGGCGTCACCGGCGTCGTGCTGGCCAATGCCGGCGTCGACCGCGTGTTGCAGGACACCTACTACGTGGTGGCGCACTTCCACTACGTGCTGTCGCTCGGCGCCGTGTTCGGCATCTTCGCCGGCTGGTACTACTGGTTCCCGAAGATGTTCGGCTACATGTACTCGGAGCGTATCGCCAAGGCGCACTTCTGGTTCACCTTCGTCGGCGTCAACCTGGTGTTCTTCCCGCAGCACTTCCTCGGTCTGTCGGGCATGCCGCGCCGCTATGTCGACTATCCGGATGCGTTCGCCGGCTGGAACCTGATCTCGTCGTACGGTTCCTACATCTCCGGCTTCGGCGTCCTGATCTTCATCTACGGCGTGATCGATGCCTTCGTCCGCAAGGAGCAGGCCGCAAACAATCCGTGGGGTGCGGGTGCGACCACGCTGGAGTGGACGCTGACCTCGCCGCCGCCGTTCCACCAGTTCGAAGTGCTGCCGCGCGTGCAGTAAATTTAAGGCCGCGGCGCACCCTGGGTGCGCCGCGCTCTCTTAAGAAGCGAGACCTGATCTTGTCGGTTGTCGATCACAATGCCATCGAGTTGCCCCGGATCTCCGAGGCCGAAGTGGGCGATTACATCGCGCTGTTGAAGCCGCGCGTGATGTCGCTGGTGATCTTCACCGCGCTGGTCGGTCTGATGATCGCGCCTGATCATGTGCATCCGGTGCTGGCGTTCACCTCGATCCTGTGCATCGCGGTCGGCGCCGGCGCGTCCGGTGCGCTCAACATGGCCTATGAGGGCGACGTCGACGCCCTGATGACGCGGACCGCCAACCGGCCGATCCCGCGCGGCCGGATCACCCAGACCGAGGCGGCCGCGTTCGGCATCACGCTCGCCTTCTTCTCGGTGATGACGCTTGGCATCCTGGTCAACTGGGTGGCGGGCGCGCTGCTCGCCTTCACCATCTTCTTCTATGCCGTGATCTATACGATGTGGCTGAAGCGCTGGACCGCGCAGAACATCGTGATCGGCGGCGCCGCCGGTGCGCTGCCGCCGGTGGTGGCATGGGCCGCCGCGACCGGCTCGCTCTCGGTCGAGCCGATCCTGCTGTTCCTGATCATCTTCTTCTGGACCCCGCCGCATTTCTGGGCGCTGGCGCTGTTCCGCAGCGACGACTATGCCCGCGCCGGCATCCCGATGCTGCCAGTGGTCGCCGGTCCCGACGCGACCCGCTTGCAGATCCTGCTTTACACCATCGTGCTGGTCGCAATCGCGCTGGCGCCGTGGCCGCTCGGCTATTTCGACGCGATTTATGGCGTCACCTCGCTGGTGCTGGGTGCCGGTATGCTGTGGCTCGCCATCGAGGTCTATCGCCGCCGCGAGGGCGCTGCGGCGAACCGCGCCACGCGCCGGCTGTTTGCGTTCTCGATCCTTTACCTGTTCGCGCTGTTTGCCGTTCTCCTCGCCGAGGTGGTGGTCCGCGCGGTTGTGCCTGTCTTGATCGGATAGGGACGCCGGGGGCAAGATGGGGGCGCATGGGATATCAATGGACGAGAAAAACGAACCAGAAGGCATCGTCCTCACCGAGGCGCAGCTCAAGAGCCGCCGCCAGCGTTCGATCGCCATTGCGCTCGCGCTCGGCGTCATGGTGCTGCTGTTCTTCGCCGTCACCCTCGTCAAGGGGCCGGCCGTGCTGGTGCGGCCGCTGTGAGTGAGATGGAGCACCAGGCACCACAGCAAGGCGAGCGCGGCAAGGTCACCCGTCGCACGCTGACGCGCGACGCCCTGGTCGCCTCGATCTGCGGCTTCGTCGTGGTGCTGATGGTCGGCGCCTCCTACGCGGCCGTGCCGTTCTACAACTGGTTCTGCCGCACCACCGGGTTCAACGGCACCACCCAGGTCGCGACCTCGGCGCCGACCGATAAGCCGCTCGATCGCACCATCACCGTCAGCTTCGATTCCAACGTCGCGCCGGGCCTGCCCTGGAAGTTCGAACCGGAGCAGAACAAAATCGACGTCAAGATCGGCCAGGTCGTCACGGTCTACTACACCGTGACCAACCAGTCGGCACGCACCACCACGGCGCAGGCGTCCTACAACGTCGCCCCGCTGACCGTCGGCGCCTATTTCCAGAAGATCAACTGCTTCTGCTTCACCGAGCAGACCATGGCGCCCGGCGAGAAGCGCGAGATGGCGGTGGTGTTCTATGTCGATCCGGCGCTGGCCAAGGACAGCGAGAACGACACGCTGAAGGACATCACCTTGTCGTACACTTTCTTCCCCGTGCGCGACCCCGCGCCGAAGCCCGTGGCGGCCGGCGAGGTGGAGCAGCGCAAGGGCGGCGGCTAGTTTTGGAATTTCAAGATTAAGACGTGCCTTGCGGCACGCGAATGGAGAGACGGCAATGGCTGAGGCGCAAGTCAAGCATCACGACTATCATCTCGTCGACCCGAGCCCGTGGCCGGTGGTCGGCTCGATCTCGGCCTTCGTCATGGCGTTCGGCGCGATCGGCTGGATGCACCACATGTACTCCGCCGCGCCGATCGTGTTCGGCCTCGGCACCATCGGCGTGCTCTACACCATGGCAGGCTGGTGGGGCGACGTGATCAAGGAAGCCCAGTACAAGGGCGACCACACCCGCGTGGTGCAGATCAGCCACCGCTACGGCATGATCCTGTTCATCGCCTCCGAAGTGATGTTCTTCGTCGCCTGGTTCTGGGCCTTCTTCAACTCGGCGCTGTTCCCGGCCGATGCGGTGCACGCCACCCGCGACGCGGTGTTCGGCTGCGGCCCCGGCACGGCGATGGGCGCCTGCTCGGTCCCCGGCACCTGGCCGCCGAAGGGCATCGAGACCTTCGATCCCTGGCATCTGCCGCTGCTCAATACGCTGCTGCTCCTGACCTCGGGCACCACCGTCACCTGGGCGCACCACGCGCTGCTGGAGAACGACCGCCAGGGCCTCAAGCAGGGCCTGATCCTCACCGTGATCCTCGGCGCCTGCTTCACTTGCGTGCAGGCCTATGAGTACGCCCATGCGACATTCTCGTTCGGCGGCAACGTCTATGGCGCGACCTTCTTCATGGCGACCGGGTTCCACGGCTTCCACGTGCTGGTCGGCACCATCTTCCTGCTGGTCTGCCTGATCCGCGCCTATGCCGGCCATTTCACGCCGAAGCAGCACCTCGGTTTCGAGTTCGCCGCCTGGTACTGGCACTTCGTCGACGTGGTGTGGCTGTTCCTGTTCATCTGCATCTACGTCTGGGGCCACGGCGCCGAGGCAATGGCGCACGGCGCACACTAATCTGAGGCCGACGTGCTAAGAGGGGGCGGCCCGATGGCCGCCCCTTTGCTTTTGAAGAGACCGATGACCGACACCCCGCCCACCGTGACCGACAGCGCCTTGCGCGGCATCGCCTGCCGCTGCCCGCGCTGCGGCAAGGGCAAGCTCTATGCCGGCTTCCTGACGCTGGCGCCGCGTTGCGAGTCCTGCGGCCTCGACTTCGCCTTCATCGATGCCGGCGACGGGCCGGCGATCTTCGTCATCATGCTGGCCGGCGCCATCGTGGTTGCGGCGGCGCTGATCGTCGAGGTGAAGTACCAGCCGCCGTTCTGGGTACATGCCGCGCTGTGGCTGCCGTTGATCGTGGTGACCACGATCCTGCCGCTGCGTTCGATGAAGGCGCTTTTGATCGCGCTGCAATTCCACCACAAGGCCGCCGAAGGCCAACTGATCGAGCGCGACCCGAAATGAATGAGACCACCACGACCCGTCGGCCGAGCGCGGCCGGCTTCGGCCTGTTCACGTTGATCCTGATCGCGGTGTTCATCGCCCTCGGCGTCTGGCAGTTGCAGCGCCGCGTCGAGAAGCATGCGCTGATCGCGGCGCTCGACGCTCGGCTCGCCGCGCCGACCGAGGCGCTGCCGCCACCCTCGGCATGGCCGACGCTGACCTCGGCGAAGGATGAATTCCGCCGCGTCACCCTGACCGCGACCTACGCCAAGCTGCCCGATGCGATGGTGTTCAGCTCCGGCTCCGGCGTGCGCGACGACATTTCGGGCCCCGGCACCTGGGCGTTCCTGCCGGCGAAGCTCGCCAGCGGCGAGACTGTCGTGATCAACACCGGCTTCGTCCAGAACACGATGCAGGACCGTGCCTTCGAGGATCGCGTCACCGGCCGCCTCGTCACCGGCGCGCCGGTCGAACTCACCGGCTATATCCGTTATCCCGAGCCGCCGGGCCGGCTGACGCCGAAGGAAGATGCATCGAAGCGGCTGTGGTTCGTGCGCGACCATCGCGCCATGGCGCAGGTGCTCGGCTGGGGCGAGGTCGCGCCGTTCTATATCGATCTTGCGGCGCCGGTGCCCGACAGCGGGACGCCGAAGCCGGGACCTCTGAAGGTCCACCTCAAGGACGACCACATGCAATACGCCATCACCTGGTTCTCGCTGGCCGCCGCGGTCACGATCGCCTTCGGCCTGTGGTGGCGCGGCCAGCGGCGCAGGGGTGCTTGAGACTCAGTCTTGCAGCAATTACGTAGTTGCTGTATTTTACAGCAATTCTGGAGCCGAGCATGACCGAGTACTCGACCAGTGACCTTTCGCGGAAGTCGGGGACATCATCGCCGAAGCGCTTCGGCGGCCGGTGACCATCACCCAGCGGAACAAGCCGCGCCTGGTGCTGTTGAGCATCGAAGACTACCGCCGTCTCGTCAGCAGAGCCGACACGCGGAAAGCCGGTCGGCTCGAGACCATGCCCGACGATGTGTTCGAGGGCCTCAAGGAAGCAATCAGCGCCTATGAACAAGACGGCGAGGAGACGTGAGTCTCGACGACCTTCGCACTGGCTGCGTGATCCGATTTCGCTATTTGTGGGTCCGCGAGGCTGAACGTGGCGAGACCGAAGGCCGCAAATCTCGCCCGACCGCGGTCGGCGTAAGGATCGCTCGCGCAAAGCGCGGCGACGTGTTGGTGCTCTTTCCAATCACCAGTCAGCCGCCAGCACCCGATCGCTTCGCGGTGGAGATTCCCGAGATCGAGAAGCGCCGTGCGGGGCTCGAAGCCGCGCTTCGTCTCTGGATCATTCTGGATGAATACAATCAGGATGTCGTCGATCAGTCATTCTATCTCGAGCCGATGCCGCCGTTGGGGCGGTTCAGCAAGGCATTCTTTCTGCCGCTGATGAAGCAATTCATTGCGCGTCGCGCCAACATCCGCGGCGTCAACCGTCACCTCTAAAGGGAACGCGTCACCAGGGGAGGCGCCGCGCTCGTTTGATCAGCCGACGATGCTCAATGCGCCGCAGGCGCGGCGCCGCCGAGCTTGATGTTGCGCAAGGTCAGTGCCAGCGGGATCGCCGACAGCGCGATCAGCATCAAGACCCAGAACGCATCCATGTAGGACAGGAACGAGGCCTGGGTCTGCACCTGCTGGCCGATCCACTGCACCGCCTGCTGTTGCGCCTGCAACAGCGAATTGCCCTGGGCGACGAAGAAGTCGGTCATCCGGTGCAGCGTGTCCTGGTACTGCGGGCTCGACGGCGTCAGCTGCTCGACCAGCCGGCTCTGGTGGAACTGCTCGCGATGCGTCAGCACGTTGGAGACCAGCGAGACGCCGATCGAGCCGCCGGTGTTGCGCGCCGCGTTGATCAGTGCCGAAGCCTGGTCGGTCTTGCCGGCCGGGATGCCGTCGTATGACGCCGCCATGATCGGAATGAAGATCAGCGGCAGGCCGACGCCGATCAGCATTCGCGAGCGCGCCATGTACCAGAAGCCGAGATCGCCATAGACATTGGTCATGCTGTACATCGAGGCCGCGATGACCAGCGCGCCGAGGATGATCAGATATTTCGGCTGCACCTTGGCAGCGAGCCGGCCGACCACGAACATCATCGCCATCGTCACCACGCCGCCGGGCGACAGCACGAGGCCGGCCCAGGTCGCGGTGTAGCCGAAATCCTGCTGCACCAGCTGCGGCAGGAACTGGGTGGTTGCGAGCAGGATCGCGCCGGTCGCCAGCATCACGAGGAAGCTCGCGCCGAATTGCCGGCTCGCGACCATCCGCAAATCGATCATCGGATTGCGGCGGGTCATCTCCCACGGGATCATCAGCACGAATGCGACGGCGCAGACCGCCGTTGACATGACGATGAAGGACGATCCGAACCAGTCATCCTCCAGGCCACGGTCCAGCGTCACCTCGAGCGCGCCGAGGAAGGTCGCGACCAGGGCGAAGCCGATGAAATCGAACGAATTGTCCTGCTTCTTGTCCTTGGGCTTTGCTGGCTCCTGCAGCACCGCCGCGATCAGGGCGATCGCGAACAGGCCGACCGGGGCGTTGATCAGGAAGCACCAGTGCCAGGACAGGTTATCTGACAGCCAGCCGCCGAGCGTCGGCCCGACCACCGGCGCCACCACGACGGCGATGCCGAACACCGCAAATGCCTGGCCGCGCTTGGACGGCGGAAATGCGTCGGCGAGGATCGACTGCGCCACCGGAACCATGCCGCCGCCGCCGAGGCCTTGCAGGATCCGGAACAGCAGCAGCGCGTTGAGGTTCGGCGCGAAGCCGCACAGGATCGAGCTTACCGTGAAGATGCCGAGGCAGATCAGGAAGAACGTCTTCCGCCCCAGCATCTTGGCGAGGAAGCTGGAGGCGGTGAGGATGATGGCGTTGGAGACCAGGTAGCTCGTCACCACCCAGGAGGCTTCATCCTCGCTGACGCCCATGCCGCCGGCGATATAGGGCAGCGCGACGTTGGCGATGGTGGTGTCGAGCACCTCCATGAAGCTCGCCAGCGCGACCACGATGGCGATCAGCCAGGGATTGACGGTGACGCGCGGCGCCGGGAAGCTTTGGGCATCGATTGCTGCTGCACTCATGACAGCCTCCTGCGATCACAGTCTGCCAAGACGCTCGATCAGCGACGGCGCGGGATTGATCCGCACGGTGGGCACCACCGACATGCCCGGGCCGAGCGCGACGTCGGTCGGCGGGTTGTCCATCACGATCTTCACCGGCACGCGCTGCACGATCTTGACGTAGTTGCCGGTGGCGTTCTGCGCCGGCAGCAGCGAGAACGCGGTGCCGGAGCCGGGCTGCACGCTCTCGACATGGCCGTTGATGGTACGGCCGGGATAGGCGTCGATCCGCATCGTCACCTTCTCGCCGGGGCGCATCTTGTCGAGCTGGATCTCCTTGAAGTTCGCGGTGACCCAGGTCTGGTCGGGCACGAACATCGTCAGGTTGGTGCCGGCCTGCGCGAGTTGGCCGACCGCGGCCGAGAGGTTGACGACGCGGCCGGGCTGCGCGGCGGTCACCGTCGTATAGGACAGGTTGAGCTTGGCCTGGTCGCGCTGCGCTTCGGCTTGGGCGAGGTTGGCGACCGCGCTCTTGCGCTGCGCTTTCAGCGATTCCACCTGGCGCTGCGCCAAATTCAGCTGCGCCTGCGAGCTCAGCAGCGCGGACTGCTGCTGATGCAGTTGCGACGTGTACTGCTCGGAATTCTGCACCGTGCCGTAGCCGGTCTGCTCGAGATGCTGGTAGCGCGTCGCCTGCTGCTGGGCGAATGTCAGCGCGGCCTGCGTCTGGTCCACCTGGGCCTGATTGGCCGCGATCTGCGCCTGCTGCACGTCGAGTTGCGCGTCGACATTCTCGATGCTGGCCCGGGCGGCGGCGACCTGGGCCTCGGCCTGCGCCAGTGCGACCTGGTAATCGCGGTCATCGAGCCGGGCGATCACGTCGCCGGCCTTGACGTGCTGGTTGTCGGTGACGGGAACCGCGGTGATGTAGCCGGAGACCTTCGGGGCGAGCGCCGATTGCCGCGCCGCGATGAAGGCGTCGTCGGTGGATTCGAAATGCTCGGCGTAGTCCATATAAAGGTACCCGCCGCCGAGCGTGGCGGCGAGCAGCACGGCGCCGATCGCCGAGACCACCGGGCGGCGGCGCAGGAAGCCACGCGGCGCCTTGTCGGGGTCTTCCTGAAGAGCTGCCGGCGGCGTCGGCTGCCTATTGGCCGGGCGCTCCTGCGCCGGCGCCTTTGCGGTGGTCTCCGGCCGGTCGGACCTGGTGTTGGGCTCATGGGAGGCGGGAACCGAGGGCGCGCCCTCGATGGCTTCGTGCCCCGGTTGGTCGCGCTCCAAAACAGTGTCTTCGAACATGATGGCTGCTCCTGGCTGATAAGCGAGGTCTGCAAGGCCTGCGCAAAAGGGAACGAGACCGTTCCGTTTATCCGCGACAAATAGTCTCGCCGCAGCGCAGCGTCAATAGGAACGGAACTGTACCGTTCTATTTACAACTAGATGTGATAGGACTATATTACCGGGCGTTACCGGTACGACCGGCCAATGGAACCCGGGGGAAGGCAATGACAACTAGTACCTTGAGGAAGCCGCGGACACCGAAGGCAAAGCCAGTCGAGGTGCGCGCCGGCCGGCCACCGAAGGAATTGGCCGGCGAGGTCGACGCCCGCATCTTCGATGCCGCCCGCCGGGTCTTTCTCCAGCGCGGCTTCGAAGGCGCGAGCATCGACGAGATCGCCGAAGTCGCGCGCTCTGGCAAGCGCACGATCTATGCGCGCTTCCGCGACAAGCGCGCGCTGTTCACCGAGGTGGTGACACGGGACATCCTGTCCCGCATCGCTGAGTTCAAGGCGGATGCGCCGGTCGGCGCGACGGTGGAGGAGCGCCTCACCAGCGTTGCCTCGACCCTGCTGCATTGGGGGTTCGACGCCGACCGGATCGGCCTGATGCGGCTTGCCATCGCCGAGGCGCACCGCTTCCCCGATCTCGCCGCCACCGTCAACCGCAGGGCGCGCGCACTCAGCACCGAGCTCGGCGTGCACCTCTTGCACGACCTGACGCAGTCCGACGAACTCGGCAGGCTGCCGGCCTTCTCGCCAAAGCAACTGCCGACCACCGCGCGCCTGTTCCTCGACATCATCGCAGTGCCGATGCTGCTGCGGGCGCTGTTTGAGGTGGATCTGAAGGCGCTCGACCCGGAGATCGACGCACATGTCGCGCGCGGCGTCGCGTTCTTCGTCGCTGCATGTCGGAATGGATTCCAGGTCGAACCCGATTGATCCGGGAGTTGATGCCGGACGAATCCGCGCGCCGGGTTGCGGGAGCGGGTTGTTGCAAGGCCTGCTGCGCCCTCCGCAGCGAGCGGAGGCGCACGCTATCCGACGTTTCATGAATTTTCGATCACGGGCTGAATGTCGGGGACAGCTCGCGCGTTGTCATGAAATTGCAATGCGGCGTTGGTCAGATCGTCATCTGCTTAGCCTGCGGGTCGGACCACCAGCGCGGCTAGGGCGGGGTCACTCGTGTTACGCGGCCGGGTGGCCCCGCTGGTGGCCGGAGGCGGCGTTCCGGCTGAACCGTCAGCCGGTAAGCGATCAGCATCGATCCATCGAAGACCTCGAGCGCAGTCTCGCAGACCGGGCAGCGGTATTCGCCGTTGCTGCCGGGCTCGGACCAAAGCTCCAGCCGCCACTTTCTCATCCGCACGTCCCCTCAGCTGACGTCCACGGATGACTGTTTAGCAAGTCCAGAGCCACGGGGCCATGTTCCGCGGCGATATCTCGGTTGCTGCGATCGTCTCAGCCTGCCTGGAAGCCGGGATTCGCTGGGGCTCAGCCCGGGGCGCGCTCCACCGCATGGCGCAGCCAGACCATGCCGCCTTCCAGCGTCTCGCAGTGCGTGAGGCGGAGCGACTGGCCGGCCCCGGGACGATCGCCGTCCGGGCCGTGATAGTCGACGATGCATTGCGATCCGGCGACGCCATCGACCGCCGGAAAGATCAACGTGCTGAATTCGTCGATCAGCCCGTGCTTGAGAAATGCGCCGTTGATGCCGCCGCCGCCCTCGAGCAGCAGCGTCTTCGCACCGAACAGGGCGGCAAGCTGCGCCATCGCACCCGCCAGATCGTCACCTTTGGCGCCGGCGAAGACGTAGGACGCGCCGTCCTCGCGCAGTTCGGCGAGATGGGCGTCGGAGACCTGTTCGCCGAGCACCGCGACCGCGTGATCGCCGCCGACATTGTCCTTGCCGAAATGCACGCGGCCCGATGGATCGATGCCAACCGCGAGCTTGCGGCCGTCGCGGTTGCCGAGATGCGGTTCGCGCGGCAGCTTCGGCGGGTTCTTGATCTGCCGTTCGGTGCCCTTGGCCATCTCGTTCATGGTGACGCGACCGATGATCCATCCGTCGGCATTGAAGCCGTCGTGGATCTTCTCGTAATGGGCACGCAGCACGTCGGCCGCGATGCCGGCGGCAGGCTTGGTGAAGCGGCTGGGATGAAGCCGGCCGTCGATCGACGTGCCCATGTGGCAGATGATGTGAGGGCGCATGAGACAAACTCTTCGGTGAAGCGGTGCAGTGATGACGGTGCGGCGGGACCACGGCTACTTCTGATCTAGGCAGCCGCAGCCACTTTCTCAACGCCGACAACACGGCGGTGGTTCAAACTCCGCGCCGGCTCTCAATCGAACCAGCCGCGCCGCTTGAACCAGAACAATGGTAGCAGGCCGCTGGCGACGATCACCGCGCAGGCCAGCGGATAGCCAAATGCCCAGCCCAATTCCGGCATGTCCTTGAAGTTCATGCCCCAGACGCCGACCAGGATGGTCGGGGGCACGCCGACCACCGACACGATAGTCAGGATCTTGAACAGGTCGTTCTGCTGGATGTTGATGAAGCCGAGCACGGCGTCGAGCAGCAGCTGAATCTTGTCGGACAGCCTCGTCTCGTAGTCGCCGAGCGAGGCGACATCGCGCGAAACCGCCTCGAGCCGCCGCTTCGATGCGGACGTGATCCATTCATTGCCGACGTCGTCGGCGAACGACGCGACCCGGCCGACGCCGAGCAGCACGTCGCGCGCCTTCGCCAGGCGATCGGCCAGTTCGCCGATATTCTCGAGCGCTTCACGTAGCCTGCGGCTGGAGCGCACCGGGCGCTTGGTGCGCACCAGGCCACCCTTGAAGACGCCCCGCGACAGTTGATCGGTCTTGGCGCCGAGGTGCTCCAGCACGTCGGCGCCGCGATCGACCATGGCTTCCAGCAGCGCGGTGAACACGCACATGCCGTTTTGCAGGCTCTTGTCGGTGTCGATCCGCTTCATGACATCGTCGAACGTGCTCAACGCCGCGAACCGCACCGTGACCAGCACGCGCGGGCCGATGATGAAGCCGATATTGGTGATCTCGGCCTCGTTGTTGGCGTCGAGCCGCACCGCCGGCGAGCTCAGATAAAGCCGGTCGTGGTCGCTGATGAGGCGGCTGGAAGCCTCGATCTGGCCCAACGAGCTCTCGGTGGGGACGCGGATGCCGAGCACGCGCTCGACGAACCGCTTTTCCTCCTCCGAGGGAGTAAGCAAATCGATCCAGATAATCTCGGACGGCAATTCGGCGCCGATGCTCTGCCAGTCATCGGTCGCCGACCTGTAGAGCTTTAGCACCTGGTGGGGCTCCGTACGGGTTTTCGCGGGCTGCGGCGCACGACAATAGCGAGGCCCGCTGGCCGGTTCCATGCATCAGGCCGGGGCAGGCCAGTTGCGAAAGCCGGCGTGACGGGTGAGCGAGGTGGGGCGTATGGCCATCATGGGGCGCAGGAGCCGCGTATCGCAAGGCTTGACCGAAAATAGGGTACCCCCCTATACTACAATCATGTCACACACGATCAAGCACAAGTCCAAGCTCGTCGGCCGCGTTCGCCGCATCAAGGGTCAGCTAGAGGCCGTTGAGCGGGCGCTGGAGGCCGAGATCGGCTGTGCCGACGTGTTGATGCTGGTGGCGTCGGTTCGCGGCGCCATCAACGGACTGACTGCGGAATTGCTCGAGGATCACATCCGCCATCACGTCGTGGATCCCTCCCGGGAAAAGGACCCCGAGAAAGCCCAGGGCGCCGCTGACCTGATCGACGTCGTTCGCACCTATTTGAAGTAGCGCTCGCCCGGAAGTGAAGCACATGGCCGATCTGTCTCAGCTGCTCCAGCAGGGCAGCGCCCATGCATGGCTGTTCATCCCAAGCGCGATCCTGCTCGGCGCACTGCATGGTCTCGAGCCCGGCCACTCCAAGACGATGATGGCGGCGTTCATCGTCGCGATCCGCGGCACGGTGTTGCAGGCGGTGCTGCTCGGCCTGTCGGCGACGATCTCGCACACGGCAATCGTCTGGATCATCGCACTCGCGGGTCTGCATTTCGGCCAGCAATGGTCCGGTGAACGCAGCGAAGCCTGGCTGCAACTGGTGTCGGCGGTGATCATCATCACGATCGCGGCCTGGATGGCCTGGCGCACCTGGCGCGAGCAGCATTCCGAACACGATCATCACCATGACCACGATCATCATCACGACGAAACGCGCCAGCTGGTGCTGGCCGGGCAGCCGTTGACGCTCGAAATGTTCGAGGACGGCGTGCCGCCGCGCTGGCGGTTGCGGAGCGACGCCGGCGCGCTGCCGGGCGCCGGCGAGGTTGAAGTCGTCACGATCCGCTCCGACGGCAGCGAGCAATATTTCCGCTTCGCCGAGCAGAACGGCTATCTGGAGAGCATCGTTGAAATTCCGGAGCCGCATGCCTTCAAGGCGCGCGTGTCGGTGCGGGCGGACAGTGTGGAAATCCTGTTCGAAGAGCATGACCACATGGATCTCGGCGATGCCGACGATGCGCATGCGCGCGCGCACGCCGCCGACATCCGCAAGCGCTTTGCCGGGCGCACGGTCACGACCTGGCAGATCATCCTGTTCGGCCTGACCGGCGGCCTGATCCCGTGTCCGGCGGCGATCACGGTGTTGTTGCTTTGCCTCCAGCTCAAGCAGTTCAGCCTCGGCTTCGTGCTGGTGCTCTGCTTCGGCATCGGCCTTGCGATCACCATGGTCTCAGCCGGCGTTGCGGCCGCGCTGAGCCTTCGTCATGTCGAACGTCATTGGAGCGGCTTCAGCAGCTTCGCCCAGCGCGCGCCCTACGTATCGGCCGCGCTGATCGTGCTGGTCGGTCTCTACACCGGCTGGTTGGGGCTGCACGGGATCGTCGCCTAGCCGGTCATGCCATTAATCCGATGCGGATGCTTGATCCGCTCCGTCAGATCCGACCGAGGGGTATGGGCACGACAGCCGTCGCCGGGATGGCCAGGAGAGGATATCTAGGCTCCCGCTGCATCCCGCAGCTTGGCTAGCGCTGCTTCCACCACGTCGCGGGTGTACGGTTTCTGCACCACCGGCGCTGATTCCAGTTCGGCCGGGATCGGGGCGCGTTCGCCGTAGCCGGTGGCGAACACGAAAGGCACCTTCAACTCCGACAGCCTGGTCGCGACGGGGATCGAGTTCTCCGAGCCGAGGTTGAGGTCGAGCAGCGCGAAGCCCGGTGTGCTGCGCTCGATTGCGGCGAGCGCCTGCGACACCGAGGCGGCCGTCTCGACATGGCGCGCGCCGAGTTCGAGCAGGATTACCTCCGCACCCATGGCGATGATCAGATTGTCCTCGACGATCAGCGCCGTTCCGGAAATGCGTTGCGCGGCATCGGCTTCGGATTCGAGCTTGGTTGCGATACCGGACATCGACATCAGTTCCACAAAATTCGCCGGGATCGTGAATTTCGCCTGCACGCCGAGCAGGTCGAAACGCAGCTCGGCGTCGCCCTTGAGGTCGAACGGGATCGAACGTTCGATGATCGTGGTGCCGAAGCCGCGCCGCGAGGGCGGCTGTACCGGCGGCCCGCCGCTCTCCTTCCAGTCGATGACGAGGCTCGAATTGCGGTCGAGCTTCCAGACGATCTCGACCTGCCCGGTGGAGTCGGCCAGCGCGCCGTATTTCGCCGAGTTCGTCATCATTTCGTGGACCACGAGCGCGAGCGTCGCGAACGCCTTGGGATCGAGCGCGACGTCCGGGCCGCCCATCTGGATGCGTCCGGCCCGGGAGCCGAGATACGCGCCGGCCTCCGACTCCACCAGCGTCTTCAGCGCGACCGGCGCCCAGTTCAGGCTGGTGATCTGGTCATGGGCGCGGGCCAGTGCCTGGATCCGGCCGCCGAGAACGCCGGAGAACTCCTCGACGCTGGTCGCGGTGTCCTTGCTCTGGGCGACGAGGCCGCGCACCAGTCCAAGGATGTTGCGAACGCGATGATTGAGCTCGGCGATCATCAGCTCCTGCCGCTCCTGCGCGCCCTTGCGCTCGCGCGCGGCGAGGTCGGCGAGTTGCAGGATCACCTCCAGAAGGGTGATCCGCAGGCTCTCGGCGATATGCAGGTCGGCCTGCGTCCAGGGCTTGGATTGGCCATGCACCACCTCCTGCCACAGCTCGAAGCTCTTGCGCGGCGTCAGCCGCGGACCGTGCGGACCCGTGGTGTAGACCTTCTCGGGCGCGCCGCCCCAGTTGACCGATTGGGTCACCTCGCGGCGGAAGAAGATCAGGCAGTCGCGCGGCACTCGCGAGATCGGCACCGCGAGAAAGCCCGCGGCGCGGTCGCGGAAGGCGCCGCCGGCGGCATAGACCTTGGCGATCTCCGCGCTCGCGGTGATGCGGCCTGGCGAGGTCCGGTTGATGAAGCCGACCAGATCTTTGACCTCGGCCTCCGTCGGCGTCTGGCCGGACAGCTTGATCTCGCCATTGGACCAGATCGCGATGCCGTCGCATTCGATCATCTTGCGATAGTCGTCGACGAAATCGAAGATTGCGCGCTGGCTGTGCTCATGGGTCGCGGCGGCCTCGATCAGCCGTTCCTGGATCTGCTGGGCGCGCGTCTCGTAGGCAATGGTCGCCTCGCGCTCGCGGGTCTCCAGGATCCAGGAGAACATCTGGCCGAACAACTCCGCCGCGGTGCGACGCTCGAACGAGATGTGGTGCGCGGAGTAATGGTGACAGGCGAACAGCCCCCACAGCTTGCCGTCGCGCAGGATCGAGACCGACATCGAGGCGCCGACGCCCATGTTCTGTAGATATTCGATATGGATCGGCGACACCGAGCGCAGCGTGCTCATCGAGAGATCAAGCAGGCCCGCGCTGTGAGTCGCCGTCGACAGCAGCGACACCGGGGCCGCATTGACGTCGGCGATGATGCGCAGCCAGTTGCGGGTATAGAGCGCGCGTGCCTGCTGCGGAATGTCGGAGGCCGGGTAGTGCAGGCCGAGGAAGGTTTCGAGACCGGCCTTGGCGACCTCGGCGATGACCTCGCCGGAGCCGTCGGCGGCGAAGCGATACACCATCACGCGGTCGAAGCCGGTCAGGACCTTGACCTGGCGCGCGGCTTCCTGCGCCAGGTCGGTGATGCCACGGGTCTTGCGCACCCGGCCGAGCATCAGGCGGACCAGCTCGCCCGAGTTCACGTCAGGTTCGATCACCGACGGTTCGGCCTCGATCACGAGATAGGCGCCGGAGAAGTGGATGGCGACGTCGAACGGCCTTCCGCCGTCCTGCAACGTCACGCCGAACAGGCGCTCGGTGGCGTCCGGGCCGGTGAGATAGTCGACGCGGGTTCGGATCGCCTCGATCGCGGCGTCGGAGAAGATGCTCTCGAGCGGCCGCTGGAAGATCTGGCCAGGCTCGCGGCCGAGATAGCTCGCCACATTGTCCGAGGCCATGCAGACCGTGAAGTCCGATTGCAGTGCAATCAGGAAGCCGAACGGCTGCACGCTGCCGGGGATGTGGATCGGCTCGCGGTCGCAATTGGTGAGGTCGACTTGCAGCTTCATGGTTGGCTCGCGGCTGTGGCGAACAGGGCGAAGGCGCGGCGAGCGGGTACGATGAGGTCATCCTCGTCGGTCAGCTCCGCAGCGTGGCGCTCGAGCAAGGCGAGGAAGCTCGGCCAGAGCTGCTCGCCAGTGCCATGTCGAAGAAAGCCGGTAGCGGCACGAATGCGGGCATTGGCCGTGCGGTCGACGTGCCGCAGCAGGTACGCCGCGCCGAGGCGGGAGCCTTCCAGCACATACAGGGTGCCGAGCAATGCAGGGCGATCGGCTATGGCGGGCGGATCAAGTGGCTGGACCGAGCCGCCGATCGCAGCGAGATCGGCCAGCATGGCGCGGCTGCGGGCGCGGCGATCCCAGTCGGCGACGAGCTTGCGAACCCCGCCCGCGATCAGCGCACGCTCCAGCGGCAGCAGCGCCGCGGCGTTGATCTCGAGGAAACGGCGATAGCCGGCGAGGGTGGAGAGGTCGATGGTCCCGAGCGTGGCGTCGAGGTCTGCGTGATCCGCGGCTGTGGCGGCTTTCAGGACGCTGCGGAGAGAGGTGCGAGGTCGACCGGCGAAATGGTTGGAGACGACGAGAAGCGGCGTCGGACTTGCAGTTTCCGGCATCAGAGTCCTTCAGGTATGAGCGCAATGATGGCCGGCGGCCGGGCGATCACTCGAACGCCAACGCCTGACGGAACTTCAGGTTCCGGAAAGCGCCATTATTTCGCCCGCATCGCCTCCGGCGTGTCCGGCTGGGCGGAAGGATGGGCCCTGGCGAAGGCCGGCAATGCCACGGCGGCCTCGTGGATGCGCTTCACGGTCGGCCAGGGCGACAGGCTGATCTGCTGGTTGATCGCCGCCGTGACGTGGCCGACCAGGCAGATGTCGGCGACGGTCGGCGTGTCGCCGTGGCAGAGCCGGCCGGTCGCCTTGTGGCCGGCGAGGTGGCCTTCGAGCGCGGCCAGCGTCTCCACCGTCCAGTGCCGCCGCCAGGCATTCTGCTGGCTGTCGCGCAGATCGAGCTCGCGGTCGAGATAGCGGCGCACCCGCGGCGTCAGCAGCGGATGGCCCTCGCAGGCAACGATCAGCGCCAGCCCGCGCACCCGGGCGCGGCCGAGCGCATCGGCCGGCAGCAGCGGCGGATCGGGATAGGTCTCGTCGAGATAGTCGATGATTGCCAGCGACTGGAACAGCACCGTGCCGTCGTCGGTCACCAGCGCCGGCAGCGCCATCTGCGGATTGATCTTGCGATAGGCATCGGCGCGATGCGCGTCGGCATCGATGTCGACGAACACGGCCTCAGTCGGCACCTGCTTGAGGTTGAGCGCGATCCGTACCCGAAAGCTCGCCAGCGATCGCCAGAAGGAGAAGAACTGCATGGGGCACGCGCTCCATTCTTCTTCCCTCTCCCCTTGTGGGAGAGGGGGACGCGATGCGGCGGCATCGCGGACGGGTGAAGGGCCTGTCTCCGCGGACAAAGACCCCTCATCCGTCGCGGACAATGTCCGCGACACCTTCTCCCACAAGGGGAGAAGGGAGGAAAGAGCTACCCCGCCCCCACCTTCTTCTTCCGCCACGCCAGATGCACGCCGCAGGTGCAGCCGGCCGGGTGCGAGGCCAGTTCCTTGGAGGCCAGTTCCTTGGATGTCTCGTCATTGGCGGGCGTCGCGGCCGGTGCGATCACGGTCTCCTTGGCAGCTTCCTGCGATGGGATGTAGTTCAGGATCGGCGCCAGCCAGCGCTCGATCTCGGCGACCGTCATGGCCTTGCGGGCGGCATAGTCCTCGACCTGGTCGCGCTCGATCTTGCCGACGCCGAAATAGAAGCTTTCGGGATGGCTGAAGTAGAGCCCGGAAACCGACGAGCCCGGCCACATCGCAAAGCTCTCGGTCAGCGTCACGCCAGCGGTGTTCTCGGCATCGAGCAGCTTGAATAAGGTCTGCTTCTCGGTGTGGTCGGGCTGCGCCGGATAACCCGGCGCCGGACGGATGCCGTCGTATTTCTCCAGGATCAGTTCGTCCGCCGACAGGGCCTCGCCGGACGCGTAGGCCCAGAACTCCTTGCGCACGCGCTGATGCATGCGCTCGGCAAAGGCCTCCGCCAGGCGATCGGCCAGCGCCTTGCACAGGATCGACGAGTAGTCGTCATTGGCGTTCTTGAAACGGTCGGCGACCGCGTCCTCGCCGATCCCCGCCGTGACCACGAAGCCGCCGATATAATCCGGCACGCCGGTCTCGACTGGCGCGATGAAATCGGACAGCGCGGCGTTGAACCGGCCCTCGCGCTTCTCGAGTTGCTGACGCAGCGTGTGCAGGGTCGCGATCGTCCTGGTGCGGGTCTCGTCGGCATAAACAGCGATGTCGTCGCCGACGGCGTTGGCCGGCCAGAAGCCGATGGTGGCGCGGGCAGTGAACCACTTCTCCTGGATGATCTGGTCCAGCATCTTGCGGGCGTCGGCATAAAGCGAGCGTGCAACTTCGCCGACCACGGTATCGTCGAGGATCGCCGGGAAGCGGCCAGCCAGCTCCCAGGTCTGGAAGAACGGCGTCCAGTCGATGTATTCGGCGAGCTCGGCGAGATCATAGGCGTCGAAGCTCTTCAGCCCGAGGAATGCCGGCTGCTTCGGCGGCGCCGCGGCGAAGTCGATCGTGACCTTGTTGGCGCGGGCGTCGGGAAGTTTCAGCCGCCTCTTGTCGGCCTGGGCACGGAAATGCGCCGCGGAAATCTTGGCGTATTCGGCGCGAACCTCGGCGGCATAGGCCTGCTTCTTCTCCGTCGACAGCAGCGAGGAGGCGACGCCGACCGCGCGGCTGGCGTCATTGACATGCACGACCGGGCCGCCCGGATAGTTCGGGTCGATCTTGACGGCGGTGTGCACGCGGCTCGTGGTGGCGCCGCCGATCAAAAGCGGCACGTTCATGCCCTGCCGCTCCAGTTCACCGGCGAGGAAGCTCATCTCGTCGAGCGAGGGCGTGATCAGGCCGGACAGACCGATGATGTCGGCGTCCTCGGCCTTGGCGGTCTCGATGATCTTGTTGGCGGGCACCATCACGCCGAGGTCGATGACCTCGAAATTGTTGCACTGGAGCACGATGCCGACGATGTTCTTGCCGATGTCGTGGACGTCGCCCTTCACGGTGGCGAGCACGATCTTGCCGGCCGTGTTGCGGCCCTCGGCGCCGCCGTTGGCCCGGTTGCGCGCCTTCTCCTCCTCCATGAACGGCATCAGATAGGCCACCGCCTGTTTCATGACGCGCGCCGACTTCACGACCTGCGGCAGGAACATCTTGCCGTCGCCGAACAGGTCGCCGACCACGTTCATGCCGGCCATCAAGGGCCCCTCGATCACGTCGAGCGGGCGCGTCGCGTTCTGCCGCGCGGCCTCGGTATCGGCCTCGATGTACTCGGTGATGCCGTGCACCAGCGCGTGGCTGAGCCGCTTCTCGACCGGCCATTCGCGCCAGGCGAGATCCTGCTCCTTGGTCTGCTTCTCCTTGCCACGGAATTTTTCCGCCAGCGCCAGCAGCCGCTCGGAGGCACCGGGATCGCGGTTGAGGATCACGTCCTCGCAGACCTGACGCAGCTCGGGATCGATGTCGTCATAGACGATCATCTGCCCGGCATTGACGATGCCCATGTCCATGCCGGCCTTGATGGCATAGTACAGGAACACCGAGTGCATCGCCTCGCGCACCGGTTCGTTGCCGCGGAACGAGAACGACAGGTTGGAGACGCCGCCCGAGATGTGGGCGTGCGGCAGGTTCTGCCGGATCCAGCGCGTCGCCTCGATGAAGTCGACGCCGTAATTGTTGTGCTCCTCGAGGCCGGTCGCGATCGCGAAGATGTTCGGATCGAAGATGATGTCCTCGGGCGGAAAGTCGAGCCGCTCGACCAGGATGTCGTAGGCGCGCTTGCAGATCTCGGTCTTGCGCTTGAACGTATCGGCCTGTCCGGTCTCGTCGAACGCCATCACCACCACGGCCGCGCCGTGGCGCTTGGCCACCGTCGCCTCGTGCAGGAACTTCTCCTCGCCTTCCTTGAGCGAGATCGAGTTCACGATCGGCTTGCCCTGGATGCACTTCAGGCCGGCCTCGATGACGTGGAATTTCGAGGAGTCGACCATGACCGGTACGCGGGCGATGTCCGGCTCGGAGGCGACGAGGTTGAGGAACTCGACCATCGCCTTCTCGGAATCGAGCAGGCCTTCGTCCATGTTGACGTCGATGACCTGGGCGCCGTTCTCGACCTGGTCGCGCGCCACCTGAAGCGCCGCGGTGTAGTCGCCCGCGGTGATCAGCTTGCGGAAGCGCGCCGAGCCGGTGACGTTGGTACGCTCGCCGACGTTCACGAACGGAATGGCGTCGGTCAGCGTGAACGGCTCGAGGCCGGAGAGCCGCAGTCGCGGCTCGATCTCGGGCACGACGCGCGGCTTGTGGGGGGCGACGGCTCTGGCGATCGCCGCGATATGGTCGGGCGTGGTGCCGCAGCAGCCGCCGACGATGTTGACGAGGCCGGCAGCGGCGAATTCGCCGATCAGCCGCGCCATGTAGTCCGGCGTCTCGTCGTACTGGCCGAACTCGTTGGGCAGGCCGGCGTTCGGGTAGGCACAAACCAGGGTGTCGGCGACGCGGCCGATGTCGGCGATGTGGCCGCGCAGATCCTCGGCGCCGAGCGCGCAGTTGAAGCCGATCGTGATCGGCCTGGCGTGCTTCACCGAATGCCAGAACGCCTCCGGCAATTGCCCGGAGAGCAGGCGGCCGGATTTGTCGGTGATGGTGCCGGAGATCATCACCGGCACGTCGATGCCGCGCTCTTCCATCAGCTCGGCGATCGCGTAGAGCGCCGCCTTGGCATTCAGCGTGTCGAAGATAGTCTCGACCAGCAGCATGTCGGCGCCGCCATCGAGCAGGCCGCTGGCCTGTTCACGATAGGCCTTGCGCAAATCGTCGAAGGTCACCGCGCGGTAGCCGGGATTGGCGACATCGGGCGAGATCGAGGCGGTGCGGTTGGTCGGGCCGAGCGCGCCGGCGACGAAGCGCTCCCTGCCGTCTTCGGCCGACACGCGATCGGCCGCGGCGCGAGCGAGCCGGGCGCCTTGCAGGTTCAGCTCATAGGCGAGCTCCGACATGTCGTAGTCGGCCTGCGCGATCGAGGTCGAGGAGAAGGTGTTGGTCGCGACGATGTCGGCGCCGGCGCGCAGATACGCCGCGTGGATGTCCTCGATGGCCTTGGCTTGCGTCAGGATCAGGACGTCGTTGTTGCCCTTGATGTCGCGGTGGAAATCCTTGAAGCGCTCGCCGCGAAACGCGGCTTCGTCGAACAGCAGGCCCTGGATCACCGTGCCCATGGCGCCGTCGAGCACCAGGATCCGTTCGCGGGCAGCCGCGAGCAAGGCGGTACGCTTGGCAGAGACAGCAATGGTCATGGATCAGGCAGCCTTCTGTGCGCCATTCGGCCGAATGCCGAGCAGATGGCTGACCGCGAACACCAGGTCCGCGCGGTTCATGGTGTAGAAGTGGAAGGTGTCGACGCCGCGCTTGAACAGCTTCTGCACCTGGCCGGCGGCAACGGTGGCCGCGACCAGCTTACGGGTCTCGGCATCGTGGTCGAGGCCGTCGAACTTCTCGGCAAGCCAGCCCGGCACGCTGGTGCCGGCGCGGGTGACGAAATTGCGAGCCTGCTTGAAATTGTGCATCGGCATGATGCCCGGCACGATCGGAATCTCGATGCCGCGCGCCCGCACCTTGTCGACATAGCGATGGTAGAGGTCGTTGTCGAAGAACACCTGGGTGATCGCGCGTGTCGCGCCGGCATCGACCTTGGCCTTCAGCGTATCGATGTCGGCGTCGAAGTCGGCGGCTTCAGGATGCTTCTCCGGATAGGCGGACACCGAGATCTCGATGTCGGCGTGGCGTTTCTTGATGCCGGCGACGAGTTCGGCCGAACTCTGGTAGCCGTCCGGATGGGTGAAGTAGGGCGTACCGATGCCGCCGGGCGGATCGCCGCGCAGGGCCACGATGTGGCGGACGCCGACCTCGTGATAGCGGTCGACGATCTCGTCGATCTCGCTCCGCGAACTGCTGACACAGGTCAGATGCGCGGCCGGCAGCAGATCGGTCTCGCGCAGGATGCGGGCGATGGTGGCATGCGTGCGCTCGCGGGTCGAGCCGCCGGCGCCATAGGTGACGGAGACGAAATTCGGCGTCAGCGGCGCCAGGCGATTGATCGTGTCCCAGAGCGTGCGCTCCATCTCCTCGGTCTTCGGCGGGAAGAACTCGAACGAGATTTTCGGAACGTTTGGCGTACGGTGCCCATTCGGCACGGGAGAAACGGTCTCGGTCATGATACGCAACGGCTCCGCGAGGCAGATGGCTGGCCTGGATATGGAGGCCCCAAGATAAGCGAAACGGGCCGGATCAAACAGCCCATCGGATATGGGAAATTGCCCATTTTAGGAAGAGTAGATGATAAAATCGGCGATCTGGGACAGCTAGTGGGTAGAAGGTTTGTCTAGTGGGATACAAGTATAATTTGTTGATATAAAACGACTAAATTCATGATACTTGATCCGGTTGCGGATTGCAACTGTCCGTGGGCAGGATGACTTATGGACGAAATGATGTATTTTGTCCCAATATCCGTGACCGGTGCCGGCATTCCCTCGCGGGACAGCTCTGCACGCCGGGGGTCTTTGTCGCCTCATGACGCCACACTAGGCTGTCGGCCATGATCCCGCTCTCCGTCCTCGATCTGTCCGTCGTCACCACCGGCACCAAGCCAGCCGCTGCACTGCGCAACAGCATCGATCTGGCGCGCCATGTCGATGGTCTCGGCTATGTCAGGTATTGGCTCGCCGAACACCACAACCTCGCCTCGGTCGCGAGCCCGGCACCCGATCTGATGATCGGCCAGATCGCGGCGGTGACGCAGCATATCCGGGTCGGCTCCGGCGGTGTGATGCTGCCCAACCATGCGCCGCTGGTGGTGGCCGAGCGGTTCAAGATGCTGGAGGCGCTGTTTCCGGGCCGCATCGACCTCGGCCTCGGCCGGGCGCCGGGTACCGATGGCGCGACCGCCTACGCATTGCGCAGCCGGCTTGATCGCCGCGAGGGCGACGACTTCCTCGAGCGGCTGCACGAATTGACGTTGTGGGAGACGCGCGATTTCCCGGCCGGCCATCCCTACAACAATGTCGTGGCGGTGCCGGATGATTCGCCGCTGCCACCGATCTGGCTGCTCGGCTCGAGCGATTATTCCGCCGAGCTCGCCGCCCAGGTCGGGATGGGCTTTGCGTTCGCGCATCATTTCGCCACCCATGACGCGGTTGCGGCGATGTCGAATTATCGCGCGCATTTCAAGCCGTCGGGCTGGCGCGCGGCGCCGCAGGCGATCCTGGCGGTTGCCGCCGTCACGGCGGAGACCGACGCGGAAGCCGAGCGGCTTGCGCTGTCGGCGGATCTCAACCGGCTGCGCCGCGATCGCGGCCAGTATCTGCCGCTGCCGAGCGTCGAGGAAGCGGAGGCCTATCCCTACACCGACGCCGAGCGGGCCTCGATCGCGCGCAACCGGGCGCGGCTGTTCGTCGGCAGCCCCGCCACCGTGATGACGAAGCTGGAGCCGCTGGTCGCTGCAAGCCAGGCGGACGAACTGATGGTGATCACCGCGGTCTACGACCACGCGGAGCGGAAGAAGTCGTACGGCCTGCTGGCTGAAGCGTTCGGGCTTGCGAAAAAGGAAGGCGCATCATGAGCGTCGTCCCGGCCTGCGCCGGGACGACGCTGGGAAAGATTGCGCGTGCGACTCAATCCTGCGTTTCGCTGAAGGTGGCGCGGAAAGGGTGGCCTGGATAGACGCCGACGATGCGGAATTCGCGCGAGAAGAATTTCAATTCCTCGAGCGCAAAGGCGAGGCCGCGGTCGTCGGGGTGACCGTCGACATCGGCGTAGAATTGCGTGGCGAAGAAATTGCCGTCGACCATGTAGCTTTCGAGCTTGGTCATGTTGACGCCATTGGTGGCGAAGCCGCCCATCGCCTTGTAGAGCGCGGCGGGCAGGTTACGCACCCGGAACACAAAGCTGGTGACCAGCGGCCCCGAGCCCTGCGTGGCCCATTTGGCCTCGCGGGCCAGCACCACGAAGCGGGTGGTGTTGTGGGCCTCGTCCTCGATATCCTCGGCGAGAATGTCGAGGCCATAAATGTCGGCGGCGAGGCGGGAGGCGATCGCGGCCACGCTCTTGTCGCCGCGTTCGGAGACATCGCGGGCGCTGCCGGCGGTATCGCCGGCGACGATAGGCTTGATGCCGAGCTTGCGGATGGTGCGCCGGCACTGGCCGAGCGCCTGGACATGGCTCTCCACGCTCTTGATGTCGGCGAGCTTGACGCCCTTGATCGCCATCAATTGGTGGCGGATCGGCAAGAACCATTCGCCGACGATGAACAGGCCCGAGGCCGGCAGCAGGTGATGGATGTCGGCGACGCGGCCGGCAACCGAATTCTCGATCGGGATCATGCCGAGATCGGCCTCGCCCGAGGCGATCGCGGCCAGCGCGTCCTCGAAGGTCGGGCAGGGCATCGGCTCGGCGTCGGGATAGGCCTCGACGATCGCGATATGGGAATTGGCGCCAGGCTCGCCCTGGAACGCGATTTTCAGTTTCTTGGTCATGGGTGGCTTTTTAGAGCATGATCCGGAAAAGTGGAAACCGGTTTTCCGAAAAGATCATGCTCAACAAAGAGATGCGGCTCAGGCTTTGGAAAGGATTCTGCGGGCGGTTTCGAGATCGGCCGGGGTGTCGACGCCGCGCGGGACGGTGTCGACGATGGTGACGTCGATGCGCATCCCGGCCTCCAGTGCGCGCAACTGTTCGAGCTTCTCCTGCTGCTCCAGCGGCGAGGGCGGCAGCGTGACGAATCGCTCCAGCGCGGCGCGGCGGTAGGCGTACAGACCGATATGATGATAGCGCGGTCCGTCGCCATGGGGGGCGGTGGCACGGGTGAAATACAGCGCGCGCAAGCGGTTGGCACCGATCGGGGAGCCGATCGCCTTAACGACGCTGGGGGCCTGATCCTCCTCCTCGGTATGGATCTGCGAGGCCAGGGTCGAGATATCGACGGCGGAGTCCGCCAGCGGCGGCATCACGCTGCGGATCGTGTCCGGGGTGATGGTCGGGAAATCACCTTGCAGATTGACCACGATTTCGGCGCTGCCGCCGGGGTCGAGGATCGTCATCGCCTCGTGAATTCGGTCCGAGCCGGAGGGATGGTCGGCGCGGGTCATCACGACCTCGCCGCCCGCGGCCTTCACCGCGGCCGCGATCTCGGCCGTGTCGGTGGCCACCGCAACCCGGCCGATCCCGGCCTCCTCGGCCCGCCGCAGCACATGGACGATCATCGGCGCGCCCGCGATATCGAGCAGCGGCTTGCCGGGCAGTCGGGTGGCGGCCATGCGGGCCGGAATCAGCACCAAGGTACGGGATTGCGTCATTCGTGTCGGGGCCCGTCCGGGCTGCGGAAATTGCCGGGGAGGCGGTTGAATTCGGCGCGTTTATACGGGTTGCCAGAGCGCGGGCAAACCGATATCTCAACCCTGCCTGGGGGGAGGCACGAAAGGTCGATTCCCGGGTCTTTCCCCGCGGCCGTATTCCCGGCCTGAAGTCGACATTCAAGGCCCGGAGCCTGACCGAAAATGGACTCCTTCGAACTCAACAAAATCCTCGGTGCGGTTCTCGGCACCTGCATCGTCGTCCTGGTGATGAGCTTTGCCGCCGGATCGGTGTTTTCCGCGAAGCTGCCGGAGAAGCCGGGATTTGAGATCGCGGTGAAGGAAGAGTCCCATGGCGCCGGCGGCGAGGCTGCTGCGGCGCCGGCCGAGCCGATCGAAAAGCTGTTGCAGACCGCCTCGGTCGAAAAGGGCGCCGCGGCCGCCAAGAAGTGCGCCGCCTGCCACACCTTCGAAAAGGGCGGCCCCAACCGTGTCGGTCCGAACCTCTACGGCATCGTCAACGAGGCCAGGGGTGAAGGCCGCGGCTTCAATTTCTCGGCCGCGATGAAGGGCAAGGGCGGCACCTGGACCTTCGACGACCTCAACAAGTTCCTGACCAATCCGAAGGGCTTCATCCCGGGCACCGCGATGGGCTTCGCCGGTGTTCCGAAGGACAGCGAACGCGCCGACATCATCGCCTACCTGAATTCGAACTCGGAGCACCCGGCTCCGATCCCAACTGCCTCGAAGTAACGATTTGCTTCGCGCCACCCCGCGAACGAAACGGCCAGGCAATGCCTGGCCGTTTTCGCATGGGGAATCCGCTGTCGCGGGTTTGTTATCGGGACGTTTCGCCGCAGCGGTATTGTTCCCGGGCAATTATCATGAGGAAAAAGCAACGTAATCTGTCGAACCGTTGCCTTATATTGGGTCCCATCTAGGCGGGGCTGCAAGCAGGAAGACCGAATTTGGCGATCACCCGACGACACCTCCTTCAAGGCAGCGCACTGGCGGCAATCGCGCCGGCGCTCGGACTGAACCCCAGCCTGTCGGCGATCACGCCGGCATTCGCCGACGATGCCCCGAACGGGCTGAAATGGCGGCACGGTCTCTCGACCTACGGCGAAATCAAATACCCCGCCGACTTCAAGCGCTACGACTACGTCAATCCGGATGCGCCCAAGGGCGGCGTGGTGCGGTTGTTCCAGCCCGGCACTTACGACAGCTTCAACCTCGTGGTTGCGGGCTTGAAGGGCACGGTTTCGGCCGCGGTCGCCCGCATCTATGACTCACTGATGGAGGCTTCGCTCGACGAGCCCGACACGTATTATGGCGAACTCGCCGAAGGCGCGACCTTTCCAGATGACTTCTCCTACGTGACCTACCGGCTGCGGCCGGGGTCGCGCTGGCACGACGGCAAGCCGGTCACGCCCGAGGACGTGATCTTTTCGTTCGAGGCGTGGAAGGCCAATAGCCCGATGTTCAGCGGCTATTATCGGCACATCACCAAGGCCGAGAAGGTCGGCGATCGCGACATCAAGTTCACCTTCGACAGCCCGGGCAACCGCGAGCTGCCGATGATCACCGGCCAGCTCATCATCCTGCCCAGGCACTGGTGGGAGGGTACTGACGCGCAGGGCAACAAGCGCGACGTCACCGCGAGCACGCTGGAGCCGCCGCTCGGCTCCGGTCCCTACAAGATCAAGGAATTCGTCGCCGGCCGATCCGTGGTGCTCGAGCGCGTCAAGGATTACTGGGGCAAGGATATCCCGATCGCGGTGGGGCAGAACAATTTCGACGAGTTGCGCTACGAGTATTTCCGCGACGACACGGTTGCGCGCGAGGCACTGAAGGCCGACCAGTTCGACTGGTACGGGGAGCGCAGCGCGAAGGAATGGGCGTCGGCCTATGACGTGCCGCCGGTGCGCGAGAAGCGGTTGCTCAAGGAGCTCTTCACCGTCCGCAATCAGGGCCGGATGCAGGGCTGGGTGTTCAACCTGAGGCGCCCGAAATTCACCGATGTCAGGCTGCGCCGCGCCTTCAACTACGCGTTCGATTTCGAAGAGATGAATCGCGTGCTGTCGACCGGCGAGTACCATCGCGATTCCAGCTATTTCGACGGCATCCCCGATCTGATGGCGACCGGCCTGCCGGAAGGCAAGGAACTCGAGATCCTGGAGACCGTGCGCGACAAGGTGCCGCCGGAGGTTTTCACGACGCCGTACAAGGATCCGGTCGGAGGCACGCCTGAAAACGTGCGCGCCAACCTGCGCGAGGCGACGCGGCTGTTGAAGGAAGCCGGCTTCGAGATCCGCGACCGCAAGCTGGTCGATTCCTCCGGCCAGCCGTTCACGGTCGAGATCCTCGGCATCAGCGGCGATTCCGGCATGGAGCGCATCGCGCTGTTCTACAAGCCGAGCCTGGAGCGTCTCGGCATCACCGTCAATCTGCGCGCCGTCGACACCGTGCAGTACCAGAACCGGGTGCGCGATTTCGATTTCGAGATGGTCACCCAGGTATGGCCGCAGTCGATCTCGCCCGGCAACGAGCAGCGTGACAATTTCAGCTCGCAGGCGGCCGATCGGCCAGGCTCGAACAATCTCCCCGGCATCAAGAATCCGGCGGTCGATGCCATCATCGAGCGCATCATCTTCGCCGGCAGCCGCGCCGATCAGATCGCCGCCGCCAAGGCGCTGGACCGGGTGTTGCTCTGGAACTTCTATTGCGTCCCACACTTCAACTACGACAAGCAGCGCTACGTGTATTGGGATCGCTTCAGCCGTCCCGACCCGCTGCCGAAATACGGCGTCTCGGGATTCCCGAATCTCTGGTGGTACGACGCCGACAAGGCGGCCAAGCTCAAGCGTTCATAAGATCGAAGGATTCGCGCATGGCGCTATTCTCCCGTCGGCACGCACTCGGTCTCGGCATCGGTGCGTTGAGTGCTGCAGGATTGCGTGTCGCACCGGCGGCAGCCGACAACGGACCCGAAATGCACGGCATGTCGGTGTTCGGCGACCTGAAATACCCGGCGGATTTCCAGCAGTTCGACTACGTCAATGTGAAAGCGCCGAAGGGAGGCGCGTTCTCGTTCATCCCCTCGGTCCGCGGCAACAATCAGTCCTACTACACCTTCAACTCGCTGAACGCCTACATCCTGAAGGGCGAAGGTGCGCAGGGCATGGACATGACGTTCGCGACGCTGATGTCGCGCGCCAATGACGAGCCCGACGCGATGTACGGCCTTGCCGCGAAGTCGGTGCAGATCTCGCCGGACAAGCTGACCTATCGCTTCACCATGCGTCCCGAGGCGCGTTTCCACGATGGTTCGAAGCTGACCGCGCACGACGTCGTGTTCTCGCTCGCGACGCTGAAGGAAAAGGGGCACCCGCTGATCCAGGTGCAGCTGCGCGACTTCGTCAAGGCCGAGGCGCCCGATGATGCGACGGTGGTCGTGACCTTCGCGCCGGATCGTGCGCGCGACGTGCCGCTGTTCGTCGCGAGCCTGCCGATCTTCTCCAAGGCCTACTACGCGACGCGCGCGTTCGATGAATCGACGCTCGATACGCCGCTCGGCTCGGGGCCGTACAAGGTCGGCCGGTTCGAGGTCAACCGCTACGTCGAGTTCGACCGTGTCAAGGACTGGTGGGGCGCCGACCTTCCGGTCAGTCGCGGCAGCTACAATTTCGATACCGTGCGCTATGAGTTCTATCGCGACCGCGACGTGGCTTTCGAGGGCTTCACCTCGAAGAGCTATCTGTTCCGCGAGGAGTTCACCGCCCGGGTCTGGGCGACGCGCTACGATTTCCCCGCGGTGAAGGATGGCCGCGTCAAGCGCGAGACCCTGCCCGACGACACGCCGTCCGGCGCGCAGGGCTGGTTCATCAACATGCGCCGCGACAAGTTCAAGGAGCCGCGGGTGCGCGAGGCGTTGATCAACGCCTTCGACTTCGAATGGACCAACAAGACCATCATGTACGATGCCTATGCGCGAACGGTGTCGCCGTTCCAGAATTCGGACATGGTGGCGGAGGGGCCGCCGTCACGCGAAGAGCTCGTGCTGCTCGAGCCGTTTCGCGGCCAGGTCCCCGACGAGGTGTTCGGTCTGCCCTTCGTGCCGCCGATGTCGGATGGCTCCGGCCAGGATCGCGCGCTGTTGCGCAAGGCGGTGCAACTGCTCAGCGAGGCCGGCTATCCCATCAAGGATGGCAAGCGCGAGCTGCCGAACGGAGAGCCGTTCACCATCGAATTCCTGGTCGATGAGCCCTCGTTGCAGCCGCATCATGGCCCCTACATCAAGAATCTCGGAACGCTCGGCATCGACGCGACGTTCCGGCTGGTCGACGCGGTGCAGTACCGCGCCCGTGTCGAGGATTTCGATTTCGACATGACCATGCAGCGCTTCAGCTTCTCGGCGACGCCGGGCGACAGCATGCGGCCGTTCTTCTCCTCGCAGGCGGCGAAGACCAAGGGCTCCTACAATCTCGCGGGCATCGCCAATCCCGCGATCGACGCGCTGATCGAGAAGATCATCGGCGCCAACAGCCGCCAGGAGCTGACGATCGCCTGCCGCGCCTTCGACCGCGTCTTCCGGGCCGGCCGTTACTGGGTGCCGCAATGGTACCGCAACACGCATCCGATCGCCTATTGGGACCAGTTCGGTCATACCGAGAAGCTCGCCAAATATACCCAGGGCGTCGGTGCGCCCGACAATTGGTGGTATGATGCGGCCAAGGCCGCCAAGCTCGAACAGGCGAAGTAGCCGATGAGCGCCTATATCGCCCGACGCGTCCTGCTGATGCTGCCGACGTTGCTCGGCATCCTGTTCGTCTCCTTCGTGGTGGTGCAATTTGCGCCCGGCGGCCCGGTCGAGCGCGTCATCGCGCAGATCAACGGCGCCGACACCGGCGGCACCTCGCGGGTGTCGGGCGGCGGCGGCGATTTCGGTGCGCAGCGCGGCCAGGGCGCCGCAGCGTCCGGCGCCGTCAACTCCAAATACCGCGGCGCGCAGGGCCTCGATCCCGACTTCATCAAGAAGCTCGAAGTGCAGTTCGGCTTCGACAAGCCGGCGCCGGAGCGGTTCGCGCTGATGGTGTGGAATTTCGCGCGGTTCGATTTCGGCAATAGCTATTTCCGCAGCGTCAGCGTGTTGCAGCTGATCAAGGAGAAGCTGCCGGTCTCGATGTCGCTCGGCATCTGGATGACGCTGCTGACCTATCTGATCTCGATTCCACTCGGCATCCGCAAGGCGGTGAAGGACGGTTCGCGGTTCGACACCTGGACTTCGGCCGTGATCATCATCGGCTTCGCGATTCCGGGCTTCCTGTTCGCGATCCTCCTGATCGTGCTGTTCGCCGGCGGCTCGTTCCTCAACATCTTCCCGCTGCGCGGCCTGACCTCGGACGGCTGGTCGCAATTCCCCTGGTATTGGAAGATCATCGACTATTTCTGGCACCTGACGTTGCCGCTGGTGTCGATGGCGCTCGGCGCCTTCGCCACCATGACGCTGCTGACCAAGAACTCGTTCCTCGACGAGATCCGCAAGCAATATGTGATGACCGCGCGTGCCAAGGGTTGCAGCGAGCGCCAGGTGCTTTACGGCCACGTCTTCCGCAACGCCATGCTGATCGTGATCGCGGGCTTCCCGGGGGCGTTCATCCACGCATTCTTCTCGGGCTCGCTGCTGATCGAGACCATCTTCTCGCTCGATGGCCTCGGCCTGCTCGGCTTCGAAAGCGTGTTGAACCGCGATTATCCGGTGGTGTTCGGCACGCTGTTCATCTTCTCGCTGGTCGGATTGGTGGTCAACCTGCTGTCCGATCTCGCCTACATGTGGATCGATCCGCGGATCGACTTCGAGGCGCGGGAGGTCTGATGACGATGCTCGCGCCCCAGCCGGTCGAGACCACGACGCAATCGCCGCTCGGCGAGGCGGTGCCCGCGACGCGCCACGGCTTCTCGCCGTCGCCGCTGAACAAGCGGCGCTGGCAGAACTTCAAGGCGAACCGCCGCGGCTACTGGTCGTTCTGGATTTTCGTCGTGCTGTTCGTGGCGTCGCTGTTCGCCAATTTCATTGCCAACGACAAGCCGCTGGTCGTCAAATATGACGGCCATCTCTACTGGCCGGTGATTTTCACCTATGCCGAGACCACCTTCGGCGGCGACTTCGAGACCGCGGCCGACTATCGCGATCCCTACTTGCAGAAGCAGATCGCCGCCAAGGGCGGCAGCATGATCTGGCCGCCGATCCGCTACTCCTACGACAGCCGCAACCTCGACCCGCCGACCGCGGTGCCATCGAAGCCGACCTGGCTCCTGACCGAGGCGCAGTGCGCGGACGTGGTGAAGCGCAAGGGGCTGACCGGCTGCCGCGACCTCGAATACAATTGGCTCGGCACCGACGACCAGGGCCGCGACGTCGTCGCGCGGCTGATCTACGGCTTCCGCATTTCGGTGCTGTTCGGCCTGACGCTGACCATCCTGTCCTCGATCATCGGCATCGCCGCCGGCGGCGTGCAGGGCTATTTCGGCGGCTGGACCGATTTGATCTTCCAGCGGCTGATCGAGATCTGGACCGCGATCCCCTCGCTCTATCTGCTGCTGATCATCTCGGCGGTGCTGCCGCCGGGCTTCTTCATCCTGCTCGGCATCCTCCTGCTGTTCTCGTGGGTCTCGCTGGTCGGCCTGGTGCGCGCCGAATTCCTGCGCGGCCGCAACTTCGAATATATCCAGGCGGCGCGCGCGCTCGGCGTCTCGAACGGCACGATCATGTTCCGCCATCTGCTGCCGAACGCGATGGTCGCGACCATGACGTTCCTGCCCTTCATCGTCTCGTCCTCGGTGATGACGTTGACCGCGCTGGATTTCCTCGGCTTCGGCCTGCCGCCTGGCTCGCCCTCGCTCGGTGAATTGCTGTCGCAGGGCAAGGCCAACGTGCAGGCGCCGTGGCTCGGCCTCACCGGCTTCTTCTCGGTCGCGATCATGCTGTCGCTCCTGATCTTCATCGGCGAAGCGGCGCGCGACGCGTTCGATCCGCGCAAGACGTTCTCGAGGGGCTGACGCATGGACGCGACCAACCAGCCCCTGCTCGACGTCAGCAACCTCTCGGTCGCGTTCGGCCGTTCTCGCGCGGTCGACGGCATCTCGTTCTCGATCAAGCGCGGCGAGTGCGTCGCATTGGTCGGCGAATCCGGCTCGGGCAAATCCGTCAGCGCGCTGTCGGTCTTGAAGCTGTTGCCCTATCCGGCGGCATCGCACCCCACCGGCGCGATCCGCTTCCGCGGCCGTGACTTGCTGACCGCGTCCGACCAGGAGATGCGCGAGGTCCGCGGCAACGACATCTCGATCATCTTCCAGGAGCCGATGACCTCGCTCAATCCGCTCCAGACCATCGAGACCCAGATCGGCGAGATCCTGTCGCTGCATCGGGGCGTCAGTGGCGCGACGGCACGGGCGCGGACATTGGAATTGCTCGGCCAGGTCGGCATTCCGGACCCGGAAACCCGGCTGAAGAGCTACCCGCACCAATTGTCCGGCGGCCAGCGCCAGCGCGTCATGATCGCGATGGCGCTCGCCAATGAGCCCGATCTGTTGATCGCCGACGAGCCGACCACCGCGCTCGACGTCACCGTGCAGGCGCAGATCCTGGCCTTGCTCGCCGAGATCCGGGCACGGCTCGGCATGAGCCTCTTGTTCATCACCCATGACCTCGGCATCGTCCGCCGCATCGCCGACACGGTCTGCGTGATGAACGATGGCAAGATCGTCGAGCAGGGGCCGGTGGAGCAGGTCTTCACCGCGCCGAAGCATGCCTACACCAAGGCGCTGCTCGCGGCCGAGCCGAAGCCCGATCCGGCGCCGCCGCAGCCCGATGCGCCGGTGGTAATGTCGGCCGACAATCTCAAGGTCTGGTTTCCGATCAAGCGCGGGCTGCTGCGCTCGACGGTCGGCCACATCAAGGCGGTCGATGGCGTCAGCCTCGCAGTGCGCAAGGGCGAGACGCTCGGCGTGGTCGGCGAATCCGGCTCGGGCAAGACCACGCTCGGGCTGGCGCTGCTCAGGCTGATCTCGTCCGACGGCCCGATCGTGTTCCTCGGCAAGGATATCCAGGGCCTGCGCTTCAAGCAGATGCGGCCGTTCCGCCGCGACATGCAGATCGTGTTCCAGGACCCGTTCGGTTCGCTCAGCCCGCGCATGTCGGTGGCCGACATCATTGCCGAGGGCCTTGAGGTGCACCAGCCGCAGCTCTCGCGCGAAGAGCGCGAGGCGCGGGTGATCAAGGCGTTGAAGGATGTCGGGCTCGATCCGGAATGGCGCTTCCGTTATCCGCATGAATTCTCGGGCGGCCAGCGCCAGCGCATCTCGATCGCGCGCGCGGTGGTGCTGGAGCCGAATTTCGTCGTGCTGGACGAGCCGACCTCGGCGCTCGACATGCTGTTCCAGGCGCAGATGGTCGATCTGCTGCGCGACCTGCAACGCAAGCGCGAACTCACCTACATGTTCATCTCGCACGATCTGCGCGTGGTGGCCTCGCTCGCGAGCCATCTGATCGTGATGAAATCCGGCAAGGTCGAGGAGGAGGGGCCGGCCTCCGAGCTGTTCAAGAATCCGAAGAGCGAATACACCCGCGCCCTGTTCGCCGCCGCGTTCCGGCTGGAGACCGACGGCGAGGGGGCGGTCGCGACGTGACCCATGCTCGTCATTCCGGGGCTCGCGAAGCGAGAGCCCGGAATCCATCAGGCCGCAGATTCTGACGATGAATGGATTCCGGGCTCGACGCTACGCATCGCCCCGGAATGACAGTGCAAGCTAAAGCCGCTTGATCGCCACCACGTCGCTGCCGGCGGCCTTGATCCGCGCAATCGCAGCCTGCGTGTTCTCTACCACGGTCGCCATGTGATGCGCATTGGCGTGCACGATCGTCGTCGCGTCGCGCGCAATGGCGACGTGGCCCTTCCAGAAGATCAGGTCGCCGCGTTGCAGATGCCGCGCTTCCGCTGAAGTCAGCTCGCGGCCGAGCCCGTCCTGCTGCATGTCGCTGTCGCGCGGGCAGCCGGTGCCTGAGGCGGTCAGCGCGATCTGCACCAGGCCGGAGCAATCGATCCCGAGACTGGACTTGCCGCCCCACAGATACGGTGTGCCGACGAATTGCTCGGCGACGCCGACGAAATCCGGCGCCATCGCATCGAGCGGTGCGAGATGCTGGCGCGGCAAATGCCAGCCTTCGCGGGTGACCGCGAACGCACCGTCCTCGCGGAGGATGGCGAGCTTCGTCCCCATCGGCAGTGCCTCGACCGGCGGCAACTTGATCGAGGCGCCCGGAAACGCCAGTGTACGCAGCGCGGTCACCTTGTGGGTCGGTGCCGCGCCTGGCGCCGTCAGCGCGGCCTCGGGAATCCATCCGACATAGCCGTCATCGGCGAGCTGGCCCCAGGCCCAGCCTTCCCCGTTGCGATCGTACACCGTGACGCGCTCGCCGCGCAGGGCTTGCGTCATCTGTTCGGCGTCGGCCGCCGGCGCGCGGCGCAGCGGGGCGATGGCGTCGCTGACCTCGAATACCTTGCCCTCGACGAAGCGTGCGGCCTTGACCTTGCCCTCGAGATACTTTGCCGCGATGTCGTCGCGGACCGGGGTCAACCTGGGATCATGCATAGCGCTGGCTCAGCAATTTGTAGATTGCGCGCGCGGCCTGGCACTCGCCGCCTTCGGGCCGGCCGGGCTTCGCCGAGGGCGTCCAGCCATAGATGTCGACATGCAGCCAGCTCCGCGCGTGCTCGACAAAGCGCTGGAGGAACAGCGCGCAGGTGATCGAGCCTGCGAAGCCGCCCGACGGCGCGTTGGTGATATCGGCGGTCTTGGAGTCCAGCCAGGAATCATAGGCGGGCCACAGCGGCATCCGCCACAATGGATCGTTCTCGCGCCTTGCATGCGCGGCGACGTCGTCGGCGAGCGCGTCGTCATTGGTGTAGAACGGCGGCAGGTCCGGGCCCAGCGCCACCCGTGCCGCGCCGGTCAACGTGCCCAGATCGACCAGCAGATCGGGCTTCTCCTCGTCGGCCAGCGCCAGCGCGTCGGCCAGCACCAGCCGCCCCTCGGCGTCGGTGTTGCCGATCTCGACGGTGACACCCTTGCGCGATTTGAAGATGTCGAGCGGCCGGAACGCGTTGCCGGCAACCGCGTTCTCGACCGCGGGGATCAGCACGCGCAGCCGCACCTTCAGCTTCGCGTCCATTACCATCTGCGCCAGCGCCAGCACATTGGCGGCGCCGCCCATGTCCTTTTTCATGATCAGCATGCCGCTCGACGGCTTGAGGTCGAGCCCGCCGGTGTCGAAGCAGACCCCCTTGCCGACCAGCGTCACCTTCGGATGCGCCGGATCGCCCCAGCTCAGATCGATCAAACGCGGCGCCCGTGTCGAGGCCATGCCGACGGCGTGGATCAGTGGGAAATCTTCCGCGAGCTCGTCGCCGCTGACGCAATTGAAAGCGGCGCCGAACCGAGTTGCGAGATCGCGCGCGACCTCTGTGAGTTCGGCCGGACCCATGTCGTTGGACGGCGTGTTGATCAGATCACGGGCGAGCGCGGCCGCCTCGGCCATCCGGGTGATTTCGGCGGCGTCGACGCCATCGGGCGGCACCAGGCGAGTCTCAGGTGCCTTGTTCTTGCGATAGCGGCCAAAGCGATAGCAGCCGAGCGCGAAGGCGAGCGCGGCGAGCCTTGCGTCATGCGGCGCATTGGCAAAACGGTACACGCCCGGCGGCAGCAGGCCGGGCAGCGCCCCGGGCCGGAACGGATCGCGCGCCTTGTGGTCGGCGTCCTCGAGGCCGAACAGCACCTGCGCGATGCCGCCATCGGCCGCCGGCAGGGCGAGGGACTTGCCGGGCTTGGCCTCGAAGCCATTGGCCTCGGCGAACTGCCGTGCCGGCCCCGGCAGTGCGCCCCGGATCTCGTCCCAGGTCGCCTTGGTGACGAAGGTGATCGGCGTTGCGGCGGTCGTCGCGGCGGTCTCGAACACGGATGGCATGCGGCTCTCGGCTGTTCTGGCGTGGTTGTTGGTGACTAACACGCCTGTCGCGGTCGATGGTAGCGCGCCCGCGGCTCGTGCGCGTGCGGGGCCGGAACCGGACGCGGCGGCTGCGAACTGGCCCAGTTAACCAGACGTTAGGGTTAACAGTCTATTGCTGGCATGCTCGGTTGGAACCATTCGCCCGATTTCGTGAGTCACAGTGCCATGCGTCGACAGTCCTATTTGACCCGGCATCTCGCTTCCGCAGCCTTCGTGGCAGTTCTGGCCGCAGGGCTGGGCGGATGCCAGACCATGTCCGACGTGACCGGATCGATCGCGTCCCGCTCCGATCCCACGCCCGATGATCCGCGCCGTGCCGCCGAGGTCTATGGCGAGCGCTATCGCAAGAATCCAAAGGACGTCGACGCGGCGATCGCCTACGGCCAGGCCTTGCGCGCGAGCGGGCAGCGCGCCCAGGCCTGCGCCATGCTGGAGCAGGCCACCATCACCAATCCGGGCAACAAGACACTGCTCGCCGCCTATGGCCGCGCGCTGGCCGACAACGGCAATTCGCAGGCCGCGTTCGACGTGCTCGGCCGCGCGCACAGCCCTGACAATCCGGACTGGCGCATCCTTTCGGTGCAGGGCACCACGCTCGACAAGATGAACCGGCATGAGGAGGCGCGGCGTTATTACGCCAGCGCGCTGCGGCTGGCCCCGGACGAGCCGTCGGTGCTGTCCAATCTCGGCCTGTCCTACATGCTCACCAAGGAATTGCCGAAAGCCGAGGAGACGCTGCGCAAGGCCTATGCCAGTGCCCGCGCCGACAGCCGGATCCGGCAGAACCTCGCACTCGTCGTCGGCCTGCAAGGCCGCTTCGCGGAGGCCGAAACCATCGTCAAGGCCGACCTGCCGGCGGATGAGGCTGCGGCCAATGTCGCCTATCTGCGCGACATGCTGAACCGCAGGGACGGACCACGCACCGCGTCGCGCGCTGCTCCCGGCGCGCCGGTCGTCGCCAAGGACGATTGAGCTCCCGGCTCGGCGGCGCTTCCAGTTTCACGCACACAAAAAGAAACGCCCGGCATTGCCGGGCGTTTTCGCGAGCCTAGAGTCCCGTTCCGATGGAATCGAAACGGGGATCTAGGCCCCTGTCTTGACGCGTTTTCTTCACGCGAACCGGTATCCACTTCGCTCGAACACGCTCTCGTGGCGCGTCTCAATGCATCGTGGCGATCTTGATGTAGGACGGCCCGAGGATGACGATGAACAGGCAGGGCAGGAAGAACAGGATCATCGGCACGGTCAGCTTCGGCGGCAGTGCCGCGGCCTTCTTCTCGGCCTCGTTCATGCGCATGTCGCGGTTTTCCTGCGCCATCACCCGCAGGCTCTGCCCGAGCGGCGTGCCGTAGCGTTCGGATTGCTGCAAGGCCATGCACACCGACTTCACGCCTTCGAGCCCGGTGCGGCGCGCCAGGTTCTCGTAGGCCGATTTGCGGTCCTGTAGATAGGACAGTTCGGCGGTCGTCAGCGCGAATTCCTCCGAAAGTGCGATCGATTGCCCGGCGATCTCGTTGGCGACCTTGCGGAAGGCGACCTCGACCGACATGCCCGACTCGATGCAGATCAGCAGCAGGTCGAGGGAATCGGGGAAGGCGCGCTTGATCTGGAGCTGGCGCTTGGAGATCGCATTCTTCAGGAACAGCATCGGCGCCTGGAGGCCGGCATACGCCGCGCCGACGCAAATGCCGATCTTGAGCGTGAGCGACCAGGCTGCGCCCGCGATGAAGAACGTGTAGATGATCGCGCCGAGCAGCATCACGATCGGCGTCACCGCACGGGCGAACAGGAAGGTCACGTAGGGGGCGTGGCCGCGATAACCCGCCATCACGAGCTTCTCGAGCGCGGCCTCCTGGGCCACCCATTTCGTGAGGTTGAGATCGTCCACCACCCTGGAGACGACCTGCTTCGGCGTCTGCCGAAGCGCCACCTTCTCGGTCTTGGACAGACGTTCGCGCTCGCGCTGCCGGAGGCGTTCGCGCTCGCTGGCGACCGCCTTCATGCGCTTGTTGAGATCGCCGCCGGCGAGCAGCGGCATCACCAGCGTGTAGACCGTCGCGCTTGCCGCGATGAAGGCAAGCAGCATGGTCATGAACCTGACGTCGTGGAGCTTGGCGATCAGAACATCAATCATGCTGCACCGTCAGAAATCGAAGTTGATCATCTGCTTCATCACAAAGACGCCGATCGACATCCAGACGGCGCAGGCGACCAGCATGAGTTGCCCCATCGAGTTGGTCCACAGCAGGGCGATGTAGTCCGGCGTCGTCAGGAACACCAGGATCATCACGATCGGCGGCAGCGAGCCGATGATGGCGGCGGAAGCCTTCGCTTCCATCGACATCGCCTGGATCTTCTCGGCCATCTTCTTGCGGTCGCGCAGCACGCGCGACAAGTTGCCGAGCGCCTCCGACAGGTTGCCGCCGGACTTCTGCTGGATCGCGATCACGATGCCGAAGAAATTCGCCTCCGGCAGCGGCATGCGCTCGTAAAGCCTGGTACAGGCCTCGCCGAGCGGCATGCCGATCGCCTGGGTCTCGATGATCGCAAGGAATTCGCTGCGCAGCGGTTCCGGCGCGTCGTTGACCACGGCCTTGAGCGATTCGAACAGCGGCAGGCCGGCCTTGATGCCGCGTACGATGACGTCGACGGCGTCGGGCAGCGCTTTCAGAAAGGCCTTTTCCCGCCGCTTCTTCAGGAAGCCGAGCAGCCAGCGCGGCACGCCGAGGCCCATGGCAAAGCCGATGCCAGCCGCGCCGAACAGGCCGCCGCCAGCCAGGAACGCGGCGACGAACCCGAACAGGCCGAGGGCACCGGAGATCATCCAGAATTTCTGCTCGGACCACTCCAGGCCGGCCTGCGAGATGCGCAAGCCAAGAGGGACTTTCCGGTCCTTCTGCCGCCGCGCCTCGAGCTCCTTCAACGATCCTTCGACCTGCTCGCGTCGCGTGCGTTGGGTGCGGTCGGCCGTGCGTATCGTGGTAGGCTCCGAGCGCGCCACCGATGCGCGGCGGGACTCGGCCTTCTTCTCCCCCGAGAGGTAGGGATACAGGAAGACCCAGGCGATGCCGCCTACGGTCGTGGCGGCGAGAAAGGCGAGGGCGAGGGTTTGCGTCTGCATCCTGCGTACCCCTAGGCCGGCGCGGGCGAGTCGGAGGCGTCGAGCGCCGCCGCAAGCCGCTTCTCTTCATTGTAGTAGCGCGCGCGCTCCCAGAACCGCGGCCGGCCGATGCCGGTGGAACGATGCTTGCCGATGATCTTGCCGTTGGCGTCTTCCCCGACAACGTCGTACAGGAAGATGTCCTGGGTGATGATGGTGTCGCCTTCCATGCCCATCACCTCGGTGATGTGGGTGATACGGCGCGAGCCGTCGCGCAGGCGCGCGGCCTGCACGATGATGTCGACCGAGGCGCAGATCATCTCGCGGATCGTGCGTGAGGGAAGCGAAAAGCCGCCCATCGTGATCATGGATTCGCAGCGCGACAGCGCTTCGCGCGGATTGTTGGCGTGCAGCGTGCCCATCGAGCCGTCGTGGCCGGTGTTCATCGCCTGCAACAGGTCGAACGCTTCGGGTCCGCGGACTTCGCCGACGATGATGCGCTCGGGACGCATGCGCAGGCAGTTGCGCACCAGTTCGCGCATCGTGACCTGGCCTTCGCCTTCGATGTTCGGTGGCCGGGTTTCGAGCCGCACCACGTGCGGCTGCTGCAGCTGAAGTTCCGCGGCGTCTTCGCAGGTGATGATGCGTTCGTCGTGCTCGATATAATTGGTCAGGCAATTCAGCAGCGTGGTCTTGCCCGAGCCGGTGCCGCCGGAGATGATCACGTTGCAGCGGACACGGCCGATGATCTGCAAGATGGTCGCGCCTTCCGGCGTGATCGCGCCGAACTTGACGAGCTGCTCCAGCGTCAGCTTGTCCTTCTTGAATTTGCGGATGGTGAGCGCGGGCCCGTCGATCGCCAGCGGCGGCACGATGGCGTTGACGCGGGAGCCGTCGGCGAGGCGGGCGTCGCAGATCGGCGAGGATTCGTCGACACGCCGGCCGACTTGGCTGACGATGCGCTGGCAGATGTTGAGAAGCTGCTGGTTGTCGCGAAAGCGGATGCCGGTGCGCTGGATCTTGCCGGCGACTTCGATGAACACCGTGCCCGCGCCATTGACCATGATATCGGCGATGTCGTCGCGCGACAGCAGCGGCTCCAGCGGGCCGTAACCGAGCACGTCGTTGCAGATGTCGTCGAGCAGCTCCTCCTGCTCGGCGATCGACATCACGATGTTCTTGATCGCGATGATCTCGTTGACGATGTCCCGGATTTCCTCGCGCGCCGACTCGCTGTCCAGCTTGGCGAGCTGGGCAAGGTCGATCGCCTCGATCAGGGCGCCGAAGATCGTCGCCTTGACCTGGTAGTAGTTGTCCGAGCGGCGGGCTTCCATCGCGGGAGCAGGCGGCGGCTTGCTCGGTGCCAGCGGCGGTGAGGAGATCGCCGGGGCGGCGGACTCGCGCGCCATCGCCGACGGGCCGGCAGGCTCCGGCGTCTGAAACGCGGGCTTGGGTGCCCGCACGTCCCCATCGTTTCCGCTACGCTTACCAAACACGACGTCTTGACTCCATGCGGACCACTATTTGGACCGCAGCTTTTCGAGCAGGGGCGACAGGAAGGACCCCCTCGGCTTCTTGGTCTCGCCGCGGCCTGTCAGCCGCTGCGCCATTTGCAGGAACATCTCGACCGCGCGGTGATTGGCGGAGATCTCGGCGATCATCTGGCCGTTGTTGGCGGCCGAACCGAAGATCTGCGGATCGAACGGGATGGCGGCGATCGGCTGGCTCTCGATCGCCTTGGCGAATTCGCCCGCCGCGATCTCCGGGCGCTTCGGCACGCCGACCTGATTCAGGCAGTAGAGCGGCGCACGGTCGTTGGGCCGCGACGCCTTCAGCAGGTCGAACATGTTCTTGGCATTGCGCAGATTGGCAAGGTCGGGCGCCGCCACGATCAGGATGTCGTCGGCTGCGATCAACGCGCGCTTGGTCCAGCCGGACCATTGGTGCGGCACGTCGAGCACGATGCAGGGCATCGTGGTGCGCAGCGTATCGAAGATCGCATCGAACGCTTCCGCGCCGAAATCGTAGACCTTGTCCAGCGTGGCCGGCGCCGCCAGCAGGCTCAGATGGTCGGTGCATTTCGACAGCAGGCGGTCGACGAAGGCGGTGTCGACGCGGTCCGGCGAGAACACGGCGTCGGCGATGCCTTGCGCCGGATCCTGGTTGTAGTTGAGGCCGGCCGTGCCGAATGCAAGGTCGAGATCGGCGACGACGGAATCGAGCGCCAGGTCGCGCGCGATCGCCCAGGCGACATTGTGGGCGATCGTCGAGGCGCCGACGCCGCCCTTCGCGCCGACGACGGCGACGACACGGCCGACCGCCTTGGCTTCCGGCGCCGAGAACAGGTTGCAGACCGCGCGCACCACGTCGATCGCATGCGCCGGCGCGATCACGTAGTCGCTGACGCCGCGGCGCACCAGCTCGCGGTACAGCGTGACGTCGTTGATCCGGCCAATCACGACCACGCGGGTGCCGGCATCGCAAACGGTGGCGAGCTGGTCGAGGCCGGCCAGGATATCGCCGCGGCCCTCGGTTTCGAGGATGATGACGTTGGGCGTCGGTGCCGAACGATAGGCCTCGATCGCGGCGGTCATGCCGCCCATCTGGATCTTGAGGTGAGCCTTGGCCAGCCGGCGATCTTCGCCCGCCGACTGTACGGCGGCAGCGGTCTCGACCGTTTCGCAGAACGCCTGGACCGAAACCCGTGGCGCCGGAGCGATATGGTCGTCCACGGCCTGCGACGTGGCGTCCGTCTGCTCCTCGGAATTTTGCTGCGCGTAGGTGATCATTTTCCTGTGTCGCTTAGCTTGGCCTTGTCGGACTCGGGATACGTCGTGGCGGTGGGGGTGCCCTTGCGATATTTGTCGAAGGCGATATTGCGACGCGACGTGTAGGCAGGTGTCTCCGCGCGCGGCTGCACGAGGTCAGTCGGGTCCGCGACCATGGCGGCGAGGTTACGCTGGTTGGCGCAACCGAAATTATAGTACTGCTTGTTCTCGATGTAGGACCCGTTGTGGATCGACGGGCCGAGATCCTCCGGCCAGATGCCGCACGGTCCGGCGGTGGCCGTGATCTTCGGATAGTTGACCCGGATCGCCGGCAACTGGCGCGGGTCCTCGGGATGAACCTTGCGCACCAGGATGCCGCGTGGCGGCACGCCGGCGGCGGTGAAGGTGGCCTGGATCTCGCGCAGGGATTCCTGGGCGGCCCGTGCGTTCGGCGTGTCGTAGGGAACGTCGACGGTGACGGCGCCGGTGCCCTCGCGCATCCAATCTTGCGCCATCCCCATCACCTCGGCGCGCTGCTCGGCGGTCAGGCCGCCGCGGCTGCGGCCGACGAAGACCACGATCGAGCGGTCGGCCTCGGTGATCGCGATCGGATGACGCTGGCGATAATCGGCCGGCGCGTTCACCATCGCGAAGCTGTTGTCGGCGTCGTGCTGGCATGCACCAAGCGTCACGGCAAGACCGATCAGCGCTGCGGCGAGGGCGATGCTGCGCTTGTAGTCGGCGGGGGTCCTGGATGTGGTCTGTGTCATCGTCCGCCTCAGTCGGTAATGAAGCCGTAGGTGCCGCGGTAATTCCGCGCCGGCTCGGTGCGGCCGGGCACGCCATAGACGCGATTGATGCTGCCCAGCAGATCGGCCTGCGGATCGGACGCGTTGGCGAAGCCGTCATCCGGACGCGAGAGGTCCTTCTGCGCCACCGCGCGAACGACATAGGGCGTCACCAGCACCATCATTTCGGTCTGGTTGTTGACGAAGTCGCGGCTGCGGAACAGCGTGCCGAGCACCGGCAGCGACCCAAGGCCGGGAAGGCCATTGATCGCCTGCTTGGTCTGGTCCTGGATCAGGCCGGCCATGGCCATCGAGCCGCCCGAGGGGATCTCCAGCGTGGTCTCGGCGCGGCGGGTCTTGATCGAGGGGATCGTCGTGCCACCCGCGCCTCCCGTCAGCGAGTTCTCGGTCGAGACTTCCGACACTTCCGTCATGACGCGCAGGCTGATCCGTCCTTCGGTCAGCACCACCGGCGTGAAGTTGAGCGAAATGCCGAACTTCTTGAAGCTGACCGTCTGGACGCACTGCCCGATCGCGCCGCCCGTCGTGGTCTGACAGGTCACGCCGGTCGGAATCGGAAACTCGCCGCCGGAGATGAAGGTGGCCGATTCGCCCGAGATCGCGGTCAGGTTCGGTTCGGCGAGCGTCCGCACCACGCCGGCGCTTTCCATCGCGCGGATCGTCGCCGACACCGACGGCGCCGAGCCGAACGAGGTGGTAAGGGCGTTGGTCGGGACCAGCGGCGCGTTGTTCGCCGTGAACGGGTTGGCGTTGGCGAACTTCACCACCGCCGTGCCGTAGTTGAGGTTTGCCGTGAGGTCGATGCCGAGCTGCTTGATCAGGCTGCGCGAGACTTCGGCGACGGTGACTTTCAGCATCACCTGGTCGCGGCCGCGAACCGCGATGGAGTTCACGACCTTGTCGGCGCTGCCGACCAGCCGGCCTGCGATCTCGCCGGCCTGCTGTGCCTCGATCGGGCTCGCCGCGCTGCCGGTGAGGAGCACGCCGTCGGCCACGCCCTCGATCTGGATATCGGCGTTCGGCAATGCCGCCCGCAGCGCCGCCCGCACGCCGTTGAGGTCGCGCTTGACGGCGATGTCGTAAGCCGCGATCTGCTGGCCGGCCGCATCGAAGAACACGATGTTGGTCTGGCCCACCGTGGCGCCGATGATGTAGGCGCGCTGCGCCGAGCGGACCACCGCGTTGGCGATCTTGGGATCGGCAACCAGCACATCCTTGATGTCCCTGGGCAGGTCGATCACGATCGACTTGCCGACGCCGAGTGCGAGGAAGCGGGCATTCATCTGGCCGCCATCGGCCGATGAGGCGGGGGCAGGCGCGGCGCGGTAGTCGCTCGCCATCACCGGTGCCAGCGCCGGGTTGAGCGTGAGCGCCGCGACGGCCGAGAACGACAATGCGCGGACCATGAAGGCCCGCATCGTCCGTTGAGTTGCCCCGCCCTTCATCACATCTGTCCTCATGGTCACTTCTGGGTCGTCGCCTGGTTGGCAACGCCAAAGCGGATGACGTTGATCGTCTCGCCGCGCTTCTGGCGGTTCTCGTCGGTCTTGACGTCGGTCGCGTTGTTGTCGGCAATGCTGCGCAGCGCGAGCGACAGGACGCCGCTCTGGCGCGCGCGCGCCAGCGTTTCGGTCTGCTCCGGCTTCAGCTCCAGCGTCACGGTCTTGCCGATCAACGCGTTGGTGCCGTCCTTCTCCTTCGGCGCCTGATCGATCGCGAGCACGCGGATGTTGGTCAGGATGACCTCGGAATTGACGATGTCCGCGCCGTTGCGATCGGGACTCTTGTCGCGCTTGGACAGCAGCACGTCGACCCGGTCATTCGGCAGGATGAAGCCGCCGGCGCCCGTCTCCGGCGAGATTTCGGTCGATACCGCCCGCATGCCGGTCGGCAGGATCGCGGCCATGAAGCCGCTGCCATCGGCCTTGACGAGCTTCTGCTCGCGAATCGGCTCGCCCTGGATGAACGGGGCGCGCGCGATCGAGCCGGTGACGTCCTTGATGGCGTCGGCGTTGCTGTCCTTGCGCATGAAGCTCGCGCTGGCGGTTGCGGCCGGCCATGTCTGCCATTGCAGATCGTCGGGCTTCACCGCTTGGCCGAGGCCGATATCGGTGCGTGCGACCAGGATGTCGACGGTGGGCAGCTGCGCGACGGGGGGAGGAGCCGCCGGCTTGTCTTCGCCTCCGCTCGCAAGATAGAGCGCTGCAAGGCCAGCGCTGCCTGCGATAGCCAGGACCAGAATGCGGGCCTTATCCATTACGCTTCACTTTCCACATGACGCCGCGACGCTGCCGCCGCCGTGATGGGAGTTGACCAGCTATTCGTCAAAGCATGGTTAATGAGGCGTATCTAAATCGCCTTAACGGCGGGTTACCGTTGCATTTTCAACGCAACGCGAAGTGCGCGAGATCGATCGTCTTGATCCAGTCCGTCTCCGGATAGATCAGCAGGGCGCCGAGGGCGAGCGCGATGCCGTAGGGAATTCCGGTCTGCTTGTCGTGCAGCCGGCTGAGCCAGGCCTGGGACGAGAGCGGGTAGGGCAGCGGCCATTGCCGGAGCTGCAACAGCAGAACGGTCAGCGCACCGCCGAACAACGACGCAAAGACCAGATAAGGGAGCAGATGCTCGAACCCGAACCAGAGGCTGGCGGCAGCAGCGACCTTGGCGTCTCCGCCGCCGACCCAGCCCATCGCGAACATGCCGAACGCCACCACGAGAACCAGCGCCCCTGCGCCGGCATGGGTGAGCATGTCATGGACATCCATCCCGGTCAGCGGTGCCAGGACGAAGAAGCCACCCACCAGCGCCAGCGAGATCCGGTTCGGGATCGTCATGGTCAACAGGTCGCTCGCCGCGGCAAAGGCCATCAGGGCCGGAAACAGCATCAAGCGCGCGATGTCGAGGATCATGGGTTCATGCCGTCAAGCTGGAGCTGCGGTCGCGACCCGACGCTAGCGGCCAATGATGAACAATCGGGAAAAAATCGCCGGCGCTTTCGACGGAGGCCGGCAACGGCCCCCGGAAATAGCAAAGGTCCCGGGGATGCCGGGACCTTTGATGCGAATCCACCGGATCCGGCTTACTTCAGCGAGCTCGAGATCGAGTTGAAGGTACCCGAGAGCTTCGTGCCGACGCCGTTGACTGCGGCGATGATCGCGATGGCGATGCCGGTCGCAATCAGGCCGTACTCGATGGCGGTCGCGCCCGATTCATCCTTCACGAAGCGCGAAACGAGGTTCTTCATAAAATGACTCCTGTGTACACGTGGCTGGTCGAACTTGATTTGGTCTCGCCGGCGTTCTCAGCACCGTGACCATTGCGGCACCGTACGGTTGGACGATTTCGGTGCAGTTAATTTGATCGCATAAACTCTGCGGGAACCCGCAGTTGTTGCGCACAGTAAATTTGGAATTAAACCGTCTGCTAAAAATTGCGCAATGTTGCTTCGCCGGCAGTGGTGCAGCTGTTCACGGCTCCTTAAGCGCATATCTATACGCATGGGGCTTCCGTCAAGTGAGGCTGCCATGTCCACCCTTCCGATCGAAGTCATCGAGATGCTCGGCCAGACGATGATGAGGGTGGTGCCGATCACGATCGGATTGGCACTGTTCTTCACCGTGCTGACCCACTTCTGGGCCTGCAATCCGGGCAAGCCGTGGTGGCAGAAGCGCGAGCTCGTCACCGACATCTGCTACTGGTTCTTCGTGCCGGTGTTCGCCCGCGTGCTGCGCATCGGGCTCCTGGTGATCGGCGCTGCCGCGGTGTTCAACGTGCACAGTGCCGACGAGTTGATCTCGTTCTACGAGAATGGCCATGGCCCGCTGTCGCAACTGCCGCTCTGGCTGCAATCGATCATCTTCCTGGTCGCTTCCGACTTCATGCTGTACTGGCTGCACCGGATGTTTCACGGCGGCGGCTTCTGGAAGTACCACGCCATCCATCATTCCTCCGAGGACCTCGAATGGATCTCGGCGGCGCGCTTCCACCCCGTCAATCTCCTGATCGGCACGATCTCGGTCGACGTGATCCTGCTGATGGCCGGCATCTCGCCGAACATCATGCTGTGGGTTGGTCCGTTCACCACATTCCACTCGGCATTCGTGCACGCCAACCTGAACTGGACGCTTGGGCCGTTCAGATATGTGATCGCTACGCCGGTGTTTCATCGCTGGCACCACACCGCGCTCGAGGAAGGCGGCGACACCAATTTCGCGGGTACGTTTCCGCTCTGGGATATCCTGTTCGGGACATTCCGCATGCCCGAAGGCAAGCTTCCCGAGGATTACGGCGTCGACGCCGAGCAGGGCGTGCCGGCCGAGATCGGCGGACAGCTGGCCTACCCGTTCCGTCAGTGACGTCGTAGACCGGCCAGTGTCCGCATGAGTGCCGAGACCGCAACCATTTCGCAGGCCAAGGCCTCGGCGATCGCCGAGGTGCCGGCCTGGTTCTGGATGGCGTGCGGCGTCTATGCGCTGCTGCTCGCCGTAGGCCCCAGGCTGCTCGCGGACTCCGACACATACTGGCAGATTGCCGTCGGCCGCTGGATCCTCGACCACCGCGCGCTGCCGTCGGTCGATATCTATTCCTTCACCAAGGCGGGTGCGCCGTGGGTGTCGTCCTCCTGGTTGGCGCAGGTCCTGTTCGCGAAGGCCTATGACCTTGCCGGGTGGACCGGGCCGGCGGCGCTGGCGGCGGCCTGCAGTGCCGCCACCTTTGCGCTGCTCACCGCCACCCTCTGCCGGGTGCTGCCGGCGATCCAAGCCAGCCTGATCGCTCTCGCGGCGCTGGTGCTGACATGCGGGCACCTGCTGGCTCGTCCGCATGTGCTGGTGCTGCCCATCATGATGGTCTGGGCCAACGGCCTGATGGTCGCCAGCGAGCGGCGCGAGGCGCCCTCGTTCTGGCTGCTGCCGCTGATCGCCCTGTGGGCCAATTTGCATGGCGGGTTTCTGTTCGGCCTGGTGCTGGTGGGCGCGTTCGCCCTCGATGCGATGTGGAATGCCCTGCCGGCGCAGAGATTGTCGCTGGCACTGCGCTGGGCGGCGTTCGGGATCGGCGCGCTGGCGGCTTGCTGCGTGACGCCCTATGGATGGGGTTCGATCCTTGCGTCGCTGAAGATCCTCAGCCTCGGGGAGCTGTTGCATCTGATTGCGGAATGGATGCCGGCGAATTTCAGTCACATCGACGCGTTCGAGCTCTCCATCCTCGGCTTGATCGGCGCGGCGCTCTATTGCGGGGTCAAGCTGCCGCTGCCGCGGATCGCTTTGGTGCTGGGCCTGCTGCACATGGCGCTGTCCCATGTCAGGAATCTCGAGCTGTTCGCTCTCCTGCTGCCGCTGGCCGTGCTCACGCCGGTGGCCACCCAATTCGGCCTGCGTGCCGCCAATTTCGGCCGGCTGAAGGCCGCGCCGGCCGCGCTGCTCGGCGCCGGACTCTGCGCTGCGACCTGGTTCGTCGCGGCGCGTCAGGACCTCGCGCCGCCGCCGATCCATTCGCCCGCTGCCGCGGTTGACGCGCTGAAGGCGCACCACGCGCAGCGTGTGCTCAACGATCTGCAGTTCGGCGGCTATCTGATCTGGCGTCAGGTGCCGGTGTTCGTCGACGGGCGCGCCGAGCTCTACGGCGAGACATTCGAGATGGCCTATTACCGTGCGCTCCAACTCAAGGACGTCGACGGCTTCCTCGACCTGCTCAAGCGCTACGACATCGATGCCGTGATGCTCGACCCGACGACCCCCGCCTCGAAATTCCTCGATCATATCGATGGATGGCGACGCCTCTACGCCGACGATCGCGTGGTGGTCCACGTACGCGGCTCCGGCGAGCCGGCCGCGGCGCGTCCCGCCGGGTAGGCGTTCCGGCGCGAGAGGCGGCGGCATCTCCGGAAGTCCGCGACATCCGTGCAATTCGGCGGTCGATTTTTGCTCTTCTTAAATGAATTGGCGTCAGATTCGGCAGCGTCGGGCGCCGGTCCGCTGCGTATCGCCTTTGCCGGCCTGTTAACGTCCCGGGTAGAGTATGTCGTTTCAGTCCCAGCGTCTTCGCGCCGTCACGCGCATCGGATTCATCTCGCTGGCCGCAGCCGTGCTGTGGCCCGCGCTCGCAACGGCTGCGCCGGATCCCGACCGGATTGCCGTCAATGTCGATCAGGCCAAGCTGGTCAAGCTGCCCGGAGGGATCGCGACCATCGTGGTCGGCAATCCGCTGATCGCCGACGTCACGCTGCAGAACGGCGGGGTCGTCGTCGTCACCGGCAAGGGCTATGGCGCCACCAACTTCATCGCGCTCGACCGCACCGGTCAGGTGCTGGTGGATCGCCAGATCCAGGTCGAAGGTCCGAGCGACCAGCTCGTTACCGTCTATCGCGGCATCGATCGCGAAACCTATAGCTGCATGCCGGTCTGTCAGCGCCGAATCACCCTGGGTGACGGCGAGACCTACTTCAAGGCGACCATGGACCAGGCCGGTTCGCTCAACAGCCAGGCCTCCGGCTCCGGAGCGGGCGCCAAACCGCAGAACTAGCGTTTGCTCGGCCCAGCGCCGCGTGCGCCGGGCCCGCAGCCACGCGCGGTTCACCCGACATGGTTAAGAAAGCCCTGACGGATCGGGTCGCTCTGTCTCGATCTCCAGAAACACTTCGACAACGAGTCCTAGGGTAGTTGTTGCTGCCATGTTGATCTGGGGTCGTTAATGCCGCTGCCCGCTGGTTCCTTCGCGAGCCTCCTCCATCGCTTTCGTCGAAACCGCCGCGGTGCCACCGCGGTCGAATTCGCGATGGTCGCGCCGCTGTTTTTCGGGCTGCTGTTCGCGATCATCGAAGTGGCCATGATCTTCTTCGCAAGCCAGGTGCTCGAGACGGTGACGCAGGATTCGTCCCGCTTCATCATGACCGGTCAGGCCCAGGGCCAGAGCTACACCCAGCAACAATTCAAGAACTACGTCTGCGGCCAGGTCAACGCGCTGTTCGACTGCGCCAATGGCGTCTATGTCGACGTGCGCAGCTATTCTTCGTTCAGCAACGTCAACATCACCGCCCCGATCGATTCCAACAAGGCGTTCATTCCGACCATGAAATGGTGCCCCGGCAAGGACGGCGACGTCGTGGTGGTCCGGCTGTTCTATCAGTGGCCGTTGTTCGTCACCAAGCTGGGCTTCAACGTCGCCAACCTCGCCAACGGCACGCGGCTCCTGACGGCGACCGCGACATTCAAGAACGAGCCATCCGGAACCGCCGGGGCGACATGCTCATGAGCAATGTCCTGAAAACCTTGCCCGCGCGCCTGCTGCGCTCCGTTGCGGCACTCAGGCATGATTGCCGCGGTCTAGCCGCCGTTGAGTTCGCTTTCGTCCTGCCGTTGATGCTGGTGTTGTTCTTCGGCACCGTCGAGTTCTCGTCCGGCGTCGCGGTCGACCGCAAGGTCACGCTGATGGCGCGCGCGTTGTCGGACCTGACCTCGCAGGCCACCCAGGTGGCCGACACCGACCTGCAAAACTTCTTCAGCGCCAGCGTCGGCATCATGACGCCCTACGATCCGACGCCGACCAAGGGGACGTTGTCGGAAATCTATGTCGATCCGAAAGGTGTCGCGCGGATACAATGGAGCAAGTCGGGCGTCATCAACTCCGGCGCCTCGACGGCCACCCTCACGACGTCGAGCCGTACGCAAGGCGATATCGTAACCAACATCGTTCCGACGGCACTGCTGGTGCCTGGCAGCTATCTGATCTTCAGCGAGATCAGCTACAAATACGTTCCGACGATCGGCTATGTGATGGCCAAGAGCGGCATCAATCTCAGCGACGTTGCCTACACAAGGCCGCGGCAGTCGGCTTGCGTGAACTATGCCCCGAGCTCTTCTGCCACGATGACCGGCTGCACGACTTACTAGAGCGTTTTCGAGCGAAGTGGATACCGGTTTGCGTGAAGAAAACGCGTCAACACAAGAACCTAGAGCCCCGTTCCGATTCCATCGGAACGGGAAAGGCTCTAGACCTTGGTCCGGAAAGCGTTTGCGGAGGTCGTGTTCAAACGCAACGCGTCGCGCGCCATCGCTCTCTCGCATTCTCCGACGATGCGAAGCTGCTTCGCGATCCAAACAAAAAGGGCCGCACCCGAAGGTACGGCCCTTGATGCTTTGACGGCAATTTCCCGGAGCTTCGCGCTGCCGGGAAATCGGCTTATCCAGCGGCGCGCAGATTGTCGGCCGAGGATTTGCCGGAACGGCGGTCAGCCACGATCTCGTAAGAGATCTTCTGGCCTTCACGCAGAGTGCCAAGGCCGGCGCGCTCGACTGCACTGATGTGCACGAACACGTCGTTCCCGCCTTCATCCGGCTGGATGAAGCCGTAGCCCTTGGTCGCGTTAAACCACTTCACGGTTCCCATGCTCACGTGGGTAGTCCCTTCTCAGATATACAAGTTCAAGACCCGCTGGTCGGCGGGGTGGTGAGATCGAATTTTTGGAAGGGTCGTCAGCGTCTGAACCGGCTGTACCGGTATTGGCTAATGTCGTCCGGCCGAAAATCGATGGGTAGGATATTATTCGATAGAAGAACTCAAAACAATCCTGACGTGCGCGATTTTTTGGCCGGCGCAGCCGCCGGCCAATTGTTGCGCAGGATGTCAGGACGTCATGCGCGCAACGGTTGCAATGCCCTGCCTATCGGCGGCGGAACTGACCGCCGCGCTGCGCGCCACCCCGCGGCGGGCCGCCGGGCGCGCCGCTCGGACGCTCGTCCTTGTGGCGGAAGATCAGGCGGCCCTTTTCGAGATCGTAGGGCGACATTTCGATCGTGACGCGGTCGCCGGCCAGCGTCTTGATGCGGTTTTTCTTCATCTTGCCGGCGGTGTAGGCGACGATCTCGTGTCCGGCATCGAGTTGCACCCGGTAACGAGCGTCGGGGAGGATTTCGGTCACCAGTCCTTCGAACTGGATCAGCTCTTCCTTAGCCATATGGTTCTCCAGATCGAGCGACGGCTAGTGCTTCGGTCGGTTGTTGCGGTTGTGTTGCGGGTTCGGCCGGCTCTCGCGATGCAAGAAGGCGACGCCCTGGATGCCTTCGCTGTTGCCGGCCTGCGACGGACGCGGCGACTCGCCCCGGCTCGTCTGCGGCGCGCCTTTATTACCACCTGGACGGCGGCGGCGGCGAGGCCCTTTTGCACCCGGAGCAGCCTCATTCCCACGGACATTATGCGCGCGGGGCGCAGAGCGGCCACCCCGATGCGGGTGGGTCGCCTGCGCCGGTGCAGCCGCCTCGCGGCCACCCTGCGTGCGGCGGTCTTCCCGCGGCACGGTAATCCGGATCAGCCGCTCGATGTCGCGCAGATAGCCCATCTCCTCGGCGCCGGCGATCAGCGAGATCGCGACCCCGTCGGCGCCGGCGCGCGCGGTGCGGCCGATGCGGTGGACGTAGGTTTCCGGGATGTTGGGCAGGTCGAAGTTCACGACATGGCTGACGCCGTCGACGTCGATGCCGCGCGCGGCGATGTCGGTCGCCACCAGCGTGCGGATCTCGCCGGAACGGAACGCCGCCAGCGTGCGCTCGCGGTGGTTCTGCGACTTGTTGCCGTGGATCGCATTGGCTTCGATGCCGGCCTTGGCAAGGCTCTTCACCACCTTGTCGGCGCCATGCTTGGTGCGGGTGAAGACCAGGGCGCGGTTGACCGGCTCCTGCTTCAGGAGCTGGGCGAGGACCGCAGGCTTGGCCGCGAAATCGACCTGGATCGCGCGTTGGGCGATCCGATCGACCGTCGAGGCCACAGGCGTCACCGCCACGCGGGCGGGATCGCGCAGCATCGCCTCGGCGAGCTCGGCGATGTCCTTGGGCATGGTGGCCGAGAAGAACAGCGTCTGGCGCCGGATCGGCAGCTTGGCGACGATTTTGCGGATATCGTTGATGAAACCCATGTCGAGCATGCGGTCGGCTTCGTCGAGCACCAGGAACTCGACCTGGTTGAGCTTCAGGCCGTTGCTCTGCACGAGATCGAGCAGGCGGCCGGGGGTGGCGACCATCACCTCGACGCCCTGCATCACGGCACGGACCTGGCGGCCCATTGGCACGCCGCCGATGGCGAGCGCCGAGGACAGCCGGATGTGGCGGCCATAGGTGTTGAAGCTGTCGAGGATCTGCCCGGACAGTTCGCGGGTTGGCGACAGCACCAGCACGCGGCAGCTCTTGGGCTGCGGGCGGATGCGGTTCTCGAGCAGCCGGTGCAGGATCGGCAGCGCGAAGGACGCGGTCTTGCCGGTTCCGGTCTGGGCGATACCGACGACATCCCGGCCGGCGAGCGCCAGCGGGATGGTTTGGGCCTGGATGGGGGTTGGCGTGAGATAATTCTCTTCTCGAAGCGCGCGGGCGATGGGATCGGCGAGGCCGAAATCCTGAAAGGAGGTCAAAAGGTGGTTCTTTCCATAAAAGCCGTCATCGTCCGGGCCACAATCGGCCGGAAGCGCATGAAGGCATTCGGGACACCCGCGTGTCTGGGGCGTCTAGCTGGGTTAGCTGAAAGGCGAGCCAGAAGCCGCTTGGGGCAGCTTGAACACGCAGCTCGCGAAGGCACCGCGACTCTCGCGGGCATCAGCAGCATATGGACCAGGAACTGGGCGGTTTCAAGGTGGAATCGGCGGATTGGTGCGTGAAGTCCGCCGAACCATCGCGCAAACTGTCTCAAATGGATGCCGGAAATTTAGCCAGCGCGTCAATTTTGCTCATAAATTAATCTGACTGCTCTTTCGGCGGTCAAGCAAGCGGCCCAATGATTGGGCAGTCGCGTTCCGTATTTGCCCGGAACCCTTGAAATTATCCTGCTGGTTCATCGGCTTACGGTGCCCACGCACCGTGGCACAGTTCTTGCGATTCCCTTAACCGCAGGCGGCCATGCGGCCGTTTCGCAAGCGTTCACGCCTGCGTCAGGGAGACGACATTTCATGCTTACTCAGCTTACTCACGGAATAGCGACGTTGACCCGCCGCCGCGCGCTCGCGGCGACGGCCGGCCTGGTTTTAGGTCTGGCTGCGTCCTCGTCCTTCGCGCCCGCGCAAGCGGCCGACGACACCATCAAGGTTGGTATCCTTCACTCGCTGTCGGGCACCATGGCGATCAGCGAAACCACCCTGAAAGACACCATCCTTTTCCTGATCGACGAGCAGAACAAGAAGGGCGGCGTGCTCGGCAAGAAGCTCGAGCCGGTCGTGGTCGACCCCGCATCGAACTGGCCGCTGTTCGCCGAAAAGGCCCGCGAGCTGATCACCAAGGACAAGGTTGCTGTGGTGTTCGGCTGCTGGACCTCGGTGTCGCGCAAGTCCGTGCTCCCGGTGTTCAAGGAGCTGAACAACATCCTGTTCTATCCGGTGCAGTATGAGGGCGAGGAGTCCGAGCGCAACGTGTTCTACACGGGTGCGGCGCCGAACCAGCAGGCGATCCCCGCGGTCGACTATCTGATGAAGGAAGAAAAGGTGAAGCGCTGGGTGCTGGCCGGCACCGACTACGTCTATCCGCGCACCACCAACAAGATCCTGGAAGCCTATCTGAAGTCGAAGGGCGTCGCCCAGGACGACATCATGATCAACTACACGCCGTTCGGTCACTCCGACTGGCAGACGATCGTCGCCGACATCAAGAAGTTCGGCTCGGCCGGCAAGAAGACCGCGGTGGTCTCGACCATCAACGGCGACGCCAACGTTCCGTTCTACAAGGAGCTCGGCAACCAGGGCATCAAGGCGACCGACATCCCGGTGGTTGCGTTCTCGGTCGGCGAAGAAGAGCTCGCCGGCATCGACACCAAGCCGCTGGTCGGCCATCTCGCCGCCTGGAACTACTTCGAGTCGATCAAGACCCCTGCGAACGAGAAGTTCATCAAGGAGTGGCAGGCCTACACCAAGAACCCGAAGCGCGTGACCAACGATCCGATGGAGGCGCACTACATCGGCTTCAACATGTGGGTGAAGGCGGTCGAGAAGGCGAAGTCGACCGATCCGGACAAGGTGATCGACGCTCTTCCGGGCATCGAGACGCCGAACCTGACCGGCGGCGTGGCCAAGATGCTGCCGAACCACCACATCACCAAGCCGGTGTTCATCGGCGAGATCAAGGGCAACGGCCAGTTCGACGTGGTCTGGAAGACCCCGGGCCTGGTGGCCGGCGACGCCTGGTCGAAGGAGCTCGAGGGCTCCAAGGACCTGATCGGCGATTGGGTCGGCAAGAAGTGCGGCAACTACAACACCAAGACCAACAAGTGCGGCGGCCAGGGCTCCTAACAAGGCGCGCCTGACCTCAACAACGACACAACACAACCTTCCGACACCGGAGAAGGCGGCATTGATCGCCGCCTTCTCCTCCACTCCTGCCGGGGTCCTGACGTGTTTGCCATTTGCATTGATCGCTTTCGTACGCTGTTTCTCTCGATCCTGCTGCTGAGCTGCCTTGTCGTGCCGGCGCTGGCTGGCCCGTTCGAGGATTCAGTCGCCAAATTCGCCAATGACGAGTTCTCCGACACCGAGGCCGCGATCGGCGAAGTCGCTGCATCGGGCAACGCGCTGGCTCCGCGCATCATCGGCGCGCTGCAGGACGGCCGGCTGTCGGCCGATCCGGACAGCAAGAAGGTCTTCATCACGCAGACCGACGGCAAGATCATCGACGCCGCCACTGGCGCGGCCGTCGACAAGCTGCCGGACAATGCCGCCGCCGTGCGCCTCAACAACCGCTTGCGCCGCACCGTGGAAGCCGCGCTCGGCGGCCTGACGCTGCTGTCGTCAGATCCGGCCAAGCGGCTCGCCGCGGCACAGTCGGTGTTCAAGAGCCACGAGGAAAACCTGCTGCCGACGGTGGAAAGCGCGCTCGCCAAGGAGAGCGTCAAGTCGATCAAGCAGGCCTTCGCCGAGGCGCGCGCCGCCATCATCCTGTTCAAGTCGGATGCATCCGACAGCGACAAGCTCGATGCGGTTGCCGTGATCAAGGCGCGCGGCGACCAGGAAGCGCTGGCGCTGCTCACCGGGCTCGGCGACCAGCCGCCGCTGGTGGCCAAAGCAGCCGCAAGTGCGGTGTCCTCGATCCAGAGCAATCTTGCGATGTGGTCGATGGTGCAGAACGCCTGGTACGGCCTGTCGCTCGGTTCGGTGCTGCTGCTGGCCGCGATCGGTCTTGCCATCACCTTCGGCGTGATGGGCGTCATCAACATGGCGCATGGCGAGATGGTGATGCTCGGGGCCTACACCACCTTCGTGGTGCAGGAGGTGATCCGCACCCGCTATCCCGCACTGTTCGACTATTCGCTCTTGATCGCGGTGCCGCTCGCCTTCGTGGTCGCGGGCGCCATCGGCGTCGTGATCGAGCGCACCATCATCCGCTTCCTCTACGGCCGTCCGCTGGAGACGCTGCTCGCGACCTGGGGCCTGTCGCTGGTGTTGCAGCAGGCGGTCCGCACCGCATTCGGCCCGACCAACCGCGAGGTCGGCAACCCCTCCTGGATGAGCGGCGCCTTCGAGCTCGGCCAGATCACCATCACCTATAACCGGCTCTGGATCCTCTGCTTCACGCTCGCGGTGTTCGCCATCCTGCTCGCGATGCTGCGCTACACCGCGCTCGGCCTCGAGATGCGCGCGGTGACCCAGAACCGCCGCATGGCGGCCTCGATGGGCATCGCCACCTCGCGGGTCGACGCGCTGACCTTCGGCCTCGGCTCGGGGATCGCCGGCATCGCCGGCGTCGCGCTGTCGCAGATCGACAATGTCAGCCCGAATCTCGGCCAGAGCTACATCATCGATAGCTTCATGGTCGTGGTGTTCGGCGGTGTCGGAAATCTCTGGGGCACCCTGGTCGGCGCCTTCACGCTCGGGATCGCCAACAAGTTCCTCGAGCCGGTGGCAGGTGCGGTGCTCGGCAAGATCGCGATCCTGGTGCTGATCATCCTGTTCATCCAGAAACGGCCGCGCGGCCTGTTCGCGCTCAAGGGCCGGGCGGTGGAAGCATGACGCCGCACATCCTCACCCGTTCGCTCGACCGTGCCGCGACCGCGTTCGTGCTGATCGTCGCCGCGCTCGGCGTACTGATCCCGCTGTCGAACCTGCTGCTGCCGCAGGGCTCGATGTTCCAGGTGCCGACCTATCTGGTGGCGCTGTGGGGCAAATATGTCTGCTACGCCATCCTCGCGCTCTCGATCGATCTGATCTGGGGTTATTGCGGCATCCTCTCGCTCGGCCACGGCGCGTTCTTCGCGCTCGGCGGCTACGCGATGGGCATGTACCTGATGCGGCAGATCGGCAGCCGCGGCGTCTACGGCAACCCGATCCTGCCCGACTTCATGGTGTTCCTGAACTGGGACAGGCTGCCCTGGTACTGGTACGGCTTCGACAAATTCGCCTTCGCGGCGCTGATGGTGCTGCTGGTGCCGGGCGTGCTCGCCTTCTGCTTCGGTTGGCTCGCCTTCCGCTCGCGCGTCACCGGCGTCTATCTGTCGATCATCACGCAGGCGATGACCTACGCGCTGCTGCTGGCGTTCTTCCGCAATGATTTCGGCTTCGGCGGCAACAACGGCCTGACCGACTTCAAGGACATCCTCGGCTTCAACGTGCAGGCCGAAGGCACCCGTGCCGCGCTGTTCCTGCTGAGCTGCCTGGCGCTGATCATCGCGTTCCTGATCTGCCGCGCGATCGTGACCTCGAAGCTCGGCAAGGTTCTGATCGCGGTGCGCGACGCCGAAAGCCGCACCCGCTTCCTCGGCTATCGCGTCGAGTCCTACAAGCTGTTCGTGTTCACGCTGTCGGCCTGCATGGCCGGCGTCGCCGGCGCGCTCTATGTGCCGCAGGTCGGCATCATCAATCCAAGCGAATTCGCGCCGGGCAATTCGATCGAGGCGGTGATCTGGGTCGCGGTCGGCGGCCGCGGCACGCTGATCGGCGCCGCGCTCGGCGCCGTCGTCGTCAACTACGCCAAGACGTTCTTCACCTCGGGGCCGCTCGCCCCGTATTGGCTGTTCATGCTCGGCGCGCTGTTCATCCTGGTGACGCTGCTCTTGCCGAAGGGCATCGTCGGCACCTTCAACAGCTGGTGGGAGACGTCGAAGGCGAGGAACGGCTCTCCCGACGCTGACAGCGCTGCGCGCGAAGACGGCGTCGGCGCACCGAACCCGGCGGAGTAGGCGGATGAACGTGATGGATACCCGCGCCACCTCGGCGATGCTCTATCTCGACGGCGTGCACGTCTCGTTCGACGGCTTCCATGCCATCAACAATCTGTCGCTGACGCTGGCGCCTGGCGAGATGCGCGCCATCATCGGCCCGAACGGCGCCGGCAAGACCACGATGATGGACATCATCACCGGCAAGACCAAGCCGGACGAGGGCACCGTGCTGTTCGATGGCACCGTCGACCTGACCCGCCTCGACGAGACCCGGATCGCCGAGCTCGGCATTGGCCGCAAGTTCCAGAAGCCGACGGTGTTCGAGAGCCAGACCGTGCAGGACAATCTCCTGCTCGCGCTCAACGTCGATCATTCGGTGCGCGGCACGTTGTTCTGGCGCGGCAGCAGGGCCGAGTCCGAGCGGATCGACAAGGTGCTGGAGACCATCCGCCTGACCGATGCGCGCAACCGCCTCGCCGGCAGCCTGTCGCATGGTCAGAAGCAGTGGCTCGAGATCGGCATGCTGCTGGCCCAGGATCCCAAGGTACTGCTGGTCGACGAGCCGGTTGCCGGGATGACCGACGTCGAGACCCATCTGACCGCGGAGCTGCTGAAGGAGATCAACAAGAATCACACCATCATGGTGGTCGAGCATGACATGACCTTCGTGCGCGAACTTGGCGTCAAGGTGACTTGCCTGCATGAGGGCTCGGTGCTCGCCGAAGGCTCGATCGACCAGGTGTCGTCGAACGAGCGGGTGGTCGAAGTGTATCTGGGGCGCTAGGCGATGCTGAAGATCGACAATATCAACCTCTATTACGGCGCGGCGCAGGCGCTGCGCGGCGTCTCGCTCACCGCCGAGCCCGGCAAGGTGACCTGCGTGCTCGGCCGCAACGGCGTCGGCAAGACCTCGCTCTTGCGCGCCATGGTCGGGCAGTATCCGATCGCGTCCGGCGCGATCAATTTCGACGGCAAGGACATCACCGCGCTGAAGCCCTATGAGCGGGCGCGGCGCGGCATCGGCTTCGTGCCGCAGGGCCGCGAGATTTTCCCGCTGCTGACGGTGGAAGAGAATTTGAAGACCGGCTTCGGCCCTTGAAGCGAGAAGACCGCAACATCCCCGATGACGTGTTTTCGCTTTTCCCGGTGCTGGAGACCATGCTCGGCCGCCGCGGCGGCGACCTCTCCGGCGGCCAGCAGCAGCAGCTCGCGATCGGTCGCGCGCTGGTGATGCGGCCGAAACTGCTGCTGCTCGACGAGCCGACCGAGGGCATCCAGCCCTCGATCATCAAGGATATCGGCCGCGCCATCTCCTATCTGCGCAACCTCGGCAACATCGCCATCGTGCTGGTCGAACAATATCTCGACTTTGCCTGTGAACTCGGCGACAGTTTTGCCGTGATGGACCGGGGCGCGGTGAAATATGCCTGCGATCGCGCAAGCCTCGATCCCGCCGAGATCAGCCGCCAGATGGCGCTGTGAAGACAATGTGACGCCGCCTTTCATGGCGCGCGAGGGAGCGTCGGGGGAATGCGGAGCGGGATCGCAGGCGCGGCAGCGGCGACGTTTGCGGCCAACCGTGCCCAGGGCGCAGTCCGGTTCGGCGTTCACCGCAAGGACGGCGCCACCCGACGCGGCGATCTTCACGAGTCAGGTTCGCTGCGCGTCCGCTTCCCGTCGCCCGAGGATGACGGGCTATCGGCCATGTTCGTCAATACCGCTGGCGGCATTGCCGGCGGTGACCGCTTCGATGTTGCGATCACGGCCGGCGAGGGCACCCGCCTGACACTGACCACGGCGGCGGCCGAAAAAGTCTACCGCGCGCCGGGCGCGGCGGCGCGGCTCGATATCTCCCTCAAGGCCGCCGACGGCGCGCATCTCTCCTGGCTGCCGCAGGAGACCATCCTGTTCGACCGCGCCCGCATTGTCAGGAGCATCGACATCGACCTCGCCGAGGCTGCTTCGCTCCTGCTCTGCGAGATCGTGGTGTTCGGCCGCGCCGCGATGGGCGAGACCATGCGGTATGGCGAGTTCGTCGACCGTTGGCGGATGCGGCGTGGCGGCCGGCTGGTGTTTGCCGAGACCGTCAGGCTCGACGGCGAGATCGGCGAGAAGCTGGCACGGCCCGCGATTGCCAATGGCGGCTGTGCGATCGGCACCGCGCTGATCGTGCCGGGCGACGAGGCTCTGGTCGAACGCATCCGTGAGGCGTCGAACAGCCTCAGTGGCGAGGTCGGCATCTCGGCCTGGAATGGCTTTGCAATGGCGCGCTTCTGTGCCCAAGATGCGGCCCGGCTGCGCGCCGACATGATGGCGGTGCTCGGCCGCGCCTCCGCCGTGCCGCTGCCGCGGCTATGGCTCAACTGATCCTTATCAACGCTTTCAGAGTGCTCGCATGAATTTGTCTCCCCGCGAAAAGGACAAGCTCTTGGTTTCGATGGCGGCCATGGTGGCGCGCCGACGGCTCGAGCGCGGCGTCAAGCTGAACCATCCGGAAGCGATCGCGCTGATCACCGATTTCATCGTCGAGGGCGCCCGCGACGGGCGCACCGTCGCCGAGCTGATGCAGGCCGGCGCCAAGGTCCTGACCCGCGACCAGGTGATGACCGGCATCCCCGAGATGATCCACGACATCCAGGTCGAGGCGACATTCCCCGACGGCACCAAGCTCGTCACCGTGCACGAGCCGATCCGATAGGAGCGCGACATGATTCCCGGCGAACTCTTCATCAAGGACGGCGAGATCGAGCTCAATGCCGGCCGCAAGACCGTGACGCTGTCGGTCGCCAACGGCGGCGACCGCCCGATCCAGGTCGGCTCGCACTACCACTTCTTCGAGACCAACCCGGCCTTGAAATTCGACCGCAAGAAGGCCCGCGGCATGCGCCTCGACATCGCCGCCGGCACCGCGGTTCGTTTCGAGCCGGGCCAGACCCGCGACGTCCAGCTCGTCGCGCTCGCCGGCAAGCGCGTGATTTACGGCTTCCGTGCCGAGGTGAAGGGGAAGCTGTGATCACACTTTGACGCAGTGAGACTATCGAAAATGGTCGACGGTGAGATGAGCACTCTAGTCGGGCTCCCTCCCCCCTTGCGGGGAGGGTGGGGAGAGGGGTATGCCGCATACTCAGGTAAGCGACATCCAGCGCGATCGCGCCAAGCAGCTCCGCCGTGCGATGACACGCGCGGAAACCTTGTTGTGGCGTCATCTGAAAGCCGATCGTCTCGCCGGTCTCAACTTTCGCCGTCAGGCGCCGATCGGCAGTTACATCGCCGATTTTGTCGCGCATGCCTGCAAGCTCGTCGTTGAGCTTGACGGCGAGAGCCACGATTTTGAGGAGCGCATCCGGCATGATGAGCGGCGGGATGCGTGGCTCGAGTCGCGCGGCTATCGTGTGCTTCGTTTTACCAACGACGACGTGATGAGGAATCTTGAGGGAGTGGCTCTCAGCATTGCGGAAGCAGCGGAGCAAGCGGCACCCCTCTCCCTAACCCTCCCCCGCAAGGGGGAGGGAACCCTTCCGCCGGTGCGTCCCTTACATCTGATATCAGTGGTGAGGAGAAGCCGTGACGCAAGGTGTGAAGATAACGACGCCAAGTGAGGTGTGCACGCTCGTCAGGCTCCCTCCCCAACGCAACCGGGGTTTACCCCGGTTGCGCATCGTAAATTTGCGCAAGTCGGGCAGGCCCGACTTGCGTCGGGGGAGGGGTGGGGAGAGGGGTAAGCCCCGGGTGCAGAAGGCTGGGGAGGCGCGTTAGCCCGATGCTTCCCGCAATCCGCCTCATCTCCGCAGCCGCCGATCTTGCCGCGCGCCGTCACAACGGGATGGCGCGCAAGGGGCGCGGCAATGAGCCCTACATCAATCATCTCGCCGAGGTCGCGAACCTGCTCGCGGAGGTGACCGACGGCGCTGATGCCGAGCTGGTCGCGGCCGGGTGGCTGCACGACACCATCGAGGACACCGAGACCACGCGCGAAGAGCTCGCAACGAAATTCAGCGGGCGGGTTGCCGATCTCGTGGTCGAGTGTACCGACGACATGAGCCTGCCGAAAGCCGAGCGGCGCCAACGCCAGATCGAGGATGCCCCGCACAAATCCTCCGCCGCAAAGCTGATCAAGATCGCCGACAAGATCAGCAATACCGGCGCGCGGATCGTGCCGCATCCAAGCAAGGACGAGCGCGACGATCTCGCCGATTATGCGGCGTGGGCCGAGAAAGTCATTGTCGGTTGCCGGGGGATCAATCCGCGGCTCGATCGCATTTTCGACGACACCATTGTGCGCGCGCAGGCTGCGCTAGCTGAAACTGGGGGCTGACATGTCCGTGAAGATCAAGCGTTCCGTCTATGCCGACATGTTCGGCCCGACCACCGGCGACAAGGTGCGGCTTGCCGATACCGACCTGATCATCGAGGTCGAGAAGGATCTCACCACCTATGGCGAGGAGGTGAAGTTCGGCGGCGGCAAGGTGATCCGCGACGGCATGGGGCAGTCGCAGGTGACCAACGCGCAAGGCGCGGCCGATACCGTCATCACCAATGCGCTGATCGTCGATCACTGGGGCATCGTGAAGGCCGACGTCGCGATCAAGGAGGGCATGATCGCAGCGATCGGCAAGGCCGGTAATCCGGACATCCAGCCCAACGTCACCATCATCATCGGCCCCGGCACCGACGTGATCGCGGGCGAGGGCAAGATCCTCACCGCCGGCGGCTTCGACAGCCACATCCATTTCATCTGCCCGCAGCAGATCGAGCATGCGCTGATGGCGGGCGTCACCTCGATGCTCGGCGGCGGCACCGGCCCGTCGCACGGCACCTTCGCCACCACCTGCACGCCGGGCCCGTGGCACATGGGGCGGATGATCCAGTCGTTCGATGCCTTCCCGGTCAATCTCGGCATCTCCGGCAAGGGCAACGCCTCGCGTCCGGCGGCGCTGGTCGAGATGATCAAGGGCGGCGCCTGCGCGCTGAAGCTGCACGAGGATTGGGGCACCACGCCATCGGCGATCGACACCTGCCTGTCGGTCGCCGACGACTACGACGTCCAGGTGATGCTGCATTCGGACACGCTGAACGAGTCGGGCTTCGTCGAGGATACGGTGAAGGCGTTCAAGGGCCGCACCATCCATGCCTTCCACACCGAAGGTGCCGGTGGCGGCCACGCGCCTGATATCATCAAGATCGCCGGCTTGAAGAACGTGCTGCCGTCCTCGACCAACCCGACCCGGCCGTTCACCCGCAACACCATCGACGAGCATCTGGACATGCTGATGGTGTGCCACCACCTCGATCCGTCGATCGCCGAAGACCTCGCCTTCGCCGAAAGCCGGATCCGCAAGGAGACCATCGCCGCCGAGGACATCCTGCACGATCTCGGCGCGCTCTCGATGATGTCGTCGGATTCGCAGGCGATGGGCCGGCTCGGCGAAGTCATCATCCGCACCTGGCAGACCGCCGACAAGATGAAGAAGCAGCGCGGCGCGCTGCCGCAGGACAAAGGCAACGACAACGACAATTTCCGCGTCAAGCGCTACATCGCCAAATACACCATCAATCCAGCGATCTCGCATGGCGTGTCGAAGCTGATCGGCTCGGTCGAGAAGGGCAAGATGGCCGACCTCGTGCTGTGGTCGCCGGCCTTCTTCGGCGTCAAGCCGGACTGCATCATCAAGGGCGGCTCGATCGTGGCGGCGCCGATGGGCGATCCCAACGCCTCGATCCCGACGCCGCAGCCGGTGCATTACCAGCCGATGTTCGCCGCCTTCGGCAAGTCGCTCACCGCGTCCTCCGTGGTGTTCACCTCGAAGGCCGCGGTGACGGGCGGCCTCGCTCGCAAGCTCGGCATCAGCAAAAAGCTCTACGCGGTGCAGAACACCCGCGGCAAGATCTCCAAGAAGAGCATGATCCACAACGATGCGACGCCCGAGATCGAGGTCGATCCCGAGACCTATGAGGTACGCGCAGACGGCGAGCTCCTGACCTGCGCGCCGGCCGAGGTGCTGCCCATGGCACAGCGCTATTTTATGTTCTAAAACCGCTCCCGGTAACCGAGCGTTTTCGAGCGAAGCGGATTTCCGGCTCGCGGAAAGAAAACGCGTCAGAATAAGACTCAAGCCAGAAAAAACCCGGGAGGAATTTCCGTGATTTACGTCGTTGCCACGCTGACCATCAAGCCCGAGACCCGCGCCGAATTCATCGCTGCGGCGACGGCCTGCATCAAGGAAACCCGCAAGGAGCCCGGCAACATCGCCTACGATTTGCACGAGAGCGTCACCGATCACAGCAAGATGGTGTTCGTCGAGCAGTGGGAGAACGCCGAGGCATTGGTGCCGCATCGCACCGCCGAGCACATGAAGACGTTCGGCCGGGTCGCCGTGAAATGCATGGCGGCGCCGCCGAAGATCGAGGTGATCACGCCCGAGAAGGTCGACGTCCGCTAAAACAACAACAAGAATGGGAAAAGCAGCATGATCTACGTGATCGCAACTACGCCGATGAAGCCGGAAAACAAGGACGACTTCATCAAGGGGCACAAGGCTTGCACCGTCGAGACCCGCAAGGAGAAGGGGTGCATCTCCTATGACGGCAATGTCAGCGTCAACGATCCCAACCTCTATGTGGTGGTCGAGCGCTGGGAGACCCGGGAGGACCTCAATGCCCATGGCAAGGCCCCACACATGAAGGTGTGGCGACAATATTCCGCCGACATGAAGACCGGGCCGACGGTGATCGAGATCATCAGCGACGCCAAGGTCGAGAAGCTCTGAGGCATCGATGATCCGCGCAACCAAGGTCCTGGGGCAACATCGCTGGAAAGACGCCGCGGCCGACACCGTCGTGCTCGATTTCGACGACCGGCACCGGCGGCGGATGGCGATGACCGGGACGCGCGGGCTCGAATTCCTGCTCGATCTCGAAAACGCCACGGCGTTGCGCGGCGGCGACGCGCTGGTGCTGGAGGACGGCCGCCTCGTCGAGGTGGTCGCGGCTCCCGAGCCGCTCGTGGAAATCCGCGGCAGCGATCCGCATCATCTGATCCGGGTCGCCTGGCATCTCGGCAACCGTCATCTGCCGACGCAGATCATGCCGAAGGGCCTGCGCATCCGCCGGGATCACGTGATCGAGGCGATGGTGAAGGGGCTCGGCGCCCGGGTCATCGAGATCGAGGCGCCGTTCGATCCCGAGGGCGGCGCCTATGCCGAGCATGCGCATGCCGATGCGCATGCGCATGGTCACACCGGGCATGATCATGCCCATAGCCATGCCCACGATCACGGACATCACCACGATCACGGGCACGACCACCATCATCATGATGAGCATTGCGAGCATGCCCATCATCATCACGATCACTCCCATGCTCATGACCACAAATGAGCCAGATCCCGCCGCGATGCGCGGCGGGATGGCGGAGGGCGAGGCGGCCGCGCTGTACCGGCTGATGACATGGCTGTCGCCGTCGTTTCCGGTCGGGGCGTTCGCCTATTCCAGCGGCATCGAATGGGCGGTCGAGGCCGGCGACATCACTGACGCTGCCTCGCTGCGGGACTGGCTTGCTGCGATGCTGAGCGACGGCAGCGGATTTTGCGACGCCGTGTTTCTCGCACAGAGCTTTCGCGCAGCGACAGAGCAGGATTACGCCGGACTGAAGGAGATTGCCGAACTCGCCGCGGCGTTCGTGCCGTCGCGCGAGCGGCAGCTCGAGACCACGACGCAGGGCCGCGCCTTCATCGAGATCGCCCGCGCGGCCTGGAATTCGCCCGGCCTCGACGCCCTGGTCGCGGCCTGCGAAGGCCCAATCGTCTATCCGGTCGCGGTCGGCATCGTCAGCGCCGCGCATCGCATCCGGCTGGCGCCATCGCTGCACGCCTTCCTGCATGCCGTGGTCTCGAACTGGATTTCCGCCGGTAGCCGGCTGATCCCGCTCGGACAAACCGACAGCCAGCGCGTGCTGGCCGATCTGGAGCCGGTCGTTGCCGCAACCGCTGCGCGGGCCGATGCGGCCTCGCTCGACGATCTCGGCAGCGCAACCTTTCGCGCCGATCTCGCCAGCCTGCGTCACGAAACGCAGTACACGCGGCTGTTCCGGTCATGAGGCGCGAATCTCTCCACCCGTCGTCCCGGCGAAGGCCGGGACCCATAGCCACCGGCCTTCGTGGTTATGCAAGTGTGCGGCCCCAGCTTCGTTCAACAATTCAGTTCGGTGGTAATGGGTCCCGGCCTTCGCCGGGACGACAATGGATGGATTGATATGCCCACTTCTCACGGCCCCCTCCGGGTCGGTATCGGCGGACCGGTCGGCTCCGGCAAGACGGCGCTGATGGACCTGCTCTGCAAGACGATGCGCGAGCGTTATGACATCGCGGCGATCACCAACGACATCTACACCAAATGGGACGCCGAGTTTCTGGTGCGCTCCGGCTCGCTGACCCCGGACCGCATTGCCGGCGTCGAGACCGGCGGCTGCCCGCACACCGCGATCCGCGAGGATGCCTCGATGAACCTCGCCGCGGTCGCCGACATGCGGGCGAAATTCCCCGACCTCGACCTGGTCCTGATCGAATCCGGTGGCGACAATCTGGCGGCGACGTTCTCGCCGGAATTGGCTGACCTCACGATCTACGTCATCGACGTCGCCGCCGGCGACAAGATCCCCTCCAAGGGCGGTCCGGGCATCACGCGATCCGACCTCCTGGTGATCAACAAGATCGACCTGGCGCCCCATGTCGGTGCGTCGCTTGAGAAGATGGACACCGACGCCCGACGGATGCGCGGCGAGCGGCCTTTCGTGATGACCAACCTGAAGAAGAGCGACGGCCTCGACCGGATCATCGGCTTCATCGAGACCAAGGGCGGTCTTCGGCCGCAGGGTGGCGGCAAGGCGGCCAAGGCGAGGTAATCATTGTGGCCGCGAGCCGGTCTTCCAGCGAAGCAAGCGGCACCCCTCTCCCCACCCTCCCCCGCAAGGGGGGAGGGAGCCCTCTCGCCAGTGCTTCCCTCACGCGTGACCAGCCCGCGGAGTTGCGTCGCGCATCGTGAAAGTAAGGTGAGCACGATGGTCAGGCTCCCTCCCCCCTTGCGGGGGAGGGTGGGGAGAGGGGTGTGCCGCGAGCGCTGACGAAAGTGATTTCACGATCTCGATCACCCCGCCGCAAAAAAGCTGCGCAATCGGCGGAACAAATTCCAACTTTGCCGATTAGCAACCTTTGGCGCCGCCAAAGACCGCCGGGTGGCGTCGTCGTTAATGTTGCCGACCGGCTCCTGTTGCGTACCGATGATCGCTATTCCATATTCGTCTGCGGCTGGCGTTTGTCGCATCCGGATTTGTCGCCGCCCCCGCAGAAGCCAGATGCCTTCCGTCCCCTTTCGCCACCCCCTGATTGCCGAGTAAGCGAGTGGTTCGACTGGGCTTCATCGTTGCCTTGATTGCGCTGATCGGCGTCCTGCTGTCCGGTCTTGCCGCCTACCGGGTGCATGATCAGGAGCTCGCGATCGACGGTATCGCGCTGGCGCGGGCGATCGACGTCCATGCCAGCCTGGTGCAGGACCGCCTCACCGAGCGCGAGCTGCTGGCGCGGGTGGCCTCGGGGCTGTTCCGGGCGCCGTCGATGGTCAAGGCCAATATGCTGCAGCCGCTGCGCTCGGCGATCTACGCCTTCAAGACCGATTTCGTCGTCGCCGCCTGGATCGCGCGGCTCAGGCCGAACGAGCTTGCCGCAGCGGAAGCCGAGCTGAAGGCCAATGGCTTCACCAATCCGACGATCCGGGATTTCGACGACCAGGCGCTCGACCTCAAGGCGCTCGACAAGCCGATCAACGTGCTGATGGACGTCGAGCCGCGCAATCCGGAGACCCTGAGCATCCCGGGCCGCGCCTTCGACCGTCACTCGGTGGTCGGCCCGATGCTGGCGAAGGCGATGGCCAACGCCAAGCCGGTGGCCTCGGACCCGGTGCCGCTGCTGCGGTTGAACGGGCCGGTCGGCGTCGTGCTCGCCGCGCCGGTGTTCCAGGAAGGCGCCTCCGAGCCGGCCGGCTTCATCACCTTCTCGTATGAACTGTCGGCGCTGATGCTGACCAACGACGACAGCTCGCTGTTCGCGGTGGCGTTGAAGGATCCGCGCGACTCCAACGACGAGTTCACCGCCAACGAGCAGGGCATCGTCACCTCGCGCGCGGTGCGCCAGGACGGCCCGATGCCGTCGATGGTCCGCACGGTCACGTTCGGAGGCCGCGACTGGTCGCTGGACTACTATGCCAAGAGCAATGCCACGGTGCGTGCGCAGCAGACCGCGACCATCGTCGCGGCGATCGGGCTTGCGCTGACCGGCATCGTCTGCGGCCTGTTCGGTTATGTCGCCTACAACAATCTGCGGCTCAGCCGCGAGATCGAGGTCCGGATCGGGTTCGAGCGCCGGCTGACCGCCGTGATCGACGAGCTCAATCACCGGGTCAAGAACATCCTGGCGGTGATCCAGTCGATCGTGACCCGCACGCTGCGGCACGGCGCCGATATCGACGTCGCCCGCGAGCTGTTGATCGGGCGCATCCACGCGATGTCGAACGTGGTCACGCTGCTCAGCGAGAGCCAGTGGCAGGGCGTGAAGCTGAAGGGCCTGTTCGAATCGCGCTCGATCCCGCATGCCGACCGGATTGCGGTGAACGGGCCCGACATCACCGTCAGCGCCCGCGCCGCGCAATCGCTGTCGCTGCTGTTCTTCGAACTCGCCTCGCACTCCGACGAAGGGCTGTCGTTGGTCGGCAAGCACCCGCACATCGTGGCCAATTGGGAGGTCACGGGCGACGATGCGGACGCGGTGTTCCATTTCCGTTGGGAGGAGTTCAACACCAGCCAGGCGACACGGCGGGCCGACAGCGACTTCGGCCTGATCCTGCTCGACCGCGTCGCGCCCGAGGCGCTGGGCGGCACCGCGAAGCGCTATTTCACCGACGTTTCCTATGTCTACGAGCTGACGGCGCCGATGGACACCGTCGTCGACATGACCGAACGCGACCGCACCGAGCAGTTCTCCGCGCCGGTGCGCCCGGCGAAGAAGTAGCGGCGCGGCCGCTTCAGGTTGTGAGGCGTGGCCGTTGCGCGGATTGCGCGCGAAAGCGTCGACATCATCGATGATCGACGCCCGGCATTCGTAGTTGCACGCAATCGACCGTTAAAACTTCGTTGAACATGCTGCGGCATACACCGAGCAGGATACCGCTTGAGGAACCGATGAGGCTTTGGGTCAGCCTGACCTTGCTCGCGGCAGTTTTGCCGGCCGGGCTGTCACTTGCGCTGACCACGGCGCCAGCGCCGGCGCCCCGCGACCCCGCGACAATCCGCGCCAGCTATCGCCGGCCGGACGTCATTCCGTTCCCGAGCAGCAATCCCTATTCCGAGGCGAAGTCGGCGCTTGGGCAGATGCTGTTCTTCGATCCGCTGCTGTCGCGGTCCAAGACGCGCTCCTGCGCGACCTGCCACAATCCGACCCTGTCATGGGGTGACGGACTTCCGCGTGCCATCGGGGAGGACCCCAAAGGCATGCCGATCCGCTCGCCGACATTGATCGATGTCGCCTTCTTCGAGCCCCTGGGGTGGGACGGCAAGTTCAGGGACCTCGAATCCGTCGCGTTCGGGCCGCTGCTCAGTCCGATGAACCTGAACATGACCGAGGCGGAATTGATCGCGCGCCTCTCGGCGATATCAGGCTATGCCGACGCGTTCACGCATGCGTTCGGGGATGCAGCGATCACGCGTCCGAGGATCGAGCAGTCGCTGGCGACCTTCGAGCGCTCGATCGTGGCCGGCGAGGCGCCGTTCGACCGCTGGATCAAGGGCGACGACAGTGCGATCAGCGCATCGGCCCAGCACGGCTTTGAGCTGTTCAACGGCAAGGCGCGTTGCTCGTCCTGTCACAGCGGCCCATCCTTCTCCGATGGATCATTTCAGGATATCGGCACCGCCAAAGGCAATGACATTGGACGCGGCCGCTTCTTTCCGACCTCGGCAAAGCTGAAATATGCGTTCAAGACCCCGACATTGCGTGACGTCGCGCGCCGTGCGCCCTACATGCACGATGGATCGGTTGCGACGCTGGAAGATGTCATCGATCTCTACAACAGGGGCGGGATCGAACGGCCGAGCCGCTCGCCCGATATCAGGCCCTTGTCTCTGACGGCAGGCGAGAAGAAGGACCTCGTCGCCTTTCTTGAATCGCTGACCGCCACGAACCCGCCGGTGCCCGGGGTGCCCAAGCTGCCGCGCTGACCTCAGCCCGAGGTCTTCAGGACCTTCGAATATGGCCGCTCAGAAACAAAATGGTTGGCAGCGAGCCTGGTCAGGCGAGGTGCGGCAGCGAGGCCCCGAGCAGGCCCAGTCCGGCGATCAGGAAGATGCCGGCGCAGGCCTCGAACAGGTCCGCGCGCAATCGGTACGATCTGGTCGCGTAGGCGAGGGCCGATCCCACCCCGATAGTGACGATACTCAACGCTCCGAACATGATACCGGCCTCCCGATCCGATTTGTCCGGATTGCACTACGACAGTTGAATTGAGCTCCCCTGCCGGAACTAGCTAAAATTGTAAGCAACCGGTTGAAAAGATGTCACGAAGGACGGCACCGGGAACCGGCCCGCCAACATTAACCACGACACAACCAAGAGCTGTCGGGCCGGCACAAAACGCTAAAATTTGATATAAGTTAAACAAGTCCTTAAGTGTGTGGGCGGTCGGTTCGATGTTTAGTGAATGGGCGCGAGGTGCCGGCTCGGCCGTGCGCTCCTTTGTTACCACATGCCTTGCGGCGGTTCTGTTCTGCGTCGTGGCAGCGCGCGATGCCGAGGCGCATGTCAAATGGTTCTGCGCCTACGACGTCGCCGGCCAGCCGCGCGGACTTGAGAATGTCCTTTGCCTCGATTTCGAACTGCTGCTCGGCACCGCCGTGTTCTGGCTGTTTGCGGGCTGCCTGATCGAGCCCACGTCGCTCGGCGAGGCGACGATCCGGGCGCTTGATCGCGTCACCGCGGGACTGCGGCTGTACACCGAGCACATGATGCGCGCCGTTTGCGCGTTCTTCTTCATCTCGATCTGGGCGGTGGGCGGCATCCTGCTGACACCGGAGTTGAAGACGACGTCGCAGTTCGTGGCCACGGTGCAACTTCTCATCGCCGCCGGAATGCTGTCGCGGCGCACGCTGCCGCTGTCGGCGGCGGGGATGGTGATCCTGTTCGGGATCGGTATCCGCGACTACGGCATCTTCCATCTCGCCGACTACCCGATCTTCCTCGGCGTCGCCGCCTATTTCGCCCTCGTCGGGTTGAACAGGGATCTGTTCGGAGTTCGGCCGATCGACGTGATGCGGTACGCCGCGGCGGTGACCTTGATGTGGGCTTCCGTCGAAAAATGGGCCTACCCGGAATGGAGCTTCCCGCTTCTGATCGAGCATGCCTCGATGACCCTCGGCTTCGACAACGAGTTCTACATGCGCGCCGCCGGCATGGTGGAATTCGCACTCGCCTTTGCCTTGATCTGGACGCCGCTGATCCGGCGCTGCGCCGCCGCCGTGCTGACGGGGATGTTCATCAGCGCCTGTTTCGAATTCGGCAAGATCGACACGATCGGACATTCGGCGATCATCGCCGTCCTGCTTGCGATCGTCGCCGACAACAAGGTGCTGCCGCGCGATCGTCGCGCGCCGTGGCTTGCGCCGGTCGCACTCTGCGCCGCGCTGTCGGTGACGCTATTCGTCTACTATTTCGGCCATGCGGCGCTGTTCAAGACCTCGGTCCTGTAGATCCAGCGCCGGCTCGCGGGGCTATTTGGCGACGTGGACCACGAGTTTCATCTTCGGATGAATGCCGCACAACACGGTATAATCGCCGGGTACCGAGAAGGTGACGTCGAACTTGCTGCCCGGCTGCTGGTCGCCCGAGTCGAAGCTGAACGTATCGCTGCTCAAATAAGCGTGATGCAACAGCTCGCCGTCATCGTTAACGAACCGTAAAACCTCGCCCCGCTTGATCGAGATTTCCGCGGGCCTGAATTCGCGATCCTTCTGCGAAATCGCATAGGGGCCCGCGCCCAGAGCCGCCCCGGCCAGCGTGCCGGCGACGACAGCTCCCGCAATTGGCGCGCGGCCGAACTGACCGAGGCGCGCGGCGCGCAACAAGCCTGACTGCATGAAAACTCCGCTTCAACCTCGAACACCCGACACGGCTACCCCAGGGTGCAAAGTTGTGCGTCCCGGATTACCTGTGAGGGTGATTATCGCCAGCTGATCTTAACGATTTTAGCATCAGTTCCAGTCACTACTTAGGCAATTTTGAAAAGACCATCATATTTCGCAGTGCTGCGCCTTTCGCGTGGCTTGAGTATCGAGCACTACGGCGAAGCGCGGGTATGGACAGCCTGGTTAGCAACCTTAGGGTGAAGGGCGAGGAGGCGCTTCGGTTCGCAACCGGCCGTCTGTCGCGCCTTGCCCTGACCAAGGGATCGATCCGCGCCCAGATTCTGATTTTCTGTCTCGCGATGAGCGCCATTGCGGTCGCGCTTGGCGGATACTCCATCCTCGGCATCCGTCACGCCGGCGATCTGGTGGCGAAGACGTTCGACGAATCCCTGATGTCGATCAACTACGCGCGGGCCGCCGGCGCCGACTTTGCCGCGATGCGGGTCGCGTCGATGGAGCGGTTGCTGACGACGGACCCGGAGCTCCGCGCGAGCCTCGACAGCCAGATCGAAAAGCTCGCGAAGACGCTCTCCGAAGACCTGACCATCGCCGCCGATCGGTCGCAGTCCTCGCGGGCGGCACAAGCCGCCGCCAAGGTCCAGGAAGCCGCCGACGCCTGGATGGCGCTGCATCGCCGTGCGGTCGGCTCCGCAATGCAGGGAAGCCCGGCATCCGATCCGCATGCATCCGGCACCTCGGTCGGCGACCTCGATCGCTATTCCAGGATCGTCGGCCAGCAGGTCGAGCTGCTGGTGAACTATACGGCCGGCGACGGTTTCTTGTTCCGGCAGCGCGCGCTCTCGACGATCAAGCGGGATCTGCAACTGAACGTGGCGGGGCTCACCGTCGCGCTGTTCTTGTCGGCGCTGTTTTCATGGTTGCTGGCGCGCCGCATCATCGGGCCCGTCGCCATCGCATCGAGGGCCGCGCGGAGCATCGCCGGCGGCGACCTCGATGCGACGATCCCGAAGGGTGGCACCGACGAGCTCGGCACGCTGCTGACCGCCATGGAAACCATGCGCGACAACATCAGGCGGATGGTCAATCAAGAGGTGTCGCAGCGTCGTTCCGCGCAGGCGCGGCTCTCGGACGCGCTCGAGACGTCGCGTGAGGGTGTCGTATTGCTCGATGCGGACGGCCAGGTCGCTCTCGCCAATTCGCGTGCGAGCGAGTTCATCCACCTTTCGCCGCAGTTGTTGCAGTCGAATCGGTTCGATGCCGCCGACCTGGCGCCGGCCGATCGCGAGGTCGATGGGTTTGCGAGCGAGGCGCAGCTTGCGGACGGACGCTGGCTGCGCGTCAGCCGCAGCGAGACGCAGGAGGGCGGCGTCGTCCTCGTGTACAGCGATATCTCCGCGCTGAAGCAGCAGAAGGCCGAGCTGCACGCGACCAATCTGCGGCTCGACGCGGCGCTCACCCACATGTCGCAGGGCCTGTGTCTCTACAACAGCGAGGCGCGGCTGCAAGTCGCCAATCGCCGGTTCTGCGAGATCTTCGATATTTCGCCGGAACTCGTCGTTCCCGGGATGACCATGGAAGACGTGCTCGACCTCAGCATCGCCGCCGGCAATCATGGCGATCGCACCGTCGCCGACCTGCTGGCAGAGCGTGAGAGATCGCTGGCCCAGCACGAGGGCGGCAACTATTTGCAGCATCTCAACGACGGGCGGATCATCGCCATCGCGCAGCGGCCGACATCCGACGGCGGCTGGCTCGTCACCTGCGAGGACGTCACCGAGCAGCAGCGTGCCGAGTCGCAGATCGCGTTCATGGCCCGGCACGACGCGCTGACAAAATTGCCGAACCGCACCTTGCTCGGCGAGCGGATCGAGCAGGCGGTCGGGCAGGTCGGCCGCGGACTTGGCTTTGCGGTGTTCTGCCTCGACCTCGACAATTTCAAGCAGGTCAACGACACGCTCGGGCATCCGGTCGGCGATGAACTGCTGTGCGCGGTCGCGGACCGGCTCAATGCCTGCGTCCGCGAGGTCGATACCGTCGCGCGTTTGGGCGGCGACGAGTTCGCGGTGATCCAGTGCGGCGTGCAGAGTGCCGAGGATTCCGAACGTCTCGCCCGCCGCATCGTGGAATGCGTCGGGGCGTCCTACGAGCTGAATGGCCATCGCGTCGTGGTCGGATGCAGCGTCGGCATTTCGATGTCGCCGGGCGACGGCACCACCGGCGAGAAGCTGCTGAAGAACGCCGACGTCGCGCTGTACCGCGCCAAGATGGAGGGCCGCGGCACCTGGCGCTTCTTCGAGCCGGCGATGGACGCCAGCCTGCAACGGCGCCGGGCGCTCGAGCTCGACCTGCGCGAGGCGATGGGCAAGGACGAGTTCTCGCTGTACTACCAGCCGCTCTACGACCTGCATCTCGACCGCATCTGCGGCTTCGAGGCGCTGCTGCGCTGGCATCACCCCAAGCGCGGACTGGTGCCGCCGGACCAGTTCATCCCGATCGCGGAAGAGATTGGGCTGATCCGCCCGCTGGGAGAATGGGTGGTCAATCGTGCCTGCGAACAGGCCGCCACCTGGCCGAACGAGATGAAGCTCGCGGTCAACGTCTCCGCGGTACAGTTTCGCGATTCTGACTTCATCGACGTCGTCGTCGGTGCGCTGGCGGCGTCGAAATTGTCGCCGCGCCGGCTCGAGCTCGAGATCACCGAATCGGTGTTTCTCGCCAACAGCAACGAGACGCTGGCGACGCTGCACAAGCTGAAGGCGCTCGGGCTGCGCATCGCGCTGGATGATTTTGGCACCGGCTATTCCTCGCTGAGCTATCTGCGCAGCTTCCCGTTCGACAAGCTCAAGATCGACAAGTCGTTCGTTCGCGACGCGACCGCGACGCATGGATCGAAATCGATCGTCCGCGCCGTCATCAGTCTCGGCAAGAGCCTCGGCATGACCACGATCGCCGAGGGAATCGAGACCATCGAACAGCTGAACCACATGCGCGCGGAAGGCTGCAACGAGGCCCAGGGCTTCCTGCTCAGCCACCCGGTCCCGGTGACCGAAATCGCGGGAAAGATTCTCGAGCTGCGCAACGGCTTCAAGCCTGCCGTCGTCAGGAATGCGATGGCGAGCTAGAGCGTTTTCGAGCGAAGTGGATACCGGTTCGCGTGAAGAAAACGCGTCAACACGAGAACCTAGAGCTCCGTTCCGATTCCATCGGAACGGAAAGGCTCTGGGGCGAGGCCGCCGGCACGCCTGGTGGCGTCAGGACCCAACTCAGTTCGTGAGCCTTCATTCGATCATCCCGCGCGACGGGCTGCTCGCGTCGCGCCGCTCCGGCCCGCCGGACCCCTTGCAAAAGAAAAGGCGGCCCGACCGGGCCGCCTTTCCGTCTCGCGTCGCGTCTGTCTACCCGCCGTTGCCGCCGATCACGGCGCGCACGGTATTGTCGGGGCCGAAATCCTCGGCGCTGTCGACATAGAGCAGCGCCGACAGCTTCGAGCGTGCGCGGTTGACGCGGCTCTTGATGGTGCCGACCGCGCAGCCGCAGATCGCCGCGGCATCCTCGTAGGAGAAGCCGGAGGCACCGACCAGGATCAACGCCTCGCGCTGGTCCTGTGGCAGCTTTTCGAGCGCGGTGCGGAATTCCTCGAACTCCAGATGCGCGGCCTGCGACGGCTGGCTCTTCAGCGTCTTGGCGTAGTTGCCCTCGGCGTCCTCGACCTCACGACGCCGCTTCCGGTAGTCGGAGCGGAACAGGTTGCGCAGGATCGTGAACAGCCACGCGGGCAGGTTCGAGCCGGGCTGGAACGAGTCGATATTGGCGATCGCGCGCAGCAACGTCTCCTGCACCAGATCGTCGGCGCGGTCACCGTTGCCGGACAGCGAGATCGCGAACGCACGCAGGCTAGGGACCGATGCAAGGATATCGTCGCGAAGTTCATTCGTGAGAGGCATTAGTCCCCTCCATTGTTCTTGTCGGTATCGCCCCGGCGACGGCCGCCGCGGCAGCCTCAGGGCCGTCGAGTTTGCGGATCAACTCCGCAAAGCGGTCGGGCACCCCTTGCCGCACCACGTCGTCGTACATGGCGCGAAGCTGGTGGCCGATTCTGGATTGAATCTCGGCGTTCAGACCGCCCTGCTTCTTTACTTCCTTCATGATGTGATCCACGCTTCCCCGGGAGTTAAGTCTCTGATTTTCAAGATATTTCCTCGAAAAGAGAGGCTGGCCGCGTTGCCTCGTCGGTCAGGAGCTAATGCGAAGTTGCCGATAAAGTTCCGGAACACTGGAACTATTTCGTGGAACTTTTTCGGCTTTCGCGCGTAATCGGGCATGCAGGGGAACCGGGGTCGCTCAGATTGGTACGCCGCCCCGAGACGAAAGGTTTCAGGCTGCAAGGCCTCACGAACAAGGATGGAGTGGGAATGTCCCGATCGCAGATCGTTGCCGAACACCTTCCGCTGTTGCGCCGCTACGCACGCGCACTGACCGGAAACCAGGCGTCAGGGGACGCCTATGTCGGGGCCATGCTCGAGGCCTTGTTGCAGGATGGATCGCTGCTCGACCAGACGCACGGCCCGCGCGCCGGCCTGTTTCGGCTGTTCACCCAGATATGGAATTCGGTGGCGGTGAACAACAACGACAATGAGGAGGTGGCGACGCTGTCGCTGCCGCCGGAGCGCCGACTCTCCAACATCACGCCGCTGCCGCGGCAGGCCTTTCTGCTGTTGTCGCTGGAAGGTTTCTCGGAGGAGGAGGTCGGCTATATTCTCGGCACCGACATTGCCGAGACGCGCAAGTTGACCGACGCCGCCGGCCGCGAGATGGCCGCGGAGATCGCCACCGATGTCCTGATCATCGAGGACGAGACCTTCATCGCGATGGACCTCGAGAGCCTGGTGAAGAATCTCGGCCATAACGTCATCGGCGTTGCGCGCACGCATTCCGATGCGGTCGCGCTTGCCAAGAACAAGAAGCCCGGCCTGATCCTCGCCGACATCCAGCTCGCCGACGGCTCGTCGGGACTCGATGCGGTGAACGAGTTGCTGCGCACCTTCGAGGTGCCGGTGGTGTTCATCACCGCCTATCCGGAGCGCTTCCTGACCGGCGAGCGGCCGGAGCCGGCGTTCCTGATCTCCAAGCCGTTCCAGCCGGCGATGGTGTCGGCGGTGGCGAGCCAGGCGCTGTTCTTCCAGCGCAACTCGCGCAACCGCACGCCGCGCGCGGCGTCGGCATGACGACCTGATTTGATCTAGGCTGGAAACTCGAACCGGCGTACCCGCAAGGTACGCCGGTTTTTCATGAGCCATGATCTTGCTATGGGCGGTGCAACAGCCACGGCGCGGCGAGGAACCGGCATTGTCAAAAGGCGTTTGCTTTTCATTATTGAGGTTTGCCGGGAGCCGTTGTGTCGAGATTGCAGACTCCGACGACATTGCGAGGCGAAACCACTGAACGTCTCTTCATCGGAAGCAGCGAGCTGGCCGGGCTCAGCAAGGATTTCGATTGGGCGAGCACCTCGATAGGTCCGCCCGAGACTTGGCCTGACAGCCTGAAGACCGCGGTCCGCATCATGCTGACGTCGCAGCAGCCGATCTGGATCGGCTGGGGCGACGATCTCACCTTCCTCTACAACGATCCCTACAAATCGATCATCGGCGGCAAGCATCCACGTGCGCTCGGGCAGCCGACCCGTGTGGTCTGGCGCGAGATCTGGAACGACATCGCGCCGCTGCTCACCAAGGCGATGAGCGGGAGCGAAGGGACTTATGTCGAGGCGCAGCTCCTGATCATGGAGCGCAACGGCTTTCCGGAAGAAACCTATTACACCTTCTCCTACAGCCCGATTCCCGATGCCGACGGCCTGCCTGCCGGGATCTTCTGCGCCAACACCGACGATACCCAGCGGGTGATCAGCGAGCGGCAACTCTCGCTGCTGCGCGAGCTTGCCAGCCGCTCCGCCGAGGCCCGCAGCGTCGGCGAGGCCTGCGAACGCAGTGCGGCTGCGATTGCGACCGATCTTCGGGATCTGCCATTCGCGATGATCTATCTGATCGATTCGCAGGAGCAGGTCGCGCGGCTGGCCGCGACAAGCGGCATCGCTCGCGACCATGCCGGAGTCATCCCGCAGCTCGCGCTCGATGGCAGCGCTGCATGGCCGATCGCCGAGGCGCAGGCGAGCCGCGACGGCGTTCTGGTGCAAAACCTGAAGCCGATGTTCGGGGTTGATTTCCCATCCGGCGGCTGGCGCCTGGCGCCGGAGCAGGCCGTCGTGCTTCCGATTCTTGCCGCCGGTGATGCGCTCGCGGGATTCCTGATCGCGGGCCTCAGTCCGGTCCGACTCTATGACGAACGCTACACGAGCTTTCTCGGGCTCGTATCCGCGCAGATCACGGCGGCCATCAACAACGCCCAGGCCTATGAGGACGAGCGCCGTCGCGCCGAGGCGCTGGCCGAGATCGACCGCGCCAAGACCACCTTCTTCTCCAATGTCAGCCATGAATTCCGCACGCCGCTCACCTTGATGTTGAGCCCGCTGGAGGAGCTGCTGTCCGAAGCCGGTGGTCAGCTGCTGCCGGGGCAACGTTCGCTGGCCGATATCGCCCATCGCAATGGCCAGCGCCTGCTGAAGCTCGTCAACACGCTGCTGGATTTTGCGAGGATCGAGGCAGGCCGCGTCTCGGCCGCTTTCGAGCCGGTCGATCTCGTCGCGCTGACGTCGGATCTCGCGTCGAACTTCCGGTCGGCCATCGAGAAGGCCGGCCTGCGTCTCGTGATCGAGGCTCAGCCGCTGCCACAGCCTCTCTATGTCGACCGTGACATGTGGGAGAAGATCGTTCTCAACCTGCTGTCAAATGCCTTCAAGTTCACCTTCGCGGGCGAGATCGGGGTCTCGATCAAGGCTTCGGCTGATGGCGCTCACGCCGAGATCGCGGTGCGCGACACCGGGACCGGCATTCCCGCACCCGCGCTGTCGCGCATCTTTGAACGGTTTCAGCGCGTCGAAGGGGCGCGCGGCCGCTCATTCGAAGGAAGCGGCATTGGCCTTGCGCTGGTGCGCGAACTCGTCAAGCAGCATGGCGGCCAGATCTCGGTCGAAAGCCAGGTCGAGCGTGGCACAACGTTCACGGTGACGCTGCCGTTCGGGACCGAGCATTTGCCTGCCGAGCAGATCGGCGCGGGCAAATCGTCCATGCCGAGCAGCGCCCGCGCCCAGGCCTATCTCGACGAAGCGATGGGATGGCTGGAGGGCGGTGGCATCGATGATCGGCCCGATCCGTCGTCGTCGGAGGATCTCGGCTTCGTGGCGCCCGCCGTCGTGGGGCAGCGACAGCGCATCCTGCTCGCGGACGACAATGCCGACATGCGCGAATATGTGCGTCGCCTGCTCGCGCCGCTCTACGACGTCGAGGCCGTCGAAGATGGCCAGGCGGCGCTCGAGGCCGCATGGCGGCGTCGGCCCGCCCTCGTATTGAGCGACATCATGATGCCGCGCCTCGACGGCATCAGCCTTCTCAATGCGCTCCGCTCCGACGAGGAGCTCAAGGGCCTGCCGGTGATCTTCCTGTCGGCCCGCGCAGGCGAGGAGGCGAAGGTCGAGGGCCTGCAGATCGGTGCGGATGATTATCTCGTCAAGCCGTTCAGTGCCCGCGAACTGCTGGCGCGTGTTGCCGCCAATCTCGAGCTTTCGGCCACGCGGTCTGAACGTTCTGCAAGGCTCGAGGAGGAGGCCCACGTCCTCGAACTCCTGAACAAGGTGGGCAGCACGGTTGCCGGCGAACTCAATCTTGATAGGGCGGTTCAGATCGTCACCGATGCCGCGACTGAATTGACCGGCGCCGCGTTCGGTTCGTTCTTCTACAATGTGATCAACGACACGGGGGAGAGCTACACGCTCTACACCCTGTCCGGCGCGCCGCGCGAGGCATTCTCGCAATTTCCGATGCCGCGCAACACCGCGGTGTTCGCGCCGACCTTCAGCGGCGATGCGATCGTGCGGTCGGACGACATTCTGGAGGATCCGCGTTACGGCAAGAGCGATCCACATTACGGGATGCCGAAAGGACATCTGCCGGTGCGCAGCTATCTCGCCGCGCCCGTGGTGTCGCGATCCGGCGAGGTGCTGGGCGGGCTGTTCTTCGGTCACCCGGAGCCGGGCATTTTCGATGAACGGGCGGAGCGGCTGATCGCCGGCATCGCGGCGCAGGCTGCGACCGCGATCGACACCGCGCGGCTGTTCCAGGCCGCCGAGCGCGAATTGGTCGAGCGTCGTCGCGCCGAGGCTGCGCTGCAAGCGCTCAACGCCACGCTGGAGCAGCGCGTCCTGGAGGAGGTGCAGGAGCGGACCAAGGCCGAGGAGCAGTTGCGTCAGGTCCAGAAGATGGAGGCGGTCGGACAGTTGACTGGCGGCATCGCACACGACTTCAACAACATGCTCGCCGTGATCATCGCCGGGCTCAATCTCATGCAGCGCAAGCTCGCCAAGGGGGAGATCGACGTTGATCGCTTCCTCGACGCGGCCGTGGATGCCGCGCAACGCGCCGCCGGATTGACGCAGCGTCTGCTCGCCTTCTCGCGTCAGCAGCCGCTGGCGCCGGTGACCTTCGATCCCAACCGGATGATCGCGGGGATGGCGGACTTGCTGGCGCGGACGCTCGGCGAGACCACCAGTCTGGAAGCTGTGCTGACCGCCGGGGTTTGGCAGGTGCGCGCCGATCCCGGGCAGCTCGAAAACGCCGTCCTCAATCTCTGCGTCAATGGCCGCGATGCGATGCCGGACGGCGGCAAGCTCACGCTGGAGACATCCAACGCCTATGTGGACGAGATCGCGGCCAAGGCTTACGCCATTCCGTCGGGCCAATATGTCATGATTGCGGTCGCCGATAACGGCAGCGGCATGAGCGAAGAGGTGATGGCCAAGGCATTCGATCCCTTCTTCACCACCAAGGGCATCGGCAAGGGCACCGGCCTCGGTCTCAGCCAGGTCTATGGCTTCGTGCGTCAGTCCGGCGGGCATGTCAGGATCTATTCGGAGATCGATGTCGGCACGACCGTCAAGATCTATCTGCCGCGGCATCGCGGCGAGGCGGGGCCCGATTTTGTCAGGCGGACGCCGATCGCCTCCTATCGCGGCCAGAAAACCGAAGTCGTCCTGGTGGTGGAAGACGAGGAGCGTGTGCGCGTCATCTCGGTCGAGGCGCTGCGCGAGCTCGGCTACACCGTGATTGGCGCGGCCAATCCGCGGGAGGCTTTGCAATTGCTCGACGGCGGACTTTCCGTCGTGCTGCTGTTTACCGATGTCGTCATGCCCGCGATGTCCGGCCATGAACTCGCAGTTCAGGCCCGCGAGCGTATCCCGGGCCTCAAGGTGCTCTACACCACCGGCTACACCCGCAATGCCATCGTTCACAACGGCATCCTCGACCCCGGCACCAATCTGCTGCCGAAGCCGTTCTCGATCGACGAGCTGGCTACTAAGGTCCGCGAGGTCCTGGACGGGATCTAATCCGTGATCCGGAAGCGGCGGCGGTTCAGTGGCCGGTCTGGTCCCTTGCGCAAAGCTACTTCAGCGTCACCCGGACCGGCATCGTGCTGAGCGCCCGCAGGCCGGAGCTGTCGCGGAACGCGACCGGGCCCGCGATCTCGAACTGCTTCACGCGGCTCGCAAGCGCTGCGATCACGGCCTCCGCCTCCAGCCGCGCCACCATCTGCCCGACGCAGCCATGGATGCCGACGCCGAAGCCCAAGTGCCCGGACAGCCGCCGCCTGACATCGAACTGGTCGGCATGCTCCCAGCGCGTCTCGTCGCGGTTGGCAGAGGCAAGCAGCAGCAGCACCTTCTCGTGCTTGCCGATCGTGACGCCTGCGATCTCGGTCTCGTGCGGCGTGGTGCGGAACACGAACGGCGCCGGTGAATCGAAGCGCAATGTCTCGTCGAACGCCGCGCGCGACAGCGCAGGATCGGCTGCGAGCAGCGCCCATTGCTCGGGATGGCGCGCCAGCGTGTACAGTGCCATGCCGATGGCGCTGATCGTGGTGTCGAGCCCCGCCGAGAGCAGCGAGCGTACCAGCAGCGGCGCTTCCTCCGTGCTGATCTCGCCGGTGTCGGCGGCCTCGTAGACCTGCGCGCCAAAGCTGCCCGGGCGCAGCGCCTCGCGCTGGCAGCGCGCAGCGACCCAGGGCAGCACGCGAGGCGCCTGCTGCATCAAATCGCGAGAGTAGTCGTTCTCGGGCCCGAAGCCCGCGAACACCATCGCGCCATAGGTCAGGAAGTTCTCGCGGCCCTCCTGGTCGATGCCGAGTGCGTCTGGAAACACGCTGACCGGAAACACTTCGGCGATGTCCTTGATGGCGTCGAACGATCCGCGTTCGACCAGCCCGTCGACGAGCGTTGCAGCCTTGGCCTTGAAGTCATCGGCGAGCCGCCGCATCGCGCCAGGCGAGAGGATCCGCGCCAGCACCGCGCGGGTCCGGGTGTGCAGCGGCGGATCGGCTTCCAGCACGATGCTCGGCGGCCGCCACGGCTTCTCCTTGAAGTGGTTGGCAAGCCCAGCGCCGCCCGCGTTGCTGAAATTGACGTGGTCTCCGAAGATCGCCTTGACCTCGGCAAAGCGCGGCACCGCCCAGATGTCGTATTTGGTCAGGCGAATGACCGGCGCCGCGGCACGCAACCCGGCGTAGGTGCCGTACGGATCGGCCCGCGTCGCCGGGCTGAACGGATCGAAATCGCTGCGGACCATGTCGCCGGCAAGGGGGCTCACAGGGATGCTCATCGGATCCTCCCGTCATATCCAAGTTAATTGACCATAGTCAATTAACTTGGATATGACAAGGGGAGACCTCGTTTCGATTCCATCGGACCGGAAAAGTCTCTAGGAGACGGCAATGTCGATCGAGGAGCGATCCAGCAAGGGGGCGCGGCGCTTTCAGCGCAGGGCGCGCCAGGAAGCCGACAAGGCGGCGCTGAAGGCGCTGATCCTCAAGACCGCGCGCAAGGAGTTCGCCGCCGGCACGCTGGAGACCGTCTCGATCCAGAAGATCGCGGACGCGATCGGCTACTCGAAGGGCACCGTCCTCAAATATTACCCGACCAAGCTGCTGCTGCTGCTCGCGGTCAAGCAGCAGAACCTCGAAGCCGTCGCGGGCCAGCTCGAGCGGGTTCGCGCACAGACCGCCGACAGTGACCTGCGGCTGCGGCAAGTGATGGAAACCTATCTCGACTATTGGGCCGACAATCCCGATCATTTCCGATCGCTGTTCTCGATGTCCGGCACGATCGAGGATCGCCGGTTTCCCGACGGCGTCTATTTCGGCGAGACCGAGATCGCGCGCCGCAGCTACGAGCTGTTCGTGATCTCGGTGCGGGAGTATCTCGCTGCCCGGGGAGCCGAACCCGCGTCGGGCCTGCCGCAGCGGCTGGCGAGCGCGCTGCTTGCGGCAACCCATGGCGTGGTCGCGCTCACGCTCGGCACGCCCACGATGAAGCTCCCTGACATGCGCGCCACCGGCCGCCTTCTGATTGCGAGCCTGATCGATGCCTGGACCAGCAAGCTTGCCGCCGCGCGGACCAGCGAGGGCTGGCCGCGGATCACGATCAGCACCTTTGCCTGAGGTCCCCGGAGCGCGGCGCGATCCGGGGTCTTCGCGCGTCTGGCGCGACCCCGCATGCGCCACACGACGTAGAATCGCGGCCGCACGCCTGCTAAGCGCTGGCCCATGGATTCGACGCGGCGCGACAGATCGATCGGCTTTCTCTGCCTTCTGGTAACGGCGTTCGGCTGGGCCCTGAACTGGCCGTTGATGAAGCTGTTGTTGCAGCTATGGCCGCCGCTGTTCGCCCGTGGGCTTGCCGGCACCTGCGCCGCGGTGATCCTGGGCAGCCTGGCGCTGGCGCGCGGCCAGTCGCTCGCGGTGCCGCGCGAGGCGGTCCCGCGGCTGTTGTTCGCCTCCTTCACCAACGTCTTCGCCTGGATGGGCTTTGGCACCATCGCGATGAAGTTCGTCACGGTCGGCGAGGGCGCCTTGCTGGCCTACACGATGCCGATCTGGGCGATGCTGTTCGCCTGGCCGGTGCTGCACAGCCGCCCGACGTTGCGGGATCTGGCGGCGCTGGTGCTCGGCGTTGCCGGCGTCGCGCTGCTGCTCGGCAGTGGCGGCTTTGCGTTCAGCGCCGCCAAGCTCACCGGCATCGCGCTCGCGCTCGCCTGCGCCATCCTGTTCGCGCTCGGCAATGTGCTGAACCGCAAGCCGCTGCCAATGCCGCCGCTGCCGGTGGTCGCCTGGCAGGTCGGCATCGGCTGTCTCGTGATGCTCGTGCTCGGAATTCTGTTCGAGCATCCGAATTACTCCGCGATCACGCCGTTCGGCCTCGGCTGCTTCGCCTACATGACGCTGATGCCGATGGGCATCTGCTATCTCACCTGGTTCGAGACGCTGCGCCGCCTGCCGCCGACATCGGCGTCGACCGGCATGCTGCTGGTGCCCGTGATCGGCGTGGTGTCGGCGGCGATCATCCTCGGCGAGCCGTTGGGGCTGCGCGAGATCGGCGCCATGGCGCTGACGCTCGGCGGCGTGACGCTGGCGTTGCAGCGGGCGTGAGGCCGCGCAGGAACGGACGTTGGCACATCGCGTTCTTCCCAAAAGGGAGCTTGGCCATGCGCAAGGCGATCGCGCAGCTCGATGCAGAGCAGAAGGCGCAGCTGCTTTATCTCGCGGATTTCGGCACGGCGATGTTCACGTCGGCGCTCGTTGTCTGCACTTTGAAGGCGGTGGTGGACCTGTTCGTTGCGGGCTGAGCCGCGATATCGAAGCCCATGCGCCGTCAATCCTCTTGCGGCGCGTCTGCTTGCGTGTGCCCCTCGGGCCCGCGATCGAACACCCCGTATTCGCTGGACTTCACCCCCGCCGTTCCGTCGGTGCCGACGCCGGCCAAACCGAGCTTGAGGAGCTCGCGGACCGCCGCGGCGCGGGTCGGCATACGGTGCTTGAAACGGAAATCGTCGAGGGCAGCCAATTCCTCAGGCGACAACATGACCTGCAACCGTTCGCCGCGCAGCTCGTTCATTGGAAAAACCCAAACTTAGCTGAATGAGTAATTTGCTAAACCGACCAACTCACATTGGGTTCCATGGATTGAGACAAAAACGTTGATTGAGTATAATTAACAAGCAAAATCAATACTTTAAGTAGGAAAATATTGGAACGGTCCTGTCGCTGTCCCGTTGTGTTGAGGGAGAGATGCCATGACCAACGACGTCAAGCTTCCCCGAAAACTATCCGACGAGCCGGCAGCGCCGAAACCGCGGCGGCCGAGCCACGCTCGGGTCATCGATCAACTGGACCGCTGGGCCAACAGTCCCGGTCTGCAACCGCCAAGGGTCAACGATGAAGACGATTCAAAAGCGGAAACGTTCTGAGCCTCATACGTTCGAGCAGCGGCTCGAAGAGCATCGGATGCGCCTCGAGAGCCAGCTCGCGCGGTTGCCGCAAGGCGCCGAACGCGAGCAGACGGCCGCGCGCATCGAGCAGCTGCGCACGGCCGTCGAGCTGAACGCGATGCTGTCGATGAGCGAATAGCGCGACAAATCGAGCGGCGGGAGCGTCAACTCGCTCCCGCCGCTTGCTTGCCTGCCATTCCCACGTTGATGCGGATGAAGTCCCCGATGACCGCCGCAAGGCTGATGGCTCCTGCCGGGCGCGGCAGACCATGGTCAGCCGTCATCCTCGGCGTGGACACCGGAAAATTTCTGAATATTAGAAGTTTATCTCTGAGTTGCCCGGCGTGTCAAGTTGCTTGGTTTGAACGCCGGCCGACACGGGTTGCTTTGCATGGGGTTGTTTTCGATATTTGGCTGCGGCCCTGCGACGGCCCCATGACTTCACATCATGACTTCAGATCGCTCTGGCTAGTCCGTCGCCAACGGCGTCATTGACGTCGTTCCGGCTGGCGGGACGATCGACGCCATTGTGGATGTCACTGGAATTGCCCATTGCGGCCTCCCGGATTCGCTACATGCGGATCAACATGGCGCGCGGGGCGTTCCAAAAAAGTGAAGGACTGGAGGTATCGTCTGCCGCCGGAATCCTTGGCGCATGCCGGGCCAGCCGGTAGGATGGAACCCGGATGGCAGTTTTGGACCTAAGGGAAATACGGGGAATGAAGCACGTCGACGTCGCGGTGATCGCAGCCACGCTGTGGCTGCTGGCGTCGATGGTGCTGGACATCCTGACGCCGAAATCGATCACCGCGCTGATGATTGCCACCGCGCTCGCCCCACCGTTCCTGATCGGGATCGGCATCCATTTTGCGCGCGAATATTTCAAGGCGAAGAAGCGCAGCTACCGGCCGCCGCAGTGGGACGAACGCTTCAGGAACTAGAGCTTTTTCGAGCGAAGTGGACACCGCAAACCCGTCAAACGGGCGGCCCGGCGGGGCAGGGCTGCGTCAGCTGCATTGAACTGGGCTCACGGCTTGCTAAGCTTGCGCCATGACCGAGCACCTCACTGACACGATCAGCCGCCTCTACACCGATCCCGGCGAATATGTCGACAGCGACCATCCCGCCGTCGAGGCGTTCGCCCGCGCCGCCGTCCCGGCTGGCGCCAGCGCGCGCGACAAAGCGAGCCGGCTCTACACCGCGGTCCGCGACGGCATTCGCTACAACCCCTATGTCAGCATGCGCTCGCCTGAGAGCTATCGGGCTTCCAGCGTGCTCGCGGCCGGCAACGGCTACTGCGTCGGCAAGGCGGCGCTGTATGCCGCGGCCTGTCGGGTTCACGGCATCCCGGCCCGGGTCGGCTTCGCCGATGTCCGCAACCACCTCACCACCGAGAAGCTGCGCCAGAGCATGGGCTCGGACCTGTTCACCTGGCACGGCTTCACCGAAGTGTTCGTCGACGGCGCCTGGCGCAAGGCGACCCCGACCTTCAACGACACGCTGTGCGCCAAGCTCGGCGTCAAGCCGCTCGACTTCGACGGCCATTCCGACGCGCTGCTGCATCCGTTCGATGGCGAGGGCCGTGCCTACATGCAGTACGTCAACGACCACGGTACCTATCACGACGTCCCGGCCAAATTCCTGATGCGCGAGATGGCGCGCGAATACGCCAACATGCAGGGCGAGGACATGTCCGGCCGCGACATGGAGCAGGAAGCGGCGGAGCAGTAGCGGCACGCTGGCGGAGGGGCGGTGTCATGGATGCCGAGCTGCCAAAAGCGCAGGCCGCCCGGCCGGCCACCGGCTGGGACGATACGGTCGCGCTGACCGGCTTCATCCTGGTCGCGGTTGGGCAGGCCTCCAATCAGGTTTTGGCGCGCGGCCTTGCCGGGTCGGTGCCGCCGTTCTCGCTGGCTTTCTTCCGCTGGAGCATCATCGCCATCGGACTGGCGCCGTTCGCGATCGCGGCGGTCCGGGACGGCAAGATCCCGCTGGCGCAGAATCTGTGGCCGATCCTCGCCGCCGGCTTCCTCGGCATGTTCCTGTGCGGCGGCCCGGTCTACATCGCGGGCATCACGACCACCGCGATCCACATCGCGCTGATCTTCGCGCTGTCGCCGATCATGGTGCTGTTGATCTCGGCCGCGCTCGGCATCGAGCATATCGGTCCGCTGCAATGGCTCGGCACCGCGCTGGCGCTCGCCGGGGCGCTCTTGATCGTCTCCGGCGGGCACCTCGAGGCGCTGACGCAATCGAGCGCGGCCTGGGGCGATCTGTTGGTGGTCGGTGCGATGCTCGGCTGGTCGGGCTACACGCTGGTGCAGTCCCGCGTCGCGCCGCGCGCTTCGCTGCTGGCGCGGGTCAGCCTGTTCTCGGCAGCCGGTGCGCTGTGCTCGCTGCCGCCGGCGCTTCTGGAAATGTGGACCTCGCCGGCGGCGGTCTTCAATGCCCGGGCATTCGAGGCCTATGTCTTCGCCGGCCTGGTGCCCGGCCTGCTCGCCTATGCCGGCTTCGCCTGGCTCGGTGCACGATTCGGCTCGGTGCGGACGTCGCTGGTGCTCTATGTCGCGCCGATCGCCAGCGCACTGTTGTCATGGCTGATCCTTGGCGAGCCACCCAAGCTGATCCATTTGGTCGGCGGCTTGCTGATCCTCGGCGGCGTCTGGGCAAGCCTGCGCAAATAGGCCGCGCGCGCGGGTCCATCACGACCATTCGTCCCGCTTCATACCCACGGAAAGCTCCGCGGGGATGCAACCTTTTGCCGCGATGTGCGTTGAATCCATCGTCGATTCAATAGCTTATCGGAGTGCCGTATGAATTTGACTCCCCAGCAGCGCAAGGACCGTGACGCGCAGCGTCAGCAAGAGGCGTCGCAGGCGATGAAAGAGCATCGCGCCAACGAGAAGGCCTTCTACGACAATTTCCAACGCCTCAAGGCCGAACGCGAGGCGCGCGAAGCAGCGCAGGCCGCAACGAAGTAGCCGCCGGGAGCCGACCCCTCGCATCCGGATAGGCCGGATCAGACAGATCGAGAAGGAGTGGAAGCGAGCGGGGCGAGCGCGGCGCAATCGGGCTCGCCCCGATGACGAGATGAAATCTCCAGGCTTGTGGAGGACATCAGATGTATTTTGCCGATAAGAAGACGGTGACTTGCAAATGCGGCGAGCCCTTGAGCGAATTGATGCTCGTCGACGACCAGACGACCGGAATCAAGTTTCATGTCGGTCGTTGCCCGTCATGCCGTGAGGTGACGGTTGTTCGATCCCAGGACGCGCCATCCGGCGACGATGCGTGAAGCAGACGGCCCTTCCGCCTCGGCGCGAGGGCCGTCCGTGCACTGACCCGCTTGCGAGACGGAGCATGCACGACAGGCCGGCTGACGCATCGCGCGTGAAAGGCCAGAAGAGCCGCTGAAAAAAGAGCAGGGCGCGACCGGCATCACCACGGTCGCGCCCTACGTCGCCGGTCAATGGGGCAGGGGGAATAACCGGCTGTTGCAATGACTCGCAGACCCCCGGACTCGTTCCGCGCGTGTGAAAATTTTTCCGTACACGGTTAAGTGATGGCCGGACGCGAGAACCCCACGGGTTTCGTTCGCGTTGTGTCCGTGCTCGCCGAGGGATTGTTTAGCGGATTTCCATGGGGCGAAGGACATCACCATGTCGAAGAGACAGAAGGCAGTTTTTGCTGTGTTGGCGGTCGGACTGACGCTCGGCGCAGTCCAGCTCGCATCCGGTCATGATCTCATCGGCGGCCAGCAGGTCACGACCGCATTGGCGCCGGAGAGCGCAGTCAATCGCGCTGCGAAGACCGACCGCGCCGCGGTTCCGGCGGCCGGCCTGGCGAGTCGCACGGTCGCGCTGAAGGTCGATCGGCTTCCCGATACATCGGTGCTGGTCCGCGTCCCTGTGGCCAGGGAAGAGGCCCGCAATCACCCGGCAGCACCCGGTCGCGCCAGCCCGGGCGATACCCGCAAGGTGGCCTGCGAGCCCGTGGTCAGCGTCCTGACCGAGGTCGCCAAGCTGCTGCAGCCCGGCCGCTGCGTGACTTGAACTCCGGTATCTCACCGTCATTCCCCGGTGCGCAATAGCGCAATTGGGGGCGCCCCTTGGCGCGAGCCCAGGAATGACGGTTGATAGGCGCTGCTATTCTTCTTCGTCCGGCTCGCTATCGCCGCTCGCCGCGCCGCGGCTTGCCATCAGGCCGAGCGCCAGCCCACCGACCGCGAGGATCGGGATCAGGCGCTTGACGCCGATGGCGCGGACGATCTGCAGGCCGGTGGCGATCAATGCGGGGTCGGCGAACGCGGTTGCCGCGGCTGATTTCGCGGCCTTCGCAGCTTTCTCGGCGCGCCTCTGCATCTCGCGCTTGCGTGCCGCGTAGACGGCAATCACGATCAGCGCGACGATCAGGAATACCGCGGCGCCGGAGAGGCACGCTTCCACCGGCCCATAGTGCTGCAGCACATAGACGAAGGCCGCCGCGCACAGGAAGGCGACCGTGATGAACAGCGCGATCCCGGCCGCGGCCGCAAGCGACGTCAGCCGCAGCGCGCTGCCGGTGGATTCCTTGACGTCATTGATCAGCCGCTGAAGCATTGATGGTCCGTGCCCTGAATCTTGCCTTGAAAAGCGCATCGACAAACGAGGTGGCGGCGCACCAGCGCTGCCATCTCGCCCAGAAGGATGGATTGCGCAGGGTGCGCATGCGGTCTGGCTAGCGACGCCAGGTGACGCCGATCAGAAAGCCGAGACCAAGCGCAAGGCCGACGGTCGCCAGCGGCCGTTGCGTGATCACCTCTTCCAGCGTTTCCTCGATCGAGGAGGCCGCGTCCTGCGCCGCGCCCATCATCGCGCTGCCGCGCTCCGACACGTCGTCCAAGGTCGATTCCGCGCTGGCGCGTGCATCCTTGTAGTGTCGGCGGGCCTGCTTGCCGGCATTGTTCGCAAACGAATTGAGCGCGTCGGTGATCTGTTCGGTGAGGGCTGCGATATCGTTCTTCACGGCGGTGACATCCTTTTCGAGGCGTTCATAGGTCGCTTTGTCCGTCATGTTCTTGATCCCAAATGCGCTGTCCGTGCTCGACATCGAAAGCTCCCGGAGAATTCGCGTGTCGTGAAAAACGTTTCGCTCCACGCAAGGTTCCAATTGTGCAACCGGCTTTGTTGCTCGACTCTTTTCTCTTCAATCGAAGCGGTGCCCCGCTTCGATTGAAGACGCTGTGTTAGCCCTCCGGCAGCTGCGGCGAATTGACCGGCATCAAATGCTCCTTGACGATCAATCCGACGATCAACAGTGGTGACGACAGGAAGGCGCCCATCGGGCCCCACAGCCAGGTCCAGAACGCAAGCGCCAGGAAGACCGCGAGCGCATTCAGCGACAGCCTGCGGCCGACGATCGTCGGCGTCACGAAATGTCCTTCCATGAAGGTTACGGCCGCGAAGCAGGCCGGCGCCAGCAGCCCGGCACCGACGGTCGGCGCAGAGATGATGCCGACCACGACCAGCACCACGAACATCGCGACCGGGCCGATGATCGGAATGAAATTCAGCGTCGCAGCGAGCGCGCCGAGCCCCGCCGGATTGGGCGTGCCGGTCGCCGCGCAGATCACGCCGGTGGCGATGCCGACGCCGACATTGATCATGGTCACCGTCAGCAGATAGTTGCCGAGATGGGTCTCGAGTTCGTTGAGGATCCGCAGCGTCCGAAGCCGCGCCGCGCGTTCGTTGAAGGTCATCACCAGGGCGCGGCGCAAATCCTTCCAGCTCGCGATGAACAGGATCAGGGTCGCGACGAACAGCAGGAATTCGGCGAAGGTCGGCGACAGGAATTCCAGCGTCGGCTGCACCCATTCGAATTTCGGCAGCTGGAACGCGGCCAGCGTGTCGGAGCCGCCGACCATGCTCTGTAGCTCCTGCCACAGCGCCAGCGGCCGGTCGAACACATGCAGCTTCTCCTTCAGCATCGCGCCGAGCTCGGGCAGCCGCGAGCTCCATTCCATCACCGGGGAGGCGATCAGCCCGACCATGAAGGCGACCGCCGCGCCGACCGCGATCACGATCAGCACGGCGCCGAGCGGGCGCGGGATCCGGTAGCGTTCGAGCAGGCTTGCCGCCGGCGACAGCATGGTGCCGACGATGAAGGCCATCGTGATCGGAAGGAAGAAGGCGCGTGCCAGATACAGCACAGCCACCACGACGATGACCAGCAGCGCGACCAGCGCAAAGGCGACGACCTCCGCGCGCCGGATGACCGGCGGCAATTCGGCCTTGCTGTCGGGGATGGGCGTGCCTTCGGGCGCATTGCCAAGCAGGCGCTGACTCGGAAAGGCGCGCACCAAATTCCTCCCGCACGAGGACAACAAACGTCGCGCCGCGAGCCTGCCCCGCGCGCCAAAATGTGCGTAACAACGGCCCGCTCTCCGAAAAGTTCCATCGCGGCTTCGTGAGGCGTGACGGGTTGACAATCGCGCTTTCGGGACGATTCGCGGCGGAACTCCCGCGCGGTCCCGCGCGTTGCATCGTCACAGCATCACCACGATGCGCATCCCGTTCAGGGGCAGCACATGACAGAGCAGTCTTTCTCCAGCCGCCGGCTTGCGTCGCGCGCCGCGCGGACCTTTGCCTTCGCCAGCGTCTTGTTCGTGGCGCCGTTCGTCCTCACCAATCCGGCCAGCGCCCAGGTCAGTTCTTCCGCGCTCGGTTATGCGTCGACGCAGCCTGGCGCATATCCCTCCGACGAGGTGATGAACGATCCCTCGACCGAAGCCACCGAGGACGGCGCGCTGCCGGCGCGGCTGCGTCCGACCACGGTCGCGCTCAACACGACCGAGGCGCCGGGCACCATCATCATCGATACCGGCAACACCGCGCTTTATTATGTGCTCGGCGGCGGTCGGGCGATCCGCTACGGCGTAGGCGTCGGCCGCGAGGGCTTCACCTGGGCCGGCACCCAGACCATCACCCGCAAGGCGGAATGGCCGGACTGGCATCCGCCGGCCGAGATGATCAAGCGCCAGCCCTATCTGCCGCGCTTCATGGCCGGCGGCCCGGGTAACCCGCTCGGCGCCCGCGCGATGTATCTTGGTTCGAGCGAGTACCGCATCCACGGCACCAATGATCCCACGACGATCGGCAAGTTCGTGTCGTCGGGCTGCATCCGTCTGACCAATGAAGACGTCTCCGACCTGTTCAGCCGGGTCGATGTCGGCACCAAGGTCGTGGTGCTGCCGAAGAACGCAGCCCATCTGGCCGCGCGTGAGATCGGCCCGGCCCCGACGCAGATCTCGGCCCGGCCGATGCCGCTGCAACCGCGTCCCGCGGTCATGACGCTGCCGTCGGGCCGTCAGGCAATGAACATCCCGGCGGGTTCGTCGTTGTACTGAGCATCGGCGTTGCACCGGGGAGCGGTATGATGAAGCTCAATTCCAGGCGGTGGGCGTTCGGGACGGCGGCATTGCTCGCTTTGTCCCTTGCGCCCGCGGCGCAGGCCCAGGATTTCTTCTCGCAACTGTTCGGCGGCTTCATCCAGGACCGCCCACCGGTGATCCGGATGCCGTTCGACGACGGCCCGGTGCCGATGGCGCCGCGGGTCGAACGCCGTGCGCGCTACGATGTCGGCCAGGCCTATTGCGTGCGCACCTGCGACGGCCGCTACTTCCCGCTGGCGGCGACCGGCAACCAGAGCAAGGCGGAAAGCTGCAACAGCTTCTGTCCGGCGAGCGCGACCGAGGTGGTCTATGGCGGCAACATCGACAACGCCGCGACCGAAGACGGCAAGCCGTACTCCGAACTGCCGAACGCATACCGCTATCGCGACCAGATCGTTTCGGGTTGCACCTGCAACGGCAAGGACCCCGTCGGCCTCGCGGCTGTCAAGATCGAGGACGATCCGACCCTGCGCAAGGGCGATATCGTCGCCGGCAAGGACGGGTTGATGGCGGTCGGCCGCCCGGATCGCCGCGGCGCGTCGCTCAACTTCACGCCGGCGCCGGATCGCGTCCGCGCCAAGTACGAACGTGCACCGGTGCTGGCGCGTGAATAGCATCGCCTCGACGGACGAGGCGCATTCGGTTCCGGCGTAGGGAACCGGTCTCATCTTCGCACGTTAGTTCAGTGCGAACACCACAATCACCGATGCCATCAGGGGGCCCCGCATGCTCGTCGGCGTACTCGTCACTTTCCTTGTCGTTATCCTGGTTCTTTATCTCATCAACATGCTGCCGCTCGACGGCCGCGCCAAGCAGATCGCACGGGTCGTCGTCATCATCATCGGCATCGTCTCGCTGCTGAAATATCTCGCGGTGTTTTAGGATCGCCGTTGCAAGCGAAACGACTTGTCTCCAACCAAAAAAGCCCCGGCGCATCGCCGGGGCTTTTGCTTGTCGCAGGATTCGCGGATCAGCCCGCGGCCTTGGCCTCGCGGCGGCGTGCGGTGAGGATGTATTCGGTGTAGCCGTTCGGTTGGGTGCGGCCCTCGAACACCAGATCGCAGGCGGCCTTGAACGCGACGCCATCGAATGACGGCGCCATCGGCTTGTAGAGACTGTCGCCGGCATTCTGCTTGTCGACCACGACGGCCATCCGCTTCAACGATTCCATCACCTGATCCCGGGTGATGACGCCCTGATGCAGCCAGTTCGCCAGATGCTGGCTCGAGATGCGCAGCGTGGCGCGATCTTCCATCAGGCCGACGTCGTGGATGTCAGGCACCTTGGAGCAGCCGACGCCCTGGTCGATCCAGCGCACGACGTAACCCAGGATGCCCTGGCAGTTGTTGTCGATCTCCTGCTTGACGTCGTCGGGCGCCCAGTTCGACTGCGACACCGGAATGGTGAGGATGTCGGACAGCTTGGCGCGCGGGCCGCCCTTGGCGAGCTCCTGCTGGCGGGCGATCACGTTGACCTGGTGATAGTGCAGCGCGTGCAGCGTGGCGGCGGTCGGCGACGGCACCCAGGCGGTGGTGGCGCCGGCCTGCGGATGGCCGATCTTCTGCGCCAGCATGTCCGCCATCTTGTCGGGCGCGGCCCACATGCCCTTGCCGATCTGGGCATGGCCGGGCAGGCCATCGACCAGACCGGTGTCGACGTTCCAGTCCTCATAGGCCTTGATCCAGGGCTGCGCCTTCATGTCGTTCTTGCGGATCATCGGACCCGCTTCCATCGAGGTGTGGATCTCGTCGCCGGTGCGGTCGAGGAATCCAGTGTTGATGAACATGATGCGCTTGGAGGCGCGCTGGATGCACGCCTTGAGGTTGACCGTGGTGCGGCGCTCCTCGTCCATGATGCCGACCTTGATGGTGTTCTCCGGCAGGCCGAGCATCTTTTCGACCTCGGCGAACAGGTCGCAGGTCAGCGTCACTTCATCGGGGCCGTGCATCTTCGGCTTGACGATATAGACCGAGCCGGTGCGGCTGTTCTTGGTCTTGGAATTGCCCTTGAGGTCGTGGATCGCGAGCAGCCCGGCGACCGCAGCATCGAGCAGGCCTTCCGGAATCTCCTCGCCCTTGGCGTCGAGCACCGCGTCGGTGAACATGTGGTGGCCGACATTGCGCATCAGCAGCAGGCTGCGGCCGTGCAGCTTCAGCTCGCCGCCGTCAGGCTTCTTGTAGACGCGGTCGGCATTGAGCGCGCGCGTCAGCGTCTTGCCGCCCTTCTCGAAATCGGCCGACAGCGTGCCGTTCATCAGGCCGAGCGTGTTGCGATAGACCAGCACCTTGTCCTCGGCGTCGACGGCGGCAACCGAGTCTTCCATGTCGAGGATGGTGGAGACCGCCGATTCCAGGATCATGTCGGCGACGCCGGCCGGATCGTCCTTGCCGATCGTGTTGTTGCGGTCGATCTTGACCTCGACATGCATGCCGTTGTTGACGAGCAGGATCGCGCTCGGGGACGCGGCGTCGCCCTGATAGCCGGCGAACTGCGCGCCGTTCTTCAGCGCGGTGGCGTTGCCGCTCTTCAGCTTGGCCGAGAGCTGGCCCGAGATCACGCTGTAGGAGGTCACGTCGGTGTGGCTCGCGGTCGCAAGCGGGACGGCGGCATCGAGGAAGGCCTTGGCCTTGGCGATCACCTTGTCGCCGCGGGCCTTGTTGTAGCCACGGCCAGCCTCGCTCGGATCGTGCGGGATCGCGTCGGTGCCGTAGAAGGCGTCGTACAGCGAGCCCCAGCGCGCGTTGGCGGCGTTCAGCGCGTAGCGGGCGTTGGTCAGCGGCACCACGAGCTGCGGGCCGCAGATCTTGCCGATCTCTTCGTCCACATTGGCCGTCTCGACCTTGTGGGTCGCCGGCTCCGGCAACAGATAGCCGATCTCCTTGAGGAAGGCGGTGTAGGCGTTGATGTCGAACGCCTTGCCCTTGTGGGCGCGATGCCAGTCGTCGATCTTGGCCTGTAGCGTGTCGCGCACGGCGAGCAGCTCGCGGTTCTTCGGTCCGAGCTTCTGGATAATAGCGGCAAGTCCGGCCCAGAACGCGTCCGGCGCGATCCCGGTCTTGGGCGTCGCCTCCTTGGCGATGAAATCGAACAGGACAGGAGCGATCTTCAATCCGTGGGCATCGACACGAGTCATGATGGGCTTTCTCAAAGAAATGGGGCGTTTAGGCGCTGTTTTCGAACGAAATCAGCAAAAAACGCGCCAAAGGGCCGCGTTCACGGCTCTTTTAGCCTTAAAGCCACGGCTCTGAGAAGGCCCCTTTGCCGGGCTCCGCTGCTGCGTCATGCCGCTGCAGGCGGAGCATCCGGGGTGTCGCGGTTCTCCCGCCTTGCGACGGTCAGGAAGGCCTGGTCCGGACCTTGGTCGCGATCAGCAGGACGGCGAGCAGCAGGGGAATGGCGCCGGCGACGAACACGGCGGGCGCGCCCATGACGTCGAGGACCAGCCCGCCGCCGGCGGCGCCCGTGGTGATGCCGAGGAAGATCGAGGCCACCGTCATTCCGGTGCCGCTTTCCGTCTCATCGGGCACCATGCGCGTGATCCAGGTCGTCGTCGCCACAGGAACGCCGCTGAAGGCAAAGCCCCAGAGCGCGACCAGCACCAGCGCGGGAACGACATCCTTGCCATAGGCCGCAAGCAACAGGCCGACCAGGCCGATGAGGAACGGCATCGCGATCATCGTGAGCTTGAGTTTGCGTTCGGCCAGGAAGCCGCTCACGAACGAGCCGAGATAGTTGGCAACGCCGAATGCGAGCAAGGTCGCGGCGACGCCGGCCGCGCTCAGCCCGGTCACGTTTTCAAGGAACGGGCGGATGTAGCCGAAATAGCCGAAATGTCCGGTGAAGACCAAGGTCGCCGCCAGGATGCCGGCGCCGATCCCCGGACGTTGCAGGATCTCGATCAAGGTGCCGAACCCGGCTGCTCCCCTCGGGGCCAGACGCGGCAGCACCAGCGCCTGCACCACGAACACGATGCCGGCAAACGCCGTCGCCAGCAGGAACACGGCGCGCCAGCTCATTACCTCGCCGAGATAGCTGCCGAGCGGCACGGCGATGATCATTGCGGCGGGAACGCCGCTCATCACGATCGACAAAGCGCGCGGCACCAGCGCTGTCGGCACCAGGCGGATCGTCGTCGCCGCCGCCATCGCCCAGAAGCCGCCGAGGGCGAGGCCGAGCACGATCCGCGCCGTGAGCAGGAAGGTGATGTTGGGCGCCAGCGCCACTAGCAGATTGGAGATTGCCAGAAGAACAGCGAAGCTGAGCAGCACCGGCTTACGATTGAAACTGCGCGTCAATGTCGGGGTGAACAATGCGCCGACCAGGCCGGCCAGCGAGGTCGTCGTCACCGCCTGGCCGGCGAGGCCGGGGCTCACGCCGAGATCCCGCGCCATCGGCGTCAGCAATCCGGACGGCAGAAACTCCGCCGTCAGAAGGGCAGTGACACCCAGCATCATCGCAGCGACCGCCAACCATGCCGGCTTTTCCGACGCGAGCGGTTCAGCCCCGCGCGCCACGTCGCGCGCCGTCAGCGCGACCAGATCATCTGCCTGCGTCAGAGCGGGGTTTACTTCCTGATCCATCGACTGACTTCCATCCTGTGCTGCGGTGCCGCACACATAGGCTGGAGATTTCGGAGTATCTATGCCATAAACGCTCCAATGTTTGATCGTGCGTCCAAATCATCTGCCGGCCCTCCGGCAGACGCTGTCGTTGATCTGGTGAGCGAACTGCTGCTCGGCATGCGGCTCGAGGGGGTTCACTACCGCCGGGTCGCGACCAGGGCGCCGTTCGGCTTTCGGTTCGAGACGCCGGTCGGGCGCGCCCAGTTTCACTTCGTTGCGCATGGCACCGCGTTTCTGCGCTACGCCGATGGGCAGGTGCTGCCGCTGGGATGCGGTGATGCCATCTTCCTGCCGCGCGGCGGCGCGCACGATCTCGTCTCGGCTGCGGACGAGCCGAGCTTCGATGTCGAGCGCTTCGAGACCGAGACGCTGTGCGGCAATGTCGATGTGACCTCGGCCTGTCCTGAGGGATGCCCGGATGGCGAGCGGGTGCTGATCTTCAGCGCGTGCATGAACTTCGATCTCGGCGGCATGCGTCCGCTGATCGCCCAGATGCCGGAAGTCATGCAGGTTGGCACAATGCTCGCGCGCGAGCCGGAGATCGAACCGATCCTGAAGGCGATGGAGCGCGAGACCTGTACGCCGCGGGTCGGCTCCGTCGGCGTCATGGCGCGGCTCGCCGATGTTCTTGCCGCCTCGATCGTGCGGGCCTGGGTTGAGTGCGGTGGCGACAAGGCCGTTGGCTGGTTCGAGGCCCTGCGCGATCCGCGTCTCGGCCGTGCCATCGGCGCGCTGCATCGCGCGCCCGGCCGCAACTGGACGGTTGCCGAACTGGCGGCGGAGGCCGGTTGCTCGCGCTCGCTGTTTGCCGAACGCTTCCAGTCGATGACCGGACTGTCGCCCGCGCGCTATCTGGCCGAATTGCGCATGCGCCTTGCGGCGCAGTGGATCGAGCATGAACGCCAGCCGATCGATCTGGTCGCGCGCCAACTCGGCTATGCGTCGCAAGCGGCCTTCAGCCGCGCCTTCAAGCGGATCACCGGGCAATCGCCCGGGATGATGCGGCAGGCGGCGGGAAGCCAGCGCGCCGCGGAATAATTGCGCGCGATGCGGTCGCGTGACGATGCACATCTCGTCTTACACACCGCCGTCATGCCTCGCTTCAAGCGGGCATCCAGTACGCCGGGGGCTATCGGCTCAAGCACCGATGTCTCTGGAATACTGGGTCGTCCGGTCAAGCCGGACGACGACAGATCAGGCAGTCCTAGATGTTCGCCGCGAGATCGGTCAGTTCGTCGAACAACACGCCGGTCTCGGCCAGCATCCGCTCGATCTCGTCGGTGGCCTCGGTGACTGAGCGGTTCGAGGTGTCGATGGTCAGCTCATTGCCGGTCGGCGGCTGGTAGTCGTTGGTGATGCCGGTAAACGAGGGCAATCCGCCCGAGCGCGCCTTGGCGTAATGGCCCTTGGGATCGCGGGTCTCGCAGACCTCGGCGGGTGTCGCGACATAGATTTCTCGGAATGCACTGTCGGCGATCCGGCGTGCGGCGGCGCGGTCGGCTGCCGATGGCGACACCGCGGCGACGATCGCGATATGGCCGTTGCGCGCCAGATGGGTTGCGACCTCGGCGAGGCGGCGGATGTTCTCGGCGCGATCCTGCGGCGAGAAGCCGAGATCGCTGTTGAGGCCCGCGCGCAGCGTGTCGCCGTCGAGCAGGATCGGCGAGCCGCCAATGCTGAACAGGCGCCGCTCCAGCGCTTTCGCCAAAGTCGACTTGCCCGAGCCGGGCAGGCCGGTCAGCCAGATCACCGCGCCATTGTGATGGTAGCGCGCCGAGCGTTCATCCAGCCGCAGCGCGGATTCCACCGGCACGATATCGACCGGCACCGCGGGCCGGCCGGCGTCGACCGACAGCACGAGGCCACCGCCGGCGATACGGCCGTTGACTTCGATCACCAGGCGTCCGGTGCGCGGATTGTCGGTGTAGGGATCGGTCGCGACCGGCTGCGCCAGCGAGATGTCGATCTCGCCGACATGGTTGCGCGCGATCGCCGAGTTCTCTTCGTTCGACAGCGCGCCGGGATCGATCGCCTTCTCGATCGCGACCACGGTGGCGCGGCTTTCCTTGGTGCCGAGCCGGATCAGGATCTGCTCGCCCTTGGTCAGCGGCTTGTCGTGCAGCCAGAAGATCCGCGCGCGGATGCGGCGGGTGTCGCGCGGGCTCTGCCCGGCATGGCCGATGATGTCGCCGCGCTCGAGGAACAGTTCGCGGTCGAGCGTGATGCCGACCGAGCGTCCGGCGCCCTGCGGACCGTTGACCGGCGTCACCGGCCAGCTCTCGACCGTCTTGATCTTCGCGATCTTCCCGGTCGGCATGATGACGATTTCGTCGCCGGCCTTCAGGCTGCCGGATTCGACGCGGCCGGCCACGATGCGACGGTCGTCGAACTTGTAGATCGCCTGCACCGGCAGCCGCAGCGCCAGTTCGGCCAGCGGCTTTGCCGGCTCGAGCGCATCGAGCGCCTCGACCACGGTCGGTCCCTTGTACCAGTCGATCCGCGGCGTGTGCTCGGCGACGCCGTCACCATCGCGCGCGGAGATCGGAACCACGGCGGTCGGCGTTACGCCGAGACCGATCAGATGCGCGGAAATCTCCGCGCTGATCTCGTTGAATCGCGCGGAGCTGAAATCGACCCGATCCATCTTGTTGACGACGACCGCGACCTGCTTCACGCCGAGCAGATGCAGCAGATAGCCGTGCCGGCGGGTCTGCGAACGGACGCCTTCGAGCGCGTCGATGATCAGCACCGCGCCATCGGCCTGCGAGGCACCGGTGATCATGTTGCGCAAGAACTCGGCATGGCCGGGCGCGTCGATCAGCACCACATCGCGCGAGCGGGTGCGGAAGCGGATCTGGGTGGTGTCGATGGTGATGCCCTGGTCGCGCTCAGTCTGTAGCGCGTCGAGCAGGAACGACCATTCGAACGGCATGCCGCGCCGCGCGCTGACCGCCTTCAGCATCTCCAGCTTGCCGTCCGGCAGGCTGCCGGTCTCATGCAGCAGACGGCCCACCAACGTGGATTTGCCGTGGTCGACATGGCCGACGATGACGATGCGGACCTGGGGACGCGTGGTGCCGTTCGGGGTCGCCGAGATCGAGGCGGTCGGAAGGATCATGTTCATCGGAGTGCTCACGCCAGACTTGGATCAGAGATAGCCGGCGACGCGCAGCCGCTCGAACGCATCCTCGGTCTCGTGGTCGAGCGCGCGGCCGGCGCGCTCCGGGATCTTGGTGGCATCGAGCTCGGCCAGGATCTCGTCGATGTTGGACGCTGTGGAGGCCACCGGGTTGGTGATGTCCTGATCGCCGAGCGAGCGATAGCGCTTGCCGTCCTTGGCGAGATAGAGCGGGATGATCGGAATGCCTTCGCGCTTGGTGTAGGCCCAGATGTCGGCCTCGGTCCAATGCAGGATCGGGTGGATGCGCAAGTGAGCGCCTTGCGGCGGCGATGCATTGAAGTGATCCCAGAACTCCGGCGGCTGGTCGCGCACGTCCCATTCACCCTCGAGGCCGCGTGGCGAGAACACGCGCTCCTTGGCGCGGGTCGCTTCCTCGTCGCGGCGGATGCCGGCGATCAATCCATCGAAGCCGTATTTATTGAGAGCGAGCTTCAGGCCCTCGGTCTTGCGCGCCGCGGAGCGCGCGGCCGGCGGCAGGGTCGGGTCGACGCTGTCGATCGGCGGGCAGGGCTCGACGCGGAGGTCGAGATCCCATTCCTTGCCGAAGCGATCGCGGAACGCATACATCTCGGGAAACTTCTTGCCGGTGTCGACATGCATCGCCGGGAACGGGACCCGGCCGAAGAACGCCTTGCGCGCCAGCCAGATCATCACGTTGGAATCCTTGCCGAGCGACCACAGCAGCGCGAGCTTCTTCAGCCGGGCGAACGCCTCGCGCAAAATATAGATGCTCTGGGCCTCCAGCTCGTCCAGGTGATCCATCGTCGGAGGGGTCTGAAGAGCCGAAACTCCCGGCACGGAAGATGCTTGTGCAAGGGCTGCGGAGCGCGTTCCGGCAGCGGCGGATTCGTTGTCGAGAAGATGCATCTCTTGGCCTTGGCCTGTGGAGTTGAAAATTCTAAAGTTGCGCTGCAATAGAGAAGAAATAATTTTCTCTTTGCTGGGCTTGATCGAGAGATAAATAGAAAATAATTTCAGTCAACCCCCAAATTGGGGAAGCGAGTGTCTGATGCGATACCTGCCTGTGTTTCTGGATCTGCAAAGCGGCAAGGTGCTGCTCGTTGGAGCGGGCGAGCTCGTGCGCGCCAAGTTGCGGCTGCTCGCGGCTGCCGGCGCCGCCGTGCGCTGGTACGCGACCGATGGCGATCATGAGCTCTCCGGCATCGCGGCAGAGGACGCCGCGCGCATCGAGCGCGCCGAGGGCGATCCGCTTGCGGCCGATCTCTCCGACGTCATCGCCATTCTCTGTGCCGGTGCAGGCGACATCGGGGTTGCGATGTCGGTGCGCGCGAAGGCTGTCGGCCTGCCGGTCAATGTGATGGACGACCTCGTCCATTCCACCTTCATTATGCCGGCGATCGTCGATCGCGGCGACGTCGTGGTCGGGGTCGGCACCGGCGGCACGTCGCCGGTGGTGGCTCGCCGCGTCCGCGAGACGATCGAGGCGGTGCTGCCGGCACGGATCGGCGATCTCGCCGGCTTCATCGGCCGCTTCCGCAAATCGATGCATGCACGCATCGACGAGTTTCCGCTGCGCCGCCGTTTCTGGGAGCGTATCGTCGATGGCCCGATCGGCGCGCTGGTGCTGGCCGGCCGCAAGGACGAAGCCGAGCAGGCGCTCAACGCAATCGCCGATCCCGCCGCCTTCGCCGGCGCTGATGCTGAAGGCAAGGCCGTTGGTCATGTCACCTTGGTCGGCGCCGGTCCCGGCGATCCGGACCTGCTCACGGTGAAGGCGCTGCGCGCGTTGCAGGATGCCGACGTCGTGTTCTATGACGAATTGGTGTCGGCTGAGATTCTCGACCGCATCCGGCGCGATGCGACGCGGATTCCGGTCGGCCGCCGTGTCGGCAAGCCCGGCATCGGCCAGGACGCCATCAACCATCTGATGATCGAGGCCGCGCAATCCGGCCAGCGCGCGGTGCGGCTGAAGGGCGGTGATCCCTTTATCTTCGGCCGCGGCGGCGAGGAGATCGAGGCGCTGCGCGATGCCGGTGTCGCCTACTCCATTATTCCCGGCGTCTCCGCCGGTCTCGGCGCGGCCGCGCAATTCGAGGTGCCGCTGACCTTCCGCCACGAGGCGCTGCGCATCACCTTCCTGACCGCGCACAAGGCGCGCGACGCCGAGGTGGTCGACTGGTCGGTGCTGACCGACAAGAAGATGACCGTCGTCGTCTACATGGGCATGACCGCGGCGCCGTCGATCCGCGAAGGCATGCTCGCCGCCGGCCGTTCGCCGGAGACGCCGGTCGGCGTGTTCGCGCGCGTGACGCGGCCGGATGCCAAGGCCGCGGTCGGCACGCTGGCGCGGCTGCCCGAGCTGGTCAAACAGGTCGATGGCGGTCCCGCTGTTCTCATCATCGGCGACGTGGTCGCGCACTCCGCGCCGTGGAGCCGATCCAACGTCACCCAATTGTTCTCCAACCAGATGTTCTCCGAACTGCTGAAAGCTGCCGAATGACCTCTCCGCTCGAACAGAAGAAAATCAGGATCACGGGCCCCTCGATGGTCACCGCCAACCGGACCTGGGACGGCGCCGTGGTGTACCGGACCGCCAAGCAGGGCTGGTCCACCGAACTCGCCGACTCCGCGATCGTCACCACGTCCGACGAGGCCCGCGCGCTGCTCGCCGAAGCCGCCGCCGACGACGTCGGCGCGGTCGGCCCCTACATCGCGCCGGTCGAGCTCAAGGACGGCGGCAAGGTCAATCCGGGCAACCTGCGCGAACATATCCGCGCCAAGGGCGTCACCATCGATCTCCAGGTCCCCGCGTAAAGCGCGCCGGCACAAGACGCGTTGTAAGGCTTATCGAACATGTATGCATATGACGAACTCGACCGCACGCTGATCAACGAGCGTGTTTCGGAATTTCGCGACCAGGTGAAGCGCCGCCTTTCCGGCGAGCTCACCGAGGACGAATTCAAGATCCTGCGCTTGCAGAACGGCGTGTATTTGCAGCTGCACGCCTACATGTTCCGCGTCGCGATCCCCTACGGCACGCTGTCGTCGAAGCAGCTGCGCCGCTTCGCCCACGTCGCGCGCCGCTACGATCGCGGCTACGGCCATTTCACCACCCGGCAGAACATCCAGTTCAACTGGATCAAGCTCGCCGAGCTGCCCGACGCGCTGGCCGATCTCGCCGAGGTCGGTATCCACGCGATGCAGACCTCCGGCAATAATATGCGCAACGTCACCTCGGACCAGTGGGCCGGGGTCGCGCCGGGCGAGATCGAGGATCCGCGGATCTGGTCGGAGCTGATCCGCCAGCACACCACGTTGCATCCGGAATTCTCGTTCCTGCCGCGCAAGTTCAAGATCGCGATCACCGCGTCGGAGCATGACCGCGCCGCGATCAAGATCCACGACATCGGCCTGCGGCTGCACAAGAATGCCGACGGCGAGACCGGCTTCGAGGTGCTGGTCGGCGGCGGCCTCGGCCGCACGCCGTTCATCGCCAAGACCATCAAGCCGTTCGTCTCCGGCCGCGATATCCTGAGCTACATCGAGGCGATCCTGCGGGTCTACAACCAGTACGGCCGCCGCGACAACATCTACAAGGCGCGCATCAAGATCCTGGTGCACGAACTCGGCATCGAGAAATTCGCCAAGGAAGTCGACGAGGAGTGGAAGGCGATGGGCGATGTCGGGCTGACGCTCGATCACGCCGCCATCGAGGAGGTCCGCTCGCGCTTCTCCTACCCGGCCTACGAAAAGCTCCCGCACATGCCGGACGAGCTGAAGCAGGCCGCGCATGATCCGCTGTTCGAGCGCTGGCGCAAGAACTCGGTGTTTCCGCACAAGGTGCAGGGCTACTCGATCGTCGTGCTGTCGCTGAAGCCGGTTGGCGGCCCTCCGGGCGATGCCACCGCCGAGCAGATGGACGCGGTCGCCGACCTCGCCGACAGATATTCGTTCGGCGAGATCCGCGTCGGCCACGAGCAGAACCTGGCGCTGCCGCACGTCGCCAAGCGCGACCTGCCTCAGCTGTTCAAGGCGCTCGACCGCCTCGGCCTCGCGACGCCGAACGTCAACCTCGTCACCGACATCATCGCCTGCCCGGGGCTGGACTATTGCTCGCTGGCCAACGCGCGTTCGATCCCGATCGCGCAGGAATTGACGCGGCGTTTTGCCAACCACGACACCGCCGACCTGATCGGCCGGCTGCATATCAACATCTCCGGCTGCATCAATGCCTGCGGCCATCACCATGTCGGCCATATCGGCATTCTCGGCGTCGAGAAGAATGGTGAGGAATTCTACCAGATCACGATTGGTGGCCGCGCCGACGAGAACGCGCAATTGGGCACCTTGATCGGCCCGGCCGTTCCCTATGCGGAGGTCGCCGACGTGATCGAAGACATTGTCGAAGCCTATCTCGCGCTGCGCGACCGTCCCGAGGAATTGTTCGTCGATACGGTGAAGCGTCTGGGCGTCGAGCCGATCAGGGAGCGCGTCTATGCCACTCGTTAAGCAGGGAAGACTGACCACGGACCTGTTCGTCCACGTCGCCGACGGCGCCGAACTGCCGGGCGATGGCGCGGTGCTGGTGACTGCCGAACGGTTTCTCGCCGATCCCGAGGCGCTGCTGCGCCGCGCCGGCAAGGTCGGCGTGATCTGGCCAAACAACCGCGCGCTCGACGAGTTGGTCCCACATCTCGATCGCCTCGCCACGGTCGCGCTGGTGTTCCCGACCTTCCGCGACGGCCGTGCCTACAGCCAGGCGCGCCTGCTGCGCGAGCGTTATGGCTATGACGGCGAGCTGCGCGCCACCGGGCAGATCCTGCGCGACCAGTTCGTGTTCATGACCCGCGCCGGCTTCGATGCCTTCGAGGTGAAGAAGGACGCCGACGCCGATGCCTTCGCCGCGACCATGCAGCGCTATTCGGTGTTCTACCAGCCGACCGGCGACGGTCGCGTCACCGCACTCAACCGCCGCATGCAACTGCGTCACTCGGAGAGCGCGGGCCAGTGAGCACGCTTGCACCAGAGCTCGCTACGACGCCGGCCGCATTGCCCGCGGCTGACGCGCTCGATCGCGCCTTGCGGACGGCTTCGCCCGCCGAGGTGATCGCTGCGGCGCTGGAGACCGTCGGCCGCGAGAAACTGGCGCTGGTGTCGTCGTTCGGCACTGAATCCGCTGCGCTGCTCAAGGTGATGGCGGATGTCGATCCTGCGATCCCGGTGGTGTTCCTCGATACCGGCTGGCTGTTCGAGGAGACGCTGGCCTATCGTGACACGTTGATCGCCACGCTCGGCCTCGCCGACGTGCGTTCGATCAAGCCCGACGAAGAGGCGCTGGCGCGCCAGGATGCGGACCGCGAATTGTGGTTCACCGATCCCGACGCCTGCTGTCGCATCCGGAAGGTGGAGCCGCTGGCGCGGGCGTTGAAGCCGTTCTCCGGCTGGATCAACGGCCGCAAGCGGTTCCAGGGCGGTGCCCGCACCGAGATCCCCGTCGTCGAGGACGACGGCGTCAGGCTGAAATTCAATCCGTTCGCCAACGTCTCCCGCGAGGAGATCGAGGCGATCTACGCGCTCGGCAGACTGCCGCCGCATCCACTTGTCGCATCGGGATATCAGTCGGTCGGGTGTATGCCTTGCTCGAGCCGGTCCGCAGCCGGCGAGGATGCACGCGACGGCCGCTGGCGTGGCCGGGCGAAGACGGAATGCGGCATCCATACGATGAAGCTGTCGTAGGGCTTGATCCGGAACGGTGCGAAGCGGCATCCCCTGCGATAAGCGTGAAGCGTTTGCGCGGAGATCATGCTCCGAAAGAAGCGTTCGGTCGCGGTGCTGGTTCATCGCGATTTGGTGACGCGACAAAGCCTTCGCAGCGCGGCTGCTTCGTAGCACAAGCGCGCTGCGCCGCTGAAAACAAAGAAAACCGGTTTCGTTGACTTAAGGCCACTTCACCGTGAGTTATGTCTGGCGTGTTCCCTGACATTCTCAGGTTGAATGGAGACCAAAATGATCCGTCGTATGCTGCCGCTGGTCGCGGGACTGTTGTGGGCGAGTTCGGCCTTCGCGGCCGACTATTCGCTGCTCAACGTGTCCTATGATCCGACGCGCGAGCTCTATGTCGATTTCAACAAGGCGTTCGCCGCGGCCTATCAGAAGGAAACCGGCAAGAGCGTCGAGATCAAGCAGTCGCATGGCGGCTCGGGCTCGCAGGCGCGCTCGGTGATCGACGGATTGCAGGCGGATGTGGTCACGCTGGCGCTCGCCTACGACATCGATGCGATCGCGGGCAAGGGTCTGCTCGCCACGGACTGGCAGAAGCGGTTGCCACTCAACGCGTCGCCCTACACCTCGACCATCGTGTTCCTGGTGCGCAAGGGCAATCCCAAGGGGATCAAGGATTGGGACGATCTGGTCAAGCCGGGCGTTGCCGTGATCACGCCGAACCCGAAGACCTCCGGCGGTGCGCGCTGGAACTATCTCGCCGCCTGGGGCTATGCGCAGAAGAAGTTCGGCTCCGCCGACAAGGCGAAGAAGTTCGTCGCTGACCTCTACCAGAACGTCCCGGTGCTCGACACCGGCGCGCGCGGCTCGACCGTGACCTTCGTGGAGCGCGGTGTCGGCGACGTGCTGCTCGCCTGGGAGAACGAGGCCTTCCTGGCGCTGCGCGAATTCGGTCCGGACAAGTTCGAGATCGTGGCGCCGGCGCAGTCGATTCTGGCCGAGCCGCCGGTCGCCGTCGTCGACACCGTCGCCGACAAGAAGGGCACCCGCGCGGTCGCCGAAGCCTATCTGAAGTACTGGTACACCAAGGAAGGCCAGGAGATCGCCGCCCGCAATTCCTACCGGCCGCGCGATCCCGAGATCGCCAAGGAGTACGAGAAGTCCTTCGCCAAGGTCGAACTTTTCACCATCGACGACGTTTTTGGTGGTTGGACCAAGGCGCAGAAGGAGCACTTCGCCGAGGGCGGCATCTTCGATCAGATCTACAAGAACTGATGAACATGCAGGGGGAATCGTGAGCACAGCGGTTGCACGGCGCAGTACCCTGCCAGGGTTCGGTCTCACCATGGGACTGACCCTGACATGGCTGTCCGTCATCATCCTGATTCCGCTGGCCGCGCTGTTCCTCAAGACATCAGAGCTCAGCTTCGATCAGTTCTGGAGCATCGTCACCAGCCGCCGCACGCTGAACGCGCTGAAGATCTCGTTCGGGCTGTCGTTTGCGGCCGCTTGCGTCAACCTGGTGATGGGCACCATCATCGTCTGGGCGCTGGTGCGCTATCGCTTTCCGGGCCGGCGGCTGTTCGATGCCATCGTCGATATTCCCTTTGCGTTGCCGACCGCCGTCGCCGGCGTCGCGCTGACGCAATTGTTCGCGCAGAAGGGTTGGCTCGGCGCGCCGCTCGCCGAGCTCGGCATCAAGGTCGCGTTCACGCCGATCGGCATCTTCATCGCGATGATCTTCATAGGCATTCCCTTCGTGGTGCGCACGGTGCAGCCGGTGCTGATTGATCTCGATCCCGAGATCGAGGAGGCGGCCGCGAGCCTTGGCGCCAATCGCTGGCACACCGTGTTTCGCGTCATCCTGCCGAGCCTGATCCCGGCGCTGCTCACCGGCTTTGCGCTCGCCTTCGCCCGCGCCATCGGTGAGTACGGCTCGGTGATCTTCATCGCCGGCAATCTGCCCAACGTCTCCGAGATCGCGCCGCTGCTGATCGTGATCCGGCTGTCCGAGTTCCGCTATGCCGATGCCACCGCGATCGCGGTCGTGATGCTGGTGGCCTCGTTCCTGATCATCTTCCTGATCAACCGGCTGCAACGCTGGGCGCAAGCCCGCATCCCCGTGCATTGAGGTCGCAAAGATGTCGATGCAGACGGGATTGGCGACCTCGACGCCGCAACTGCGGACCTATCCGGTTACGACCGACGTCAGCGTCGCCGCGCCGGCGCCGCTGCGCGAGATCGCGCGCGTGGAGCCGAGCAGCGCGCAACGCAATTTGCGCACCGAGCCCGGCCCGATCCGCTTCATCATCATCGCGCTCGCGATCGCCTTCCTCAGTGTGTTCGTCGTGCTGCCGCTCGTCGTGGTGTTCGCCTCCGCCTTCTCGAAGGGCATCGGCGCCTATCTCGCGGCGCTGGCCGAGCCTGAGGCGCTCGCCGCGATCAGGCTGACACTGCTGATCGCCGCGATCTCGGTCACGCTCAACCTGGTGTTCGGCGTGCTTGCAGCCTGGGCGATTTCGAAATTCGAGTTCACCGGCAAGACCTTCCTGATTACGCTGATCGACCTGCCGTTCTCGGTGTCGCCCGTGATCTCGGGCCTGGTCTTCGTGCTGCTGTTCGGCGCCCAAGGCTATTTCGGGCCATGGCTACAGGCGCACAACATCCACATCCTGTTCGCGGTGCCGGGCATCGCGCTGGCGACGATCTTCGTCACCTTCCCGTTCGTGGCCCGCGCGCTGATCCCGCTGATGCAGGAGCAGGGCACCCAGGAGGAGGAGGCGGCGATCTCGCTCGGCGCTTCCGGCCTGCAAACGTTTTTCCGTGTCACGCTGCCCAACATCAAATGGGGCCTGCTCTACGGTGTCCTGCTCTGCAACGCGCGGGCGATGGGCGAGTTCGGCGCAGTGTCGGTCGTGTCAGGTCATATCCGCGGCGAGACCAACACGATGCCGCTGCTGGTCGAGATTCTCTACAACGAATATCAATTCGTCGCGTCGTTCGCGATCGCATCGCTGCTGGCGATGCTGGCGCTGATCACGCTGGTCGTGAAGACCGTCCTCGAACGGCGTCTGGATGAAGGTGAGGCCGCCGATGGCGATTGAAGTCACAAATATCGTAAAACGGTTCGGCAGCTTTGCCGCGCTCGACAATGTCGATCTCAGGGTTGCCGACGGCGAACTCCTGGCGCTGCTCGGCCCGTCCGGCTCCGGCAAGACCACGCTGCTGCGCATCATTGCCGGCCTGGACTGGCCTGACTCCGGCGAGGTCGCGATCGACGGCGAGAACGCGCTGTCGCGCGGCGCCAGCGAGCGCCAGGTCGGCTTCGTATTCCAGCATTACGCGCTGTTCCGCCACATGACCGTGTTCGAGAACGTTGCCTTCGGCTTGCGGGTGCAGCCGCGCGCGATCCGCAAGGACGAAGCGACGATCCGCGCTCGCGTCAAGAACCTGCTCGACCTGGTGCAACTCGATTGGCTCGCCAACCGCTATCCGAGCCAGTTGTCCGGCGGCCAGCGTCAGCGCATCGCGCTGGCGCGTGCGCTCGCGATCGAGCCGCGCATCCTGCTGCTCGACGAGCCGTTCGGTGCGCTCGATGCCAAGGTGCGCAAGGAGCTGCGGCAGTGGCTGCGCTCGCTGCATAACGAGATCCACGTCACCTCGATCTTCGTCACCCACGACCAGGAGGAGGCGCTCGAAGTCGCCAACCGCGTCGTGGTGATGGACAAGGGCAAGATCGAGCAGATCGGCTCGCCGGGCGAGGTCTATGACAATCCGGCGACCGCCTTCGTGCACGGTTTCATCGGCGAATCCATCGTGCTGCCGGTCGATGTCGCGGGCGACGCGGTGCGGCTGGACGGCCGGCCTCTGAACATTCCGGCGCTCGGCGCCGCATCCGGCGCGGCAAAGCTGTTCGTCCGCCGTCACGACATGGCGGTCGGTCCGGCCGGCGCCGGCGCACTCGAAGGCGCCATCCGCCACGTCCGCTCGTTCGGTCCGATCCAGCGCGCCGAGGTGACGCTGTCGGGCAGTGAGGGCAAGACAGTGATCGAGATCGACGCCCCCCGCGACCGTGAATTGCAGGCCGGCGAGATCGTCTCGCTACAGCCCCGCCGCTACCGGATCTTTGCCGCGCAGGACTAGAACGAGCGACAAGGGCTCACGGTCAACGCGCCTTGACCGGGCGGTTGCCATGGCTGTCCTGCGGCACGCCACGTTGCAGCGACATGTGGGAATGAATGCCGAGCCAACGTCCGTCGGTCTGCCGTGCGAGGATGATGGTCGCTCGTCCCGGCCGATCGAACCGGCTGCCGTCCGCACGGAAGCCGGTGCTGGTCCAGGGCGTGATCACGGTCGCCATGCTGCCGTCGCCGCTCATCAGCACCGCGGTATTGTCGAGGTCGAAGGCAAAGTCCGCCGTACGTGGCCAGACATTGTCCCATTGCGTCTCGGTCCAGCGCGCGAGGCCGCGGATCAGTTCCTGGTAGGTGCCGAAGGCGATGATGTCGGGATGCCAGAACGGACGGGCAGCGGCATAGTCCACGGCCCGGACGCAGGCGGCGAACCGCTCGAGCCAATCGAAGATCGCGCGCGTCGCGCTCGAATCGGCGATCGGCAGGGCTGCTTGCTGGCTCATGACCTTCCTCAACCCGACGATTACGTTAGGCCGACCGAGCCAGAAACGCGCAATGGTGTCAACGGGATGGCCATAACCCGGATGAAGCCACCGGGAGCTGCCCGGCAATGCCGGCATTTGGCTGTCAAAAGTTAGCCCCTGTTCACCATTCAGCCACGGTTGGTATGCAACAACGGCGGGCCAACTTTGGGGGTTCTCACGAGTGAAACGGACGACGGTCGCCCTGTTCGGGCTTCTGGTGCTTGCCGGCTGCGGCACAGAGACCAAAATCCCGGAAGAACCGGCCATGTATCTCAACATGGCGCAGCCCGGTGCCGTGCTGGATAGCCAGGCCGCCGCGATCATGTTTTCGCAGTACCGCCAGAACAACGGCCTTGGCGTCGTGGTGGTGGATCCCGCGCTGACCAAGCTCGCCGAGCAGCAATCGCAGGCGATGGCCGCCCGCAACAAGATGGATCACGACGTGAAGGCCCCGCTCGGCAAGCGGCTCGAGGCCGGCGGCTATCCCGCGACCGTCGCGGTCGAGAACATCTCGGCCGGCTATCACACGCTCGCGGAAGCGTTCTCTGGGTGGCGCGATTCACCGCCGCACAAGGCCAATATGCTCAAGAGCGGTGTCACAAAAATGGGCATCGCGGCCGTCTATGCTCCAAACACCAAATACAAGGTGTTCTGGACGCTCATTCTGGCAGCAACCTGATTTCGATAAATTCCGCGTGATCCAAGGCATGATCCGGAAAAGTGGATCATGCCCAAAGAAGACCCCCTCATCTCGCTGATTGACGGCGCGGCGAACAGCCGCCACGGTGCGGCTCAAGTCATTTCTGACCGAACGGTTACGGATGGATACTTCGGATTCCGCGCCGGCCTCGACGCCCGCGCAAGCGCAGCGGGTGCTGGTTCTCCAGGGCGGCGGGGCGCTCGGCTCCTACCAGGCCGGTGCCTTCCAGGCGCTCTGCCACGCGGGCTTCGAGCCGGAATGGATCGCCGGCATCTCGATCGGCGCCATCAATGCCGCGATCATCGCCGGCAACGAGCCGGACAGGCGGGTGCCGCGGTTGAAGGAATTCTGGGAGATGGTGTCGGCGCCGGTGCCGTGGAACCCGGTGTCGAAGCATGAGCGCGCCCGCTCGCTGTTCAACGAGACCTCTGCTGCGATCATCGCGACTTTCGGCGTGCCCGGCTTCTTCACGCCGCGGATTCCGCCGGCGCCGCTGTGGCCGCCCGGCAGCTCGCAATCGCTGAGCTATTACGACACGGCGCCCCTGAAGAAGACGTTGGAGCGGCTTGTCGACTTCGATCGCATCAACGACCTGAAGACGCGCCTGTCGGTCGGCGCGGTCGGCGTCACCTCCGGCAACTTCTGCTATTTCGACAATTACGAGTTCAAGAAGCTCGGTAAAAAGATCGGTCCCGAGCACATCATGGCCTCGGGCGCGCTGCCGCCGGGCTTTCCCGCCGTCGTGATCGAGGGCGAGCATTACTGGGACGGCGGCATCGCCTCCAACACGCCGCTCGATTTCGTGCTCGACGAGGAGACCAGCCGCGATCTGCTGATCTTCCAGGTCGACCTGTTCAGTGCGCGCGGGCCGTTGCCGGAGACGCTGCTGGAGGCCGCCGAGCGCGAAAAGGACATCCGCTATTCCAGCCGGACACGGATGAACACCGACAAGAACAAGCAGGTCCACAATGCCCGCATGGCGGTGCGCGACCTCATCAGCAAGCTGCCCGATTACCTGAAGAACGATCCGTCGGTCGAACTGCTGCGCAAGGCGTCGAAGGAGAACACCGTCACGGTGGTTCACCTGATCTACAAGAGCAAGAACTACGAGAGCTCCTCGAAAGATTACGACTTCTCCCATGTTGCGATGGTCGAGCACTGGGGCGCGGGCGTCCGCGACGTGCATTTGTCGATGCGTCACAAAGAATGGCTAGAACGGCCACAGTCCGGGGAAACCATGGTGACTTACGATCTGACGGGGGATGAACCCGAAGCCCCCGCAGGCAAATAGGAGCGACCGATAATGGGTACATTGACAGGCAAGACCGCCGTTGTGACCGGCTCGACCAGCGGCATCGGATTGGCTTACGCACGCGCCTTCGCGGGCGCCGGCGCCAATATCGTCCTCAATGGCATGGGCGTCCCGGCCGACATCGAGAAGGAACGTTCCGGCATCGAGACCGATTTCAAGGTCAAGGCGGTGCATTCGCCGGCCGACATGACCAAGCCGGCGGAGATCGCCGAGATGGTCGCGCTCGGCGAGAAGACCTTCGGTTCGGTCGACATCCTGGTCAACAATGCCGGCATCCAGTTCGTGTCGCCGATCGAGGAATTCCCGCCGGAGAAGTGGGAAGCGATCATCGCGATCAACCTGTCGTCCGCGTTCTACGGCATCCGCGCCGCGGTGCCCGGCATGAAGAAGCGCGGCTGGGGCCGCATCATCAACACCGCCTCGGCACATTCGCTGGTGGCCTCGCCGTTCAAGTCGGCCTACGTCTCGGCCAAGCATGGCATCGCCGGACTCACAAAGACCGCGGCCCTCGAGCTCGCGCAGTTCAAGATCACCTGCAACTGCATCTCGCCGGGCTATGTCTGGACGCCGTTGGTCGAGCACCAGATTCCGGAGACCATGAAGGCGCGCAACATGACCAAGGAGCAGGTCATCAAGGACGTGCTGTTGGCCGCGCAGCCGACCAAGGAGTTCGTGACCTCGGAGCAGGTTGCGGCGCTGGCGCTGTTCCTGTGCGGCGACGATGCGGCGCAGATCACTGGTGCCAACCTCTCGATCGACGGCGGCTGGACCGCGGAGTAAGGCGGCGATCTTCGGTCGGCGAACGCGGCGTTCCGCGCCGCGTTGCCGGATCAGTCGAAAGACGAAAAGGCGGCTCTGATTGATCAGAGCCGCTCGCGTCAGGCGAGGGCTCTTGCATGACCACCGAGCTTGCCACGCTCGCTGCCGGCATCGTCTTCGGTATTGCCCACATCATTGTCACTGCGCATCTGCAGAGCTGGCAACGCGGCTATCACTGGACCGCGAGCTCGCGGGAGCAGAGCGTTCCGCCGCTCACAGGCCTCGCCGGGCGGGCCGAGCGCTCGCTCCGAAATTTTCTCGAGACCTTTCCATTCTTTGCCGCTGCGATCGTGCTCGCGGCCATGGTGGGCGCGCACAATTGGCTGACATTGTCGGGGGCGCAGCTCTACCTTTGGGGCCGCATCGCCTACACGATCCTGTACGCAGCCAATCTGTCGCTGGCGCGTTCGATGATCTGGAATGTTCCCACGATCGGCATCCTGATGATCGTGGCCGGATCGCTCCTGAAGTGAACCGCAAGGCGCTACGCCGCCGGCTGTCGCTTCCCGAATGCCAGCACGTGCAGCCCGAGGCGCGAGCGCACCACGACGAACAGCAGGATCGTCTCGAAGGTCAGCGAGAGCGAGGTCGAGGCGGCTGCGCCCATGCCGCCGTAGCGCGGCACCAGCGCGATGCAGAGCCCGACATTCATGAAGAACGACACCGCATAGGCGGTGGCGCAGATATTCTGGTGGCCGAGCATGTTCAACAGCCGCTCCACCGGCCCGATCGCCGAGCGCACCACGAGCCCGATCGCGGCCACGAACATGATGCTGTAGCCGTCGACGAATTTCGGGCCGAACAGCCACAGCAGCGGCTTGCCAAACGCGAGCAGGGCGACCGTTGCAAACAATGAGGGCCAGAACGTCCAGCTGATCGCGTGCGTGACATAGGCTGCCAGCCGGTCCTTGTCGCCGAGCGCGTTGTACTCGGCGAAACGGTGCGCCGTCGTCGCCGACATCGCATAGTGGACGAACGACACCAGTGCCAGCGTCTTCACCACGGCGAAGTAGATGCCGACTTCCTCCGAGGAGCGGAATTGCTGTAGCATCAGTACGTCGGTGTAGCCGAGCAGCAGATAGAAGCTCTCGACCAGCATGATCGGCAGCGAGATCGCGAACCAGCCCTTGACGTCGTAGGTCTTCTCGCCTGGGCCGAGATGGACTTTGAGGCGGCGGTTCAGCACGATCATCTGGCCGATCGCGGCGATGTAGACCGCCGCGGCGCTCGCGATCATCGCAACCGTCGCGCCGAGATCGAGGCCGAGCGCCAGCGCGCCGGCGGTCAACGCGATGATCAGCCCTTGCCGCACGATGAATTGCGGCATCAGGCCGAGCTGCATCCAGTCATGCGCGCGCGAGATGCCGTCCTGGGTGTTGGCGACCACGAAGGGCGGCAGCGTCAGGCAGCCGATATAGAGCGGCACCACCGCGTTGGGATCGATCCAGGGCGATGCGAGGTGGATCACGCCGGCGAGCAGCAGCGCCACTGTGCTGGACGCGGCAAGCACCACCCAACGGCCGCCGGAGAGGAAGCCGCGCAGCGCGGCAAGGTCGCCGCGCGCGCGATATTCCGGGATGATCTTCTGCGAGGACGGCGCGATGCCGAAATCCATCGTGCTGCCGAGCAGCAGCACCCAGGTCCAGACATAGACATAGATGCCGTAGTCCGAGCCGCTCATCCAGCGCGCCAGCAGGATCTGCGCCAGATAGGCGATCGCGGCGCTGATGACGCGGATGACGAAGATCATGCCCGCGAGGCGCTTGGTGACCGACGCCTCCTTGGTGCCGCCGAGCAGGCGCGCGACGAGGTCCCGCACGCGAGCGGCCGGGCCCGCTGGCGCGGAGGTTGCGGCAGAGGATTCGGATTGTGTCTCCATCACAGCCAAGGCGGAAAATTCCTAAAGCGCCGCAAGGCGGCAATGGCCACCGATCTATCAACGAAACGTTAAGATTGGGTTGGGTGAGCGATGTTCCCGTCGTCCCGGCGAAAACCAGGACCCCTTAGCCACAAATGTCTATTTGCGGGCACGCCGTGGCCCCGGCCTGCCTCAAACCGCTGCCGCGGAGTATGGGTCCTGGCTTCCGCCAGGACGACGACCGGAGAAGCGGGCGTCAGTTCAAATTGATATTGAATTCGTAGCTTTTGTCGCCGCCGACCAAGGTCAGCTTCAGTGCGGCACCCTCCGCCTTGGCGCCGGGCGGCAGTCCATCGAGCTCGAAGGAGAAGCGCTTCACGCCCGGCGGCGAGTGCTCGACCAGCTTGGGCACCGGAAGCGCCCAGTCCGGCGTCGGGCCCTCGACATACAGGCTGAGCTCCTTGCTGTCGGGCGCGGCGACATCGACCAGCACGTTGTTCTTGTCGTCGCGCTTGACGTCGCGGATCGTGACGGGGGTGGGATCGCCGATATTGGCGGGCTTCGGCACCGCGTTGAGCGCCTCCGACAGGGCTGCGTCCTCGGTCGAGGCGACGCTCGCGAACGCCAGCTCGGCCTTGGCCTCCACCGGTACGCACAGCTTCTCGCACACCGCGTAGCTGATGTCGGCGCGCAGCACCAAGGGCTTGTCGGGGTTCTTGGCGACGATGCGCAGCGGCAGCACCACCTGATGCTTGTAGCCGAGCGAGGTGCCGCCGGCGCCGTCGTCGAACTGGCGCGGCGCCGGCCACATCACCGTGACCGCATCGACATTATCCGACTTGGAGAAATCGAACCGCGGCGGCACGCCGGAATCGCCGGGCGTCCGCCAGTAGGTTTTCCAGCCGTCCTGCAACTGGAAGGCGATGCCGCCGAGCAGCACCGCGCCGCTGCGCGATCCCGCGAGCAACCGTACGGCGGAATGTGTGTCCTGCTGCCACGGCGAGGCGTCGTCGGCGCGAACTTCCGTTGCCATACATGCGACGGACAATGTAGCGGCAACGCCCAGAGCGGCCCGCAAGGGAACTGTGACGATCATGAGACGTGTTTACCTGCAACTTTCGTTGCAAACCATTGAATTGCTTGTGATGCATCGCCGCACGCGGCGTGATGCTTGATTGACAGAACCGCCACCCAATATCAGGATGCCAAATCAGCAGGAAAGGCCTTTGTGGATGCGCCCTGAAGGCAAAACAGGCAGGACTCGCAAGACCACCGCCGGCAGAAGTCCGGCCGTCGGTCCCCACGCCGCCGATGGCGGCTATCTCGATGGCCAGATGCTGATCGCGATGCCTGTCATGAACGACCCGCGCTTCGAGCGCTCGGTGATCTACATGTGCGCCCATTCCTCGGAGGGAGCGATGGGCATCATCGTCAACCGTCCGGCCGGCAGCATCGATTTCCCCGGGCTCCTGGTGCAGCTCGACATCATCGAGAAGTCGGACCAGATCACGCTGCCCGAGAATGCCGAGATGATGAAGGTGATGAAGGGCGGCCCGGTCGATACCGGTCGCGGCTTCGTGCTGCACTCCAGCGATTTCTATATCCAGGATGCGACGCTGAACATCGACGACGGCATCTCGCTCACCGCGACCGTCGACATCCTGAAGGCGATCGCCAAGGGCGCCGGCCCCAAGCACGCGATCCTCGCGCTGGGCTATGCCGGCTGGGCGCCGGGCCAGCTCGAGAACGAGATCCAGCATAACGGCTGGCTGCATTGCGACGCCGATCCGGAGCTGATCTTCGGCGCCGACGTCGACGAGAAATACGCGCGTGCCCTGCGCAAGATCGGCATCGAGGCCGGCATGCTGTCGAACGACGCCGGCCACGCGTAGCAGATCGAGCTAGCCATCTCCCCAACGTCGTCCCGGCGAAGGCCGGGACCCATAACCCCCGCATTGTGTGAAAGAGTTTGCTGGGGCCACAGCCGCGCGCAACAACCACACCCTGTGGTTACGGGTCCCGGGTCGCGCTTACGCTTGCCCGCGACGACAGCGGTTATTGTGGCCGCTACTCCGCCGCTTCCTGCGCCACCGTCGGTTGCGAGCCGGCGACCGTGGCGCGGCGCATGTCGCGGGGCTGCGACTGGTCGTAGCGGCGCACGCGGTGCACGGTCTGGCGGTTGTCCCACATCACGAGGTCATGCACCGTCCATTTGTGCACGTAGACAAACTCGCTCTGCGTCGCGTGCTCGGTGAGGTCGCGCAGCAGCACCCGCGCCTCCGGCATGCTCATGCCCTTGATGGCGCCGGCATGCGACGACAAATACAACGACTTGCGGCCGTGCCCCGGATGGGTGCGCACCAGCCGTTGCAGCACCGGCTTGAACATCTGTTTCTCTTCCTCGGTGTAGTCGAGGAAGCCGAGCGAGCCGCGCGAATACATCAGCGAGTGCTCGCAGATCATGTCCTCGATGTCGGCCTTGGTGTCGTCGTCGAGCGCGTCATAGGCGGCGCGCATGTCGGCGAATTCGGTGTTGCCGCCCTTCGGGTTCACCACGCGCGCCGACAGCAGCGAGAATTTCGCCGGGATCGGCCGGAACGAGCTGTCGGAATGCCACAGGCAATTGCCGAGGTTGAACAGATGGGTGCGGTGATCCTTCGGCAGCGGCTTGCCGTCCTTGCCGAGATTGCCGACGTCGTTGAGCCCCGACGACAGGCGATAGTCCTCCTTCTTCGTCACCGTGCCGCCACGCGAGCTCTCGCGCTCGCCGAAATTCAGCGCGAACGCCATCTGCTGTTCGTCAGTGATGTCCTGGCCGTGGAAGACGAGCACGGCGTATTTGTCCATGCCGGCCTCGATGTCGGTCGCTTCCTGCTTCGTCAGCGGCTTGCGCAGATCGACGCCGGAGACCTCGCCGACGAAATGCTTGTGAAGCTGCCGGATTAGAACCGTCATGGCGTATCTCCCCGTCTCGTGCGGGCGGTTGTCCCGCTTCGTTTGAAATGAAGGCTACTCCCGATGCGCCGCCTGTCAACGCTGTGACGTCATGCGCAGCTCAGGCATTCCGTGCCATCAACCCGCCGTCCACCGGAATGACCGCGCCGGTCAGGAAGGACGCCGCCGGCAGGCACAGGCTCAGCGTCATATGCGCGACCTCTTCCGGGTCGCCGTAGCGGCCGAGTGCGGTGCGGCGCTTGGCGTAGATCGTCTTGTGCTCCTCGGAGATGCGGTCGGTGATGGCGGTACGGATCGGTCCCGGACAGATGCAGTTCACCGTGATGCCTTCGCGCCCCAGTTCCACCGCGAGCGAGCGGGTCAGGCTGGTGACGCCGCCCTTGGCCGCGGAGTAGGGACTGTGCAATCCGGTTGCACCCAGCGCCTCGGTCGAGGCGATGTTGACGATGCGCGGCGAGCGCGACTTGCGCAGGTATGGCAGTGCCGCGCGGATGATGCGCGGATGCGCCGTCAGCATCACAGCGATGCCCTTGGCCCAGGCGTCCTCGTAACCGGGATCGTCGATCGGCACGCGCACCGAGATGCCGGCATTGTTGACGATGATGTCGAGCCCGCCGAAATGCGCAGCGACATCGTTGACGACCTTGGTGATGGCGTCGCGATCGCTGACGTCGAGCGTCCAGGCCTTCGCCGCGCCGCCGCTCGCGGAAATTTCCTTCGCCACCGCCTGCGTGCCCTCTTCGGTCAGATCGGTGACCGCGACATTGGCCCCCTCGTCGGCGAATACGCGCGCGGTGGCGCGGCCCATGCCGCTGGCGGCTCCCGTGACGAGAACGGTGAGGCCCTTCACCGAACGGCTGAGCTGCTTGTATTCGGACACGAAGACCTCCCGTTGATTTTTTGCGTTGTGAGACCGCCAACGCTCGCACCGATCCGCAGAGACGTCAAACCTGCGTTCCCGCATCGGCACGCGGGTAGCGCATTAACGCAAGTCCGCCGTTGGCTTTTCGCGAAGGATCATGCTCAATCAAGAAAACAGCACGAGAGAGGAACGCGATGAACGAGCTCGATTTCGGCGGCAAGCAAATATTGGTGGTCGGCGGCTCCTCAGGCATCGGCAACGGCATCGCGCAGGCCTTCCGCGCCAAGGGCGCGCGCGTCGCGATCTGCGGCACCCGCGCGCAGGCGAGCGATTACTCATCAGAAGAGGGCTCGCATCTCGAGGGCCTCGCCTACGCGCAGCTCGACGTCAGCAATCCGCAGGCGATCGAAGCCTTCAGGCCGTCGTTCGATCGGCTCGACGTGCTGGTGCTGGCGCAGGGCGCGGTGATTTACCGCCGCGGGGAATTCGAGATGGAGGGCTTCCGCAAGGTGCTCGAAGTCAATCTGATGAGCCTGATGGCCTGCGCCACCAAATTCCACGCGATGCTGAGCGCCAGCCAAGGCTCGCTGATCATCGTGAGCTCGACCGCGGCCTATCATTCCACCATGGGCAATCCGGCGTACAACGCCTCGAAGACCGGCGCCGTCGGGTTGACGCGCACGCTGGGCGAGGCGTGGGCCGAGAACGGCATCCGCGTCAACGGCATCGCGCCCGGCCTGGTCGACACCAAGATGACCAAGGCGACCACCGCCAATCCAAAGCGGCTCGAAGGCGCGCTCGGGCGGATTCCGCTGAAGCGGCTCGGCACGCCGGCAGACATGGCGGGCGCCGCGCTGTTCCTGGCGTCGCCGCTTGCTTCTTATATCGTCGGACAGACCCTCGTCGTCGATGGCGGGCTGATCCTCTAGGGCATGATCCGGAAGCGTGGAGCGCCATTTCCGGAAGAGGTCATGCAATGAGGCCAAAGCGCGCATCGCGCTTTGGCCGCAGGAACTTGCGCGGGGTTCGGCGGTTGGCTTCCTGACAATTTCAGGGAGCAGTCGTGATGGATAAGGATCGGATTTTCGGGACGGCCAAGGAGTTCGCGGGCAAGGCCGAAGGCGCAATCGGCGACGCCACCGGCGACGCGCAAACCCAGGCCTCGGGCCGCGTGCGCGAAGCCGCTGGCACGGTGCAGGATCTCTACGGCCAGGCCAAGGATGCCGCACGCGATGCCGCCGATACCGCGGTCAACTATGCCAAGGACGCCTATGAGAGCCGCGGGGAAACGATCCGCGACGGGCAGAAGGCGATGGCCAGGTCGGTGCAGGACAATCCGCTTGGCGCGCTGCTGATCGCCGGTGGCATCGGCTTTGCGCTCGCGCTGTTGATGACCCGCCAGCCGCGCCGCCCGCCGTCACGCTGGCGCTATTAAGGCTAGAGCGTTTTCGAGCGAAGTGGATACCGGTTCGCGTGAAGAAAACGCGTCAACACAAGAACCTAGAGCTCCGTTCCGATTCCATCGGAACGGGAAAGGCTCTAGGACATCTCACCCGCTGTCATTGCGAGGAGCCAATGGGTCGCGCGTATGCGCGCCCAGTGGCAGGCTCCGCGACGATGACAGGCTCCGCGACGAAGCAATCCATTTCTCCGCTTGAGGAGCGATGGATTGCGTGCGCTTCGCTCGCAATGACGTGGATATTACCGTGCTTCCGCCGCCCGTTACTGCCAGGGATTCCCCGGCGCAGAGGCGCGCTGTCCGATGCCGCGCGGCGGACGCGGCGGCGGTGCGACCAGTGGGCGCTGTTGCGGGGCGCCGAATCCGAACAGGTCACGTAGCCAGGGTTGGGTCTGCGGCTGTTGCTGCGGCTGGGCCTGGGCCGGACGGAACACGCGCCGCTGCGGCTTCGGCGCCGTGATGATCGAGCCGTCGGGCGCGATCGCCGTGGTGGAGGGCGGCGGATTCGCCGGTCCACCAGCCGGCGCGGTTGGCGTGGTCGCGGCAACCGGCACGTCGCCCTTGGCCTGCTCGCGGCCGATCTCGCGGCGTGGCCAGGCGAAATCGTCGGCACGGCCGGCAGGCGGCGCCAGCGCCTCGCCCTTCACCAGCGTGCGCGCGGCGAGCGCATCGACAGCGGCGGGCCGCGAGCCGGGGCCGCCGAGCAATTGATCGGTGCCGACCGTCGAGGCGACCAGCGGCAGCACGGGGCCCGCCAGCGGCCGCGGCGGCGGCTTGCCGGGCTCGGTGCTGGTCTCGGGCGCCGCCGGCTCGCTCGGCAGCGCGATCGGGCCGGAGCGCACCGCAAGCAGGCGGGTCACCTCGCGCTCGACATAGTGCGCGAGCTTGCGCGCGCCGGCCTTGGTGAAGAACACACCGTCATCGGAGCGCAGCTTGCGGGGCTGGCCTTCGAAGTCCGGACCCTTCTGCATGAAGCGGCCGGCCTCGTCGACAAAGCCGTCCCAGACGTCGACATAGGTGATGCCGGCCTTGCCGGCGCCGTCGCGATAGAGTGCGTCGAGGAACAGCATGTCCGACGTGCCCTTCTGGCCGCGGATCGCGGGCAATCCGACCCACAGCACCGGCACGCCCTTGCTCTTCAGCACGTTGATCAGTTCCTCGATCTTCTTGCCGTAGAGTTCGACCCAGCGGTCGTCGCGGAATTCGTAGAGCCCGTTGGGCGAGCGCGCGGTCTTTTCCGGCGTGGCCTGCGAGTCGCTGTCGGCGTCGTCGGCCGGCAGCTCGGGATCGGCAGGCTTGGCGTCGGCTTTGGCCGCGGTATCTGGCTTGTCGCCCGGCTTGGTATCCGGCTTGGCGCGGGCGTCCTTCTTTTCGTCCTTTTTCTCGACCTTCTTTTCCACCACCGGTTCGCGGATCGCGGTGCGGTCGCTGAGGCCGAGCATCACGACGATGGCGTCGGGATTTTCGGTGGCGAGAATTCCCTTGGCGGCTGCCGCCCAATCCGCCGGGTCGCCCTTGGGCTGATAGCGGATCAGGCCGGACACCGTCTTGTGCTTGCGGATCACGCCCATGTCGGGCTGGTCGGAATAAGCATCCTCCAGGCCATAGGCGAGCCAGTCGGCCATCGCGTCGCCGATCACCAGCACGTTGCGCTCGGCCGCGGTCTCGCGCTTGGCCGGCGGCGGCGCACGCGAGAAATCCTCGCGCGGCCGCTGCGGCTGCGATTGCGGCGCCTGCTGCTGGAACGGTGCGAAGAAATCACCGCCGAACCAGCCGCCACCACCGCCATGTTGTGGCGGCGCACGGCGCTGCGGTTGCGGCGGTCCGCCACCGAAACCGGGGAAGCCGAAGAACTGCGCCGAGGCGGGCTCGGCAATGCCGATCAGGAGCGCCAGCGCCACCGTCAGCGCGACCAGCGGGCCGGCTTCGGTGAAGATGCGCAGGAAGGACTTCGGCTTTGCCATCGAGCTCGGTCGCAATGATCTGGAAGTACGTGGCTATACTAGCGGAATCGGGCCGCACGCGGGCAGCTTTTCCACCATAAATCGGGTGCGCCCGGCGGCCGTCAAGGCGACGGGCAAATATCGGATTTCACGGTTACTTTCGCGGGGCAGGGGCCGAGTTTGACCGCGATGGAACTGGGGTGACGCGAGGGCCGTGGCCCGGATGGAGCGAAGCACAATCCGGGACCGGCCAACCGCGGTGAGAACCCGGATTTCGCTGCGCTTCATTCGGGCCACATGGGGCCGTCCGCTACCGTCCCCGCAGCCGGTCCAGCACCTCGGAGGTGGCGAAACCGTCGGCCGGCGCCCCGATCGAGGCCTGGAAGCCGCGCAGCGCCTCGCGGGTCAGGCCGCCGAACTGGCCATCCGGCGTCCCCTTGTAGAAGCCGCGCTGGGCGAGTAGCTGCTGCAATTCCAGCCGCTCGGCGCGCGACAGCACCCGTTCCTGGCGCGGCCACGGCTGCACGAAGGGCTGGCCGCCGCGCAGCCGGTCGGCGAAATGGCCGATGGCGAGCGCGTAGGCCTCCGCCGGGTTGTACTTCATGATCACCCGGAAGTTCTGCAACATCAGGAAGCCCGGCCCCTCGGCGCCCGCCGGCGCCAGCAGATAGGCCTTGTCGGAGGGCCGCGGGAACGGCTGGCCGTTGGGCCGCTTGACGCCGAGATGTTCCCACTGCGCAAGCGTCATGGCCTTGGCGCGGTCGGCCAGCATGAAGTTGAAGCCTTGCGGGATCACGATCTCGTAGCCCCAGCTCGCGCCGCTCTGCCAGCCGTCTTTCTTCAGATTGTTGGCGGTCGAGGCGATCAGGTCGCTCGGATTGTCGACGACGTCGCGGCGACCGTCGCCATCGCCGTCGACCGCGTAACGCTTGAACGCGGTCGGCATGAACTGGGTCGGGCCGAACGCGCCGGCCCACGAGCCGCGCATCTGCTCGGGGCGCAGATCGCCGCGGTTGAGGATCTCCAGCGCCGACAGGAATTCGTCCTTGAAATAGGCCTGACGGCGCCCGATGCAGGCCAGCGTCGCGGTCGACTGCACCACGTTGCGATCGCCCATCTGGGTCGAGTAGTTCGATTCGATGCCCCAGATCGCGGCGATGATGTAGCGGTCGACGCCATAGGCGCGCTCGGTCGCATCGAACTGCGGCTTGTATTTGGCGAGGATCTCGCGGCCCTTGGCCAATCGCGTATCGCTGACGAGGATGTCGAGATAGTCCCAGATCGCCTTGGTGAATTCCGGCTGCGAATCCATCAGGTCCATGATGCGCAAGTCGGGTTGCAGGCCAGCGGTGAAGCGCTGGAAGTTCTCCTGCGTGATGTTGCGCCGCGCGGCATCCGGCCACATCGCCGCGACGCAGTTCGGGAAGTCGGACGCGGCCTGGCGGATCGCTGCGGCTGTCATCAGCGGATGGCCTGAGGCGCCGTCCTCGCCGCTCCAGGGCGGTGCCGCGCCATCCTGCCCGGTTGCTGCCTGCGGCGGCGTCGCGTTCGGACCTGAGAAGATGCTGTCGATCAAATTGGTCAGGCCGTTGCCCGCCGACTGGGCCTGGGTGCTGCCGGGCAGCAGCAGGGCCAGCGCGACGAGGCCTGCGCTGAAGTGCTTGGTCCGCGATGTTGCCGTCGAGCGCATTTGTCGTGTGCCTGTTAAAATCGTGCCGTCCCAGAAGGCCCCGTCACGGTTTCCAATAGCTTAACAATGGGTGGCATTTTGGGCGTGACGAAATCGCGCGATTGGGCGGGGCAGGACAAATTGTCCGGGTTGTCAGCCCGCTTTGGACTGCTCCCGGAGGTCGGCCAAAATACCTTCGGCATTCGCAAAGCAGTCGCCGCCGGGTGGCGTGGCTTCGATCCGGGCGATCACCACCTCGAGCCCGGCCTGTGTTTCAGCCAGGCGGCGCCGCAGGGCTTCCACCTCGGTCACCTTGGTCTTCAGCGCGGCCAGCAGCGCGTCGCGGCTCCAGTCCCCCTTGCCATGTGGTGGCAGCAGGTTCCGGATCTGATCGAGTGAAAATCCGGCCTGCTGGGCCATCACGATGATCTCGAGGATTTGTCTCGTGCCGCGCGAATACTGCCGATAGCCGTTCAAACCGCGATCGATCGACCCGATCAGGCCCTGTCGCTCGTAGAAGCGGATGCGCGATGGCGCGAGGCCGGATTCCCGCGCCAATTCTCCAATCTTCATTTCGGGGCGCTCCGCGCGGCTTGACCTTAAAGTTAACTCTAAGGTTATGGTGCGCGTCGATCAATAGGGAAATTGGCCCAAGGAGCCTGGCCCATGTCGCCGTTTGAGACCCTCACCCTGCCCAATGGAAGCAGCCTGCCCAACCGCATCGCCAAGGCGGCGATGGAGGAGAACATGGCCGACGCAGGGCATCTGCCCTCGGCCGAGCTGCTTCGCCTCTACCAGGCCTGGGCCGACGGCGGCGCCGGCCTCATCATAACGGGTAATGTCATGATCGATCGTCGCGCCATGACCGGACCGGGCGGCGTCGTGCTGGAGGACGGCACCGAGCTCGAGGCGTTTCGAAACTGGGCCCGGATCGGCCGCGCCAAGGGCGCGCAGATCTGGATGCAGCTCAATCATCCCGGCCGGCAGATGATGAAAAACCTCGGCCAGCAAACCCTGGCGCCGTCCGCCGTGCCGCTCGATCTCGGCAAGCATTCGAACCTGTTTGCCATGCCGAGGGCGATGACCGAGCAGGACATCGACGACGTGATCGCGCGCTTTGTCAGCGCCGCGAGGCTGGCGGAGCGCGCCGGTTTCTCCGGCGTGCAGATCCACGCCGCGCACGGCTATCTGCTCAGCCAGTTCCTGTCGCCATTGGCCAACCGACGCACCGATCGCTGGGGCGGCTCGCTCGAGAACCGGGCGCGGCTGCTGATCGAAACCGTCAAGGCGGTCCGCGCCACGGTGTCGCCCGGCTTCTCGGTCGCGGTGAAATTGAATTCCGCCGATTTCCAGCGCGGCGGTTTCGATGCCGCCGACGCGAAGACGGTCGTCGAGCTGCTCAATGAACTGCCGGTCGATCTGGTGGAACTGTCGGGCGGCAGTTACGAGGCACCGGCCATGCAGGGCGATGCGCGCGACGGCCGCACCCTGGCGCGCGAGGCCTACTTCCTCGACTTCGCGCGCGACATCGCAGGGGTCGCACGCATGCCCGTCATGGTCACCGGCGGCATTCGCCGCATCGGCGTCGTACAACACGTGCTCGACAGCGGCGTTGCCATCGCAGGCATCGGCACGGCGCTGGCGATCAGGCCGGATTTGGCGAATGCCTGGCGCAATGGCGAGGACCCGCGGCCGGAGGTCGCGCCGATCCGTTGGAAGAGCAAGGCGTTGGCTTCACTGGCTGCGATGGCCGTCGTGAAATTCCAGTTGCGGCGGTTGAGCCGGGGCCGTGCAGCGAAACCGAACGTTTCGCCCGTGAAAGCGTTAATTTTCGCCCAGCTGCGCACGGCGTCGCTCACCCGTAAATATCGGCGCTGGATCGCGTCATCCGCCGCTGCGGCTGTGTCGCGCGACGGGTCGCCGCCGGCGGACGCGAATGCGCGGGCGGTCGGGATGCCTCGATAGCCGAACGCCGTGAAGGAAGCCGGGTGGGTGCGCATCACACATCCGCCTTTGTTCTCGGCTGCAAAACGGGTACGAAGATGCGAATATCGTGCTTTCAAGCGAAGTCGATTCCGGTTCGCGGGAAAACGCGTCAAATAAAACAGTTTCGCACGTCCCACCCATTTCAAGGGCTCCCGATAATCCCATGAAGATCCGCAAAGCCGTATTTCCCGTCGCCGGTCTCGGCACCCGCGTGCTGCCCGCCACCAAGGCGATGCCGAAGGAGATGCTGACCATCGTCGACAAGCCGTTGATCCAGTATGTGGTCGACGAAGCGCGGGAAGCGGGTATCGAGCACTTCGTGTTCGTCACCGGCCGCAACAAGGGCGTCATCGAGGATCACTTCGACCGCATGTTCGAGCTCGACACCACGCTCGCGCAGCGCGGCAAGAAGACCGAGCAGGACATTCTGGCCCAGAACCAGCCTGAAGCCGGCGCGATGAGTTTCACCCGGCAACAGGCGCCGCTCGGCCTCGGCCACGCAGTGTGGTGCGCGCGCGATATCGTCGGCAATGAGCCGTTCGCGGTGGTGTTGCCCGATGAGCTGGTGTTGAACACGCCGGGTTGCCTGAAGCAGATGGTCGATGCTGCCAACAAGCTTGGCGAGAAGTCGAATGTAATCGCGGTCGAGCCGGTGCCGGACGAACTCACTCATCAGTACGGCATCTGTGGTGTCGGCAAGCGCACCGGCAACATCTTCGAGGTCGACGGCATGGTGGAGAAGCCGGCGAAGGGCACCGCGCCGTCCAACCTGTCGATCACCGGCCGCTACATCCTGCAACCGGAGATCTTCGATATCCTGGCTACGCAGGAGCGCGGTGCCGGCGGCGAGATCCAGCTCACCGACGCGATGATCGGGCTCGCGAAGACCCAGAAGTTCTACGGCGTCGAGTTCGAGGGCGAGCGCCACGATTGCGGCTCGAAGCCCGGCTTCCTCCGCGCCAACATCGCCTTCGGCCTCAAGCGCCCCGAGTTGCGCGACGGCCTGATCGCCGAGATGAAGCGATATCTCGAGAAGTGAGCGGGGCCGCGTCGCTAGCGTTGATTTGCCCGACGGCGCACCACCAGCGCAACCTGTTCATCGTCGTCCTGGCGAAAGCCAGGAGGTGGATTCACACTCGAAGTGCAACACTTGAGCAGCAAAGACCTCTGTCGGGGTCTTGAAGTCAAGGCATTTGCGCGGGGTGTTGTTGTAGGCGGCGATGGACTTGCGAAGGCGGCGGGTCGGCAGCTTCTCAAGGTCGGTGTTGCGCGGGATGAAGCGGCGCATGCGGCCGATGGCGTTCTCGATGCCACCTTTCTGCCAGGGGGCGTGGGGATCGCAGAAGAACGTCTTGATCAAGAGGCTTTGCAAGGAAAGGTGAGCTGCGAACTCGGTGCCGTTGTCGAAGGTGACGGTCCGGCGGATCGGTTGTGGCAGGACCTCGAACAGGCGCACGAGATGGTGGGCGACGCCGGAGGCGAGCTTGCTTGCGAGGGGGACGCCGAGCAACAGGCGGGAGGTGCGCTCATGCACGGCCAAGATCTGCTGACCGTATTTGGAGAACATCATGAGGTCGGCCTCCCAATGGCCCGGGGTCTTGCGATCGGCGACCTCGATGGGGCGCTGATCCAGCGAAACACGGCCTTCGATGAAGCTTGCGGGACTGCCGCCCCGCTTGCCGCGACGACCGCGCTTGCTCTTGCCGCGCGGCAAATAGCGCCGCCAGCTGAAGTCCGAGGTGCGGGTGAGCTGGGCATAGATGAAGCGGTAGATGCTCTCATAGGAGATCACCCTGCGGCCGTGCTCACGCGCCAGCCGGCCGGCGACCTGCTCGGGCGACCAGCCCCGACCAAGACGTTCCAACACCGCGCGGCGCAGGCCGGGCTCTCGTTCGAGGCGAGAGCCCGTCCAGCGCCGCGCTCGCATCTGTTGCTGGGCATAGCTGGGCTTGTAACCGACCTGAACGCCAGAATTGCGGTTCAGCTCCCGAGAGATCGTTGATGGCGGGCGATCCAAAGCTGCCGCGATTTGCCGGATCGAGCTGCCACCGGCCGAAAGCCTGGCAATCTCGCATCGCTCCTCCAGGCAGAGCTGCTTGTAAGTCCGCCCCATGGCAACACCTCCAGATGGAAGTGTTGCACTTCGTTTGGGAACTCAGGGGACCCATTACCCCAAATGCTCGCTGCTGCGCGGCGCTGGGGCCACGTTCCCGTTCACCAGCAAATTCGGTGGTTATGGGTCCTGGCTTTCGCCAGGACGACGATGGGGTGAGAGTTGCGTGGCTCGATGCTCGATGTGCAACCGGCATCTCGCTGCTGCCGGCTTCGACCTCACGCCACCAGCGCGATCTTCGGAACGGTCGCGAGCACCGACTGGTTGCGGCCGTTGGCCTTGGCGGCGTAGAGCGCCTTGTCGGCGGCCTCGATCAGGTCGGCCGCCTGCTGGCCGGCGATCGGGCGCATGCTGGCGACGCCGATGCTCACCGTCGTGATCGATTCGCCCTCGCACCATTGCGCGACCTTGCCGCGGATGGCTTCAGCCAGTTTGAAAGCCTCGAGCGCGGTCATGTTGGGCAGCAGCACGGCAAATTCCTCGCCACCGAAGCGCGCCGGGCAATCGCCGGCGCGACGCACCGCGTCCGAGATGCAGATCGCGATCCCGACCAGCACCTGGTCACCGGCCTGATGCCCATAGGTGTCGTTGTAGGCCTTGAAGTGATCGGCATCGATCATCAGGAGCGCAACCGGTTGGCCGTGCCGGCTTGCTCGCCGCCACTCGCGATCGATCTCGCTGTCGAACTTGCGCCGGTTCTTCAGGCCGGTGAGGGCGTCGGTCGTCGCCAGTTCCTCGAGCTTGTCTTCGGCGTCGGCGCGGCGGACGATCTCGCGGGCAAGGACCATCGCCGCGCTGAGTACGAACAGGATCAGCACTGCCATGATTGCGCCGATCCGGATCGCCTCGGTGCGCCAGAGGTTGAAAACCGCTTCGAGCGGCTTGCCGACCACGACGTAGAGCGGGCCGGCGCCGCTGCGTCTGACATAGAGCCTTGGCGTGCTGTCGACCGGACCCTTGCCCGAGAAGGCGCCGCCCACCTTCAGGTTCTCGGCCTTCCAGTCCAGCTGCTCCGCGAGGTTCTTGCCGATCACGTCGAGATCGAACGGCGTTCGCATGATGATGGTGCGGTCGCGGCGCAACACGGTGATGGTGTCGCCCGGCGCGAGGTTCAAGCGGCCGAACAGGTCGTGGAAATAGCTGAAGCGGATCGAGCCGACCACGACGCCGAGAAAGCGGCCGTCGTCGCCGGAGATGCGCCGGCTCAACACGATGGCGTAGGAGCCGCGATGCAGCATCGGCCGGCTGACATAGAGCCCGGTGTCGGGATGGTCGCGATGGGCCGTGAAGTATTCCTCGTCGCTGCGGTTCTCCGGTCGCGGATCGAGGCTTGCGGCGTCGATGGTCAGGTTGCCGGCCGCGTCGAACACCTGGATCGCGCCGAAATGCTGAGCGGTCGCGGCGTGATCGAACAGGATCAACTGGCGCAGCTCCTTGCTGACATTGCGGATCTCCGGCATCTCGAGATTGCTGGCGACCGCGCGCAGCGACAGGTCGTAGAGCTCGACATTGCGGCTGATGTCGGCCTCGATGCCCGACGCGAGATTCTCCAGGGTCCGGCGCGCCAGTTCCTCCTCGCCGCGGCGCATGTCGAGCATCACGCCGGTGCAGACCGCGGAGAAGCCGAGGACGGTCGCAACCGCCGCGGCGATCAGCAGCTTTGCCGATAGCCGCCAGCGCCGTTTTGCGTCGTTTCCCCGTCGAAGTGGCATTCTCAGCTCCAAAAAGCCGTCATGCATCGGGAAATCTTGTTGTCGCCTTAAATGGCGACAGCGGCCTCCGAATGGGTTAACGGGTGGTTGCCGGTATATTGAATCTTGTCATCGAGGACGTTGTGAACGACTACGACACGCTGCGGGATTATCTGAAGAAGCAGCATCTGCCTGAGTTCGTGCTGACTTTCGACGAGATCGAGACGATCATCGACGCGGCGCTGCCGCGCGCCGCGCATCGCGCCTCGTGGTGGGAAACCCTGCGCAGCCCGCAGGAGAAGATGCCGCAGCGCGAAGCCTGCCTCGAGGCCGGCTACATCGCTACGCGCCAGACCGACGGCAAGAGCGTCAAGTTCAAGCGCATGCCGAAGCCGCGTTAGCGGGAGCAACGTCATCGCCCGCGAAAGCGAGCGATCCAGTATTCCAGGGCCTTCATCGCGATACGGCGACGGCGCGGCGTACTGGCTACTCCGCTTTCGCGGAGTATGACATCGGAAGTCGGGGCGACAGATTTGCTTCCGCCGGAGCCTTAGCTCGCGGCTTCCAGCCGTTCCTCGGTGAGCAGCCGCGTGGCGGCGTCGGCGTCCATCGGCTCGCCGAACGCAAAGCCCTGCGCGTATTCGCAGCCGAGCTGGTAGAGCTCGACGGCGTCGGAATCGGTCTCGGCGCCTTCCGCCACCACCTGCATGCCGAGATCATGCGCCAGCGCGATGATCGATTTCAGGATCACCGGGCGGGTGCCGCGGCTGGTGGTGCGGACGAACGACTGGTCGATCTTGATGGTGTCGAACGGGAAGCGCTGCAAATAGGACAGCGAGGAATGGCCGGTGCCGAAATCATCGAGCGACAAACCGGTGCCGAGTTCGCGGATCCGCGCCAGCATCTGGGCGGCGTGCTCCGGGTTCTCCATGACCAGCGATTCCGTCAATTCGAGCTTGAGCGTGCCGCGCGCCACCGAGGAGCGCGACAGCACGGTGCGGATATCGTGGATCAGGTCGTGGCGCAGCAACTGCCGCGACGACACGTTGACCGAAGCGAAGATCGGCTCGCGCGCCCGCATCGCGCGCTGCCACACCGCGAGCTGGCGCGCGGTCTGGTCCATCACGAACATGCCGAGATCGACGATCAGGCCGGTCTCCTCGGCGACGTTGATGAATTCCGAAGGCGACATCCGGCCGAGCTTGGGATGGTCCCAGCGCACCAGCGCCTCGAAGCCCGCGATCGCACGATCCTCCAGCCGTACGATCGGCTGGTACAGGATCGTGAGCTCCTGCCGCTCGATGGCGCGGCGCAAATCGCTCTCGAGCGTCAGGCGGTCGGTCTTCCGCGCCCGCATTGCCGGCTTGTAGACGTCGATGCGATCGCCGCCGATCCGCTTCGAATGATACATCGCAAGTTCGGCGTCCTTGATGATCTCGTCGGTGAGCGGCGCCTGCGGATCGGACAGCGCAAGCCCGATCGAGGCGGTCAGGAAGATCTCGCGGTCGTTGAAGGCGATCGGGGCGCGGATGGTCTTGCGGATGGTCTCGGCGAAATTGGTGATCCGCGCCGGGTCCTGCTCCGACAGCAGGATCAGGCCGAACTGGTCGCCCGCCATCCGCGCCAGCGTGTCCTGCGGCTTCAGGATGCGGGTCAGCCGCCGCGCCAGCGTCAGCAGAATGGAATCGCCGACCGCGATGCCGACGGAATCATTGACCTGCTTGAAGCGGTCGAGGTCGATCACCATCAGGGTCGGCCGCAGGCTCGGCATGGTCTTGGCGAGGTTCGCCACCGCGCCGAGGCGGTCCATGAACAGGCGGCGGTTCGGCAGGCCGGTCAGATTGTCATGCACCGAGTCGTGCAGCATCCGCTCTTCGGAGTTCTTGAACTCGGTGACGTCGGTGAGGGTCCCGACCACGCGCGAGACCTCGCCGTCGGAGCCGACCACCGGCCGCGCCTTCAGTGCGAACCACATGAAGTGGCCGTCCGGCGTGCGCAGCCGGAAGTCCTGCACCAGGCGGCCGCGGCGCTGGTCGAGCACGCTGTCGAGGGCGGCGCGGAAGCGGTCCTGGTCGAGCGGGTGCAGCACCTCGAGCCATTTCGCCGCCGGGCCTTCCAGCGTGCCGCGCTTCAGGCCGAGCAGGGCCTCGGTCTCGGGGCTGGTGAACACCTTGTCGGCGGAGACGTCCCAGTCCCAGATCAGGTCGCCGGAGCCGGTCAGCGCCAGCGCCCGTCGCTCGACATCGGAGACCACGCCGGTGGTGGCGCCGCCGCCGGCGAAGGCGTGCTGCATCACCGTGAAGCCGATCAGCATCACGATCAGCACCAGGCCGCCGAGCAGCGCCGGGCCGACGATGTCGTTGGTGACCGAGCCCGCCACCGTCATGCCGGCTGCGATTACCCAGACCACCAGCAGGAACCAGGTCGGGATCAGCAGCACCGCGCGGTCGAAGCCGTGGGTCGAGAGATAGACGATCAGGGCGAAGCCGGCGAACGCGATCATCACCAGCGACATCCGCGCGATGCCGGAGGCGACCGCGGGATCGAACAGCGCCAGCGCCACCAGCGAGCCGAGGAAGACCAGCCAGCCGATCGTGATGTGCGAGTAGCGCACGTGCCAGCGACTGAGGTTGAGATAGGCGAACAGGAACACCAGCAATGTCGCCGCGAGGATCGCCTCGCCCGCCGCGCGCCAGACGCGCTCGGCGTTGTTCGACATGTCGAGCACCTTGCCCCAGAAGCCGAAGTCGACGCCGATATAGACCAGCACCGCCCAGGCCAGCGCGGCGGCGGCCGGGAACATGATGCTGCCCTTGACCACAAACAAAATCGTGAGCACCAGCGCGAGCAGGCCCGAGATGCCGATCACGATGCCCTGGTACAGCGTGAACGAGTTGACCTTGTCCTTGTAGGCGTCCGGTTCCCACAGATAGAGCTGCGGCAGCTTGTCGGTGCGCAGTTCGGCGACATAGGTGACGACGGCGCCGGGATCGAGCGTGATGCGGAACACGTCGGCGGTCGGGCTCTCCTGCCGCTCGGGACGATCGCCGACCGAGGGCGTGATGGTCGCGATGCGCGACAGGCCGAGGTCTGGCCACAACAGGCCTGACGACACGATGCGGTAATGCGGCGCGACGATCAGGCGGTCGAGCTGGTCGTCGGTGTTGTTGGCGAGCGCGAACACCACCCAGTTCTGGCCGCCTTCGCGGGCGCGAACCTCGATGCGGCGCACGATGCCGTCGGTTCCCGGCGCGGTGGAGACCTGGATGCGATCGCCTTCACTGCGCTGATGGTCGAGCACCGCTGTCAGGTCGATCGCCGGCGCATCGCTGCGCACGCTGACCGCGTCGATCGCATACGCTTCAGGCGCAGCGGCAAACATCATGAGGCCCAGCGCGAGCAGCGCAAGGCACCTGATCAGACGCAATGTCAGTACTCCGCGATCGACAAACTGCCCGGATCCGGCGACCGGCCCGGAGGTGGCGCGATAAATGACACGAATGCGAAGGGAATCAAAGGGTTTCCGCCCCTGCTTCCACGTTGAGAATTAGACGACCAACACAATTTTGCCAATATGTTCGCTGGTCTCCATGCGGCGGTGCGCGTCGGCGGCCTTTTCCAGCGGGAATGTGCTGTCCATCAGCGGCTTGACGCGGCCTTCGCGCAGCAAGGGCAGCACCTTTGCCTCGATCGCCGCGACCATCGCCGCCTTGTCCGCATTACTACGGGGACGCAAGGTCGAGCCGGTGTGGTGCAGCCGCTTGATCATCAGCTTGGAGAAATTGGCCGTGGTCTTGGGTGTTCCCGACAGGAACGCGATCTGGACGATGCGGCCCTCGACCGCGGCGGCGTCGTAGTTGCGGTCGATATAGTCGCCGCCCACCATGTCGAGGATGACATTGGCGCCGGCGCCGCCGGTGGCCGTCTTCACCGCCTCGACGAAATCCTCGGTCTTGTAGTTGACCGCATGATCGGCGCCGAGCTTCAGGCAGGCATCGGCCTTGTCTTGCGAGCCGACGGTGACGATCACCTTGGCGCCGAACGCCTTGGCAAGCTGGATCGCCATCGTGCCGATGCCCGACGAGCCGCCGTGAATCAGCAGCGTCTCGCCGGCCTTCAGCGCGCCGCGCTCGAACACATTGTGCCACACCGTCATCAGGGTTTCCGGAGTAGCGCCGGCTTCCTGCATCGACAGTGAGGACGGCACGGTCATCGCCTGCGCGTCCTGCGCGATGCAATATTGCGCGTAGCCGCCGCCGGCGACCAGCGACATCACCTTGTCGCCGATCTTGTGCTTGGCGCCTTCGCCGAGCGCCACCACTTCGCCCGCGATCTCGAGGCCGGGCAGGTCGCTCGCGCCGGGCGGCGGCGGATAGGAGCCGGAGCGCTGCGCGACGTCGGGGCGATTGACGCCGGCGGCCGCGACCTTGACCAGGATTTCGCCGGCCTTCGGCACCGGCAACGCGCGGGTCTCCGGCACCAGCACCTCCGGGCCACCGGGCTTGCTGATGGCAACGACGGTCATTTGCGCGGGCAGGTTCGACATGGTTCGTCCTTGGTCAGGGAAGAGGATTGGCGGATGGCATAACGCCTTTTCGAACGGAGCGAAACGCCATTACGTCCCGAACCGCCTCGTCAGATGGTCGGCCTTCTCCGCGGTGATTTTCTCGACCAGCGGGCCGAGCCGCGCGACCGGCGTGCCGGCACCGCGATCCAGCAGCGTGAGCACTGGGCCATTGGGCCAGCACGGCACCGCATCGTCGTGGCCGAGTGCGCCGAGCACGCGTTCCGACAGACCCGGCACGATGCTCCACGCCAGCGTGGCGCAGAGCGCGACCAGATTGAGCCCAATGCGGGTGATGACGGCGGCGCGGTCTGGATCGGACTTGATCGCCGTCCAGGGGGCTGCGTGTTGCAGGTAGGCGTTCGCGACGTCCCAGATCGCGCGCGTAGTCGCCGCGGCGGCGCGAAACTCCAGTGCGATGTGATGGCGGTGCAGCGCCGCGATGCGTTGCTCCAGATCACGCGCGAGCCGATGCTCGGCGTCACCGGGGGCGCCGCCATCCGGAATGCGGCCGTCGAAGGCACGATGCGCGAAGCTCGTGATGCGGTTGACGAGGTTGCCGAAGATATCGGCGAGATCCTTGTTCACATCGGCAACGAACCGCGTGACGCCGAAATCGGTGTCGGCACTTTCGGGCGCGTTGGCGATCAGCCACCAGCGCCAGAGGTCGGCCGGCAGTTCCTCCAGTGCCGCATCGGTGAAGATGCCGCGCTTGCGGCTGGTCGAGAACTTGCCGCCCTCGTAATTCAGCCAGTGGAATCCCTTGATCACGTCGGCGGTGGTCCATGGTTCGCCGGAGCCGAGCAGCGTCGCCGGAAAGCTCACGGTGTGGAACGGGATGTTGTCCTTGCCGAGGAACTGGATGTAGCTGACGTCACTGGCTTGCCACCACCAATCGCGCCAGTCGCGATCGGGCGCGGCGTCCGCCCATTGCTGCGTCGCCGCGATGTAGCCGATCGGCGCATCGAACCAGACATAGAATACCTTGCCGTCGAAGCCCTCGCGCGGCACCGCGATGCCCCAGGCGAGATCGCGGGTGATGCAGCGGTCGCGCAGCTCGGCATTGAGCCAGCTCTTTGCGGTCGACACCACGAAGGGCGGCCATCCCGCGCGGCTGTCGATCCAGGCGCCGATCTTCTCGACGAGTTGCGACTGGCGCAGGAACAGATGACGGCTGTCGCGGATCTCGAGCGCGCGGTCGCCTGACAGCGCCGAGCGCGGCGCGATCAGCTCCGGCGGGTCGAGCAGCGTGCCGCAATGGTCGCACTGATCGCCGCGCGCGTTGGGATCGCCGCAATGCGGACAGGTGCCGAGCACGTAGCGGTCGGGCAGGAAGCGCTGGTCGAGCGGCGACCAAACTTGTTGCGAGGTCTGCGCCGCGATCAGCCCGGCGGCATCGAGCCGGCGATAGAAATGCTGTGTCAGTGCATGGTTGCGCGGCGAACTGGTGCGGCCGAAGTGATCGAAGGCGAGGCCAAAGCGCCGGTAGATGTCGGCCTGGACGGCGTGTTGCGCGTCGCAGAACGTGCGGACATCCTGTCCGGCCTCGATGGCGCCGAGCTCGGCCGGCGTGCCGTGCTCGTCGGTCGCACAGATGAACAGCACGTCGCAGCCGATCTGCCGCCGGAAGCGGGCGTGGACGTCGGCGGGCAGCAGCGAGCCGACGAGATTGCCGAGATGCTTGACGCCGTTTACGTAAGGAAGGGCGCTGGTGATGAGAATCTTGCTCATGGGTGAGGGTCTTTCGCGTTGGCTGATGCCGACCCCGAAAATCAAATCGGAAAAATCAAAAAGCCCTCCCGCATGATCGGAAGGGCTTGGGGTCGGCTCATGCCTCGCGCGCAGACGCGCGCTATCCCGTCCGGTCAGACTCCTTGCGGTCGGGCCGGGGCATTCGCGTCAGATGTTGCGCGCACACGAAAGTCACTGCAAAATTCTCCTCGTATGCAGATCTAACATCTCTGGGCCCAAGGCGCCAGATCACATCGCCGGGAGGACACATGCCGATTGAGGATGAGGACCGGCCGCGGAAGAAGATCAGCCACGAGATCGGACAGGATCTCTCGTTGCTCTCGGTCGAGGAATTGACCGAGCGCATCGCGCTGCTCACCACCGAAGTCGATCGCCTGAAGGAGGCGATGTCGAAGAAGCGTGCGTCGAAGGATGCCGCCAACGCGTTCTTCAAGTCGTAGCCAGCGACATCACATCACGTCGTCCCGGACAAGCGAGTAAGCGAGCGCGATCCGGGACCCATAACCACCGCTGTTCCTCGTTGCGTAAGGTTGGGCCACAGCCACGTGCAACGCGGGCACTGGGGGCTATGGGTCCTGGCCCCGTGCGCAATGGCGCACCAGGCCGGGACGACGCGTGGGGACCAGCGAGGGCCTGTGCCAAACTCGGTCAATGGCCGACGTGGCAAACAAAGCGTCAAGAAATCCGTTCATTTACGATTGATTAAGCTTTCTCGATTATGACTGCATTGTCCTCGTTTGGACACCGAGTGGCTCCTGTCCACTCTGTTTGACGCCTCCCTGTTATCAACTTCAAAAGCCGCCGGAAACGGCGGCTCTTTTTTGTTGCGTCCCATCAGCTGGAAACCATAAATCGGGTTGCGGCTGGACTCTTCGGCGCGCCCGCGCAATGATTTGTTCATCATAAGCTGGCGCATCAGACGCCGGCGGGCGTTACGGTGGTGTGAGGGCGTTAACCATGGCCGATCGTTCCCAGAGCGAAGTCGGGCTTGTGCTGTTCAGCGAACGGCTGACCAATTCTGCGGCATTTGGCGTGCTGTTCCGGGAAGGCATGGACCTGGTCGAGCAGACCGCCGCCTATCTCGACGGCGACGGCCGCGCCGAGGCCAAGGCGCTGGAACGCTCCGTCAGCCTGACCTATGCCACCGAGAGCATGCGCCTGACCACCCGGCTGATGCAGCTCGCCTCCTGGCTGCTGCTGCACCGCGCGGTCAAGGAAGGCGAGATGACGCTGACCCAGGCCAATCGCGAAAAGACCAAGGTCAAGCTGTCGGCTGCCGATCCTGGCCCGGCCGACATGGTGACGAAGTTGCCCGAGCAATTGCAGCAGCTGATCGCCCGCTCGATGGATTTGCAGGCGCGTGTCCGCCGGCTCGACACCACGATTCACGCGCCGGCGCCGGATCGTTCGACCATCGGCAACCCGCTGGTGCCGCAGCTCAACCGCCTCAAGGCGGCGTTCGAGCAGTAACACCGGTGCCGAGAGGCATCGCTGGCGCATTCGGTCCCCCTACCGGAGACGACCATTGGAGAAATTTTTTCTCGCCTGGGTCGTGCTCGGATGGCTGGTCTTCGGGTGGACCTTGCTGCGAATGATCTGGGCTGCGTACGTGGCCCGCGACCTTAGTCCTTCATCGTATTTCGGCGGCACCTTCTTGCTGGCTGACTACAACCGCAAACGTTTCCGCGTTCTTCTTTGCGCCTTCGGTTGGTGCATGTTTGGTGTAATCGTCTACAATGTACTTCAACCCGCCGTGCCTCCCGAACCAGGGGTAGCGCATGTCGGGAAATAACGGGCTTACGGCGTGGTCTCTCGGCGAAAGCTACTCATAGCTGCGACCGCTTCGGGGGTGCTCGCAGTGGCCGCAATTGGCAATGCTGGCGGCCAGACGGCCGGTCATCCGGAGCCCAAGACGCCTGCGGAAATGGCCCAGGCAATTGCTCGTTCCATCGACGCGATGGCTCACGCGTTTGAAGCGAAGGTGCCAAATCCGGCGACCATGCCGATAGCCTTCGAAGCTGCGACATCGCACGACAATGTCGTCGACGTGCGTTACAGAGCGAATGATGCGGGAATGCTTCCTCGCAACAAGGCCGAGGGCGAGGACCGGCGACTTCGATTTGCAGGTAAGTTTTGCTTTGATGGCCGCGTAGGGCTGCTTCAGAAAAATGGAGTGGTGATCCATCAAGTCCTTTCTGCGTCCGGCGTCTCCCCCTTCGAATTTACTATTGATCAATCGACTTGCGTCGCGCTGATTGAGGACGCCAAGGCTCGCGTCGAAGCTGCCGAACGGGAACGAGGCGCGCGGCCGACCCCGCTGGACGAGCCGAAGCATGTCCACACCATGACCATTCGGCCGGAGCAGGCCGAACAGAAATAGCTCAATCGGCATTGAACTGCGGCGATCGGCTTTGATCCATGACGTGTCGCAGCCGTACCGCCGCTGCCTCAAGCTCGTCCGGCTCGAACCCGCCGAAGCCGAGCATCAGGCCCGACCGTGGCTCACTCTTGTACATCGATGAAATCGGCCGCACCACGATGCCCTCGGCAAGCGCGGCTCTCGCCAATTGCACATCGTCGAAGCGCGGTGGCAGCCACAGCAGCAGGTGCATGCCCTGGTCGCTCGGTTGCAGCGTGACGTCATCCGGCATGTGACGCGTCAGCGCCGCGATCAATGTCGCGCGCCGCGCGGCATAGACGCCGCGGATCCGCCGGATATGCGCTTCGAACAGCCCCTCGCGCATAAAGGCCGCCAGCACGTGCTGGTCGGCGGTCGGCGAGTGGCGGTCGAGCAGGGCGCGGGCGCCGGCGAAGGCATCGATCAGCGGCGGAGGCGCCACGACATAGCCGAGCCGCAGCGAGGGAAACAGCACCTTGCTCAGCGTGCCCAGATAGATCACGCGTGACGGCGCGAGACCCTGCATCGACGGAAACGGATGGCCGGCATAGCGCAGCTCGCTGTCGTAATCGTCCTCGACGATCCACCCATTGCTGAGCTGTGCCCACGCCACCAGCGCGTTGCGGCGGGCCATGCTCATCGGCATCCCCAGCGGATATTGATGCGACGGGGTTACGAACGCCGCGCGGGCATCCGGGCACGCCGCGATCGCGGCGTCGACGTCGATGCCTTGCGCATCGACGGCCACGCGCGTGGTGACGAGATCGAGATCGTCGAGCACGGCGGTCATGCCGGGATAGGCGGGATCCTCGGTCCACACCGGATCACCCGGCGACAGCAGCACGCGACCGGCGAGATACAATCCCTGTTGCGTGCCGGCCGTGATCACGACCTGCTCGGGCTCGCAATGCACGGCGCGGGATTTGCGCACATAGTCGGCGATCGCCTGCCGCAGCTCCATCAAGCCGCGCGGATCGCCGTAGCTCGCGGGCGCCGCCGCGCGCGAGGCGCGCACACGGTTGCCGAGGCGGCGCCAATTGTCGTCGGGAGCGACGGCGCCGCCCGGGACCGCGATCGCGAACGGGACTTCCGGCATCGGCGTGAACGCCGCCGCCACCTTGGCCAGCCGCGCCGCGCGCGGCGGCAATTGGATCGGAGCTGACTTGTTCGGGCCGCGACCAGCCGGCGGGCCGACGGGTCGTGCCGGTTCGGCAAAGGTCGGCGCGACACGGGTGCCGGCGCCGACCTGCGAGACCAGATAGCCCTCGGCCTGCAACTGCTCGAAGGCCTCGGTCACCGTGCCGCGCGCGACGCCGAGCGATGCCGACAGCGCCCGCGTCGACGGCAGGAATTCCCCGGCCTTCAGTTCGCCCTTGGTGATTCCAGCACGCAGGGCCTGCGCGAGCTGGCGCCCGACCTGGCCGGCGGCGCGGTCGATCGCGCCGAGCGAGGGGATGCTGATCGTGGCGCGCAGGCGGGGCATAGTGGACCATTTAAGATGATCGAAAGTGGCTCTTATCATAGACCACTTCGGCGCTATGCTGCGAGCAACAAGTGATGGGGACGACCAAGAGGTCTGCAAGAGGTTCGCGATGTACCTGCCGCCGCATTTCAAGATGGATGAGCTCGGCCCGATCCACGCCGCGATGCAGGCCTCACGGCTCGCGACGCTGGTCACCGCGACCGCGGACGGCCTGATCGGCACGCCGCTGCCGCTGATCCTCAACGCACACGAGGGCGAGTACGGCACGCTCTATGGCCACGTCGCGCGGCCCAATCCGCAATGGAAGCTGCCTGCGACCGGCGAGGCGATGGCGATCTTCATGGGTCCCGACGCCTATGTGACGCCGTCCTGGTATGTGACCAAGGCCGAGCACGGCAAGGTGGTGCCGACCTGGAATTACGTCGCCGTGCACGCCTACGGCGCGGCCGAATTCTTCGAAGATGCCGATCGCCTGCTCGATGTCGTCACCCGGCTGACCGAGCTGCACGAGAAGCCGCGCGCGGAAGCCTGGCAGGTCAGCGACGCGCCGGATGATTTCATCAAGGCCCAACTGCGCGGCATCGTCGGCTTCCGGATGCCGATCACCCGGATCGATGCCAAGAAGAAGATGAGCCAGAACCGCAAGCAGGAGGATCGCGCCGGCGTCATCGCCGGACTCGGCGAAAGCGACAACCCCGTCGATCATGAGGTCGCGGCGATGATCCCGGCGAATTGAGGCTCGCAGCCTGTCATTGCGAGGAGCGATAGCGACGAAGCAATCCATCCCTTGGTAGACGCGGGCAGATGGATTGCTTCGCTTGCAATGACGGCTGCTGGGGAGTAGCGGCCGATCAGCCCCTTATCGTCCGGAGATTGAACCTCACATGGAATTGTATCTTGCCTTCGCCATTACGACCGCCACCTTCGCGCTGATCCCCGGGCCAGCGATGCTTTATGCTGCGGCCCGCACCCTGGCGGGCGGCCGGCGCGCGGGGCTGATGGCCTCGCTTGGGCTGCATCTCGGCGGCTACGTCCATGTCGTCGCCGCGGCCGCCGGCCTCGCGCTGCTGTTTCATGCGGTACCGCCGCTGTTCACCGCGATGAAGCTCGCCGGCGCGGCCTATCTGGTCTGGCTCGGCCTGTCGCTGTTTCGCGATCGAGACAACACCAAGCGTCCCACGCTGGCGCCGCTCTCCGCCGAGCGCGCCTTCGCCCAAAGCATCGTCGTCGAGGTGCTCAATCCGAAGACCGCGATCTTCTTCCTGGCGTTCCTGCCGCAATTCGTCGATGCGACGGCGAGTCTGCCGGTCTGGGCCCAACTGTTCCTGCTCGGCACCATCGTCAACCTGACCTTCTCGGCGGTCGATATCGTCTGCGTCGTCTTTGCCAGCGCCGTGATGTCGAAGCTGCAACGCTCCCGGCGATCGCAACGGATCATGCAGCGGATCGGCGGCAGCATCCTGATCGCACTCGGCGCGCGGCTGGCGTTCCAGGATCGCTAGGGGCAGATGCCTCACTTTTTGATGAGGACGGCAACCCCAACTGCCTTTGTGTTACGGTCATGGCGCGACGCTTCGCAGCATCGACCGGGAGAGTCGTTATGCTTTTCAGGACTATTGCGGTTGCGGCGCTGTGTCTTTCGGCGCTTGGTGCCACCGGCTCTCGATCGGAGTCCCCGATCGCCGCAACGCCAGACCGAGCGTCGGCCGAGCGCGCCGTCGATCAGCTGTTTGTCCGATGGGCCGAACCGAACTCGCCCGGTGCCGTCGTTGCCGTCCTGCAAGACGGCAAGATCATCTACAGCCAAGGCTATGGCGCGGCCAATCTGGAGTATGGCATCCGCAATACGCCGGCAACCGTGTTTCACCTGGCATCGGTCTCCAAGCAGTTCACCGCCTTCGCGATCTACCTGCTCGTCCAGGACGGAAAGCTGTCCCTGGATGATGACGTTCGCAAGTATGTTCCGAAGCTGCACGATTTCGGCAAGGTGATAACGATCCGCCAGCTCCTTCATCACACGAGCGGCGTTCGCGACCAGTGGAATCTTCTGGCCCTCGCAGGGTGGCGGCTTGACGACGAGATCACGGACGATGATGTCGCGCGCCTGCTGTTTCAACAGACCGGGTTGAACTTCGCGCCCGGCGATCAATTCCTCTACAGCAACAGCGGCTACACCCTGCTCGCGATGGTCGTGCAGCAAGTGTCCGGCAAGACGCTGGCCGAGTTCGCGAAGCAGCGCATCTTCGATCCTCTCGGTATGTCGAACACGCACTTCCAGGACAGATACGGCACCGTCGTCAAGGACCGGGCCTATTCCTACGCGCGACGGCCGGACGGCAAGTACCAGTACATCGCGCTGAGCTATTCGACGGTCGGGCCTTCGAGCCTGTTTTCAACGGTCGGCGATCTGGCGCGCTGGGACGAGAACTTCTACACGGCCGAAGCCGGCGGCCCGGCGCTGCTCGCCGAGATGCAGCAGAAAGGCAAGCTCAACAACGGCAAGGACATCAACTACGCGTCCGGCCTGTTCATCGGAAAGTATCGCGGGCTCAGGACGGTCGAGCACTCGGGCGGCGACGCCGCCTATCGGACCAATATTCTCAGGTTTCCGGACCAGCATTTCTCGGTCGTGATCCTCGCAAACGCGGGAGATCTGAATCCAGCGGCACTGTCGTTCGAGATCGCAGACATCTATCTGAAGGACCTGATGCAGCCCGCTTCTGACAAGCAGGCGCTTGACGACAAGCCGGAAGTTGCAGTCGACCCCAAGCTCCTCGATGCCTATGTTGGCGACTATGAACTCAGGCCGGGATTCATCATTTCGTTCAGCAAGGACAATGATCACCTCGTCACGCGCGCGACCGGCCAGCCATCGTTTCCGATGTACGCGGTCTCCAACACCGCGTTCCGACTGAGGGTCGTCTCTGCCGAAGTCGTCTTCGATGAAGTAACGCCGGGAGGAACGGTGCAGCACGCGATCCTGCACCAGAACGGCGCCAGTCTTCCTCTGAGGCGCATAGCGATCACCAAGCCTGCGGCGGATCGGCTCACTGCATACGAAGGTCATTACTACAGTGCGGAACTCGGCGTCATCTATGACGTGTTCGTTCGCGAGAACGCGCTGAAAGTGCGCTACCTGCGAGGAGATCTCGATCTGCAACCCGTGGGAACTGATGCCTTCACGACGGGTTTTCCGATAGGGAATCTGAAGTTCGTCTGCGCCGACGACGGTAAGTGCGATGCTTTGTCGGTCGATGATGGCCGCGTCAAGGAGCTGCGATTCGTCAGGATCTCGATCGATCCGAAGTCGTCCCAATGATCGGGTGTGCGCCGCCTGAGGACGGCAGACCCGCTTGGGGGCGGCAGGTGCGACAAGATAACCCGACGGGCAACTCAGCAAAAATGCGTCAAGCCCCCGCCATGAAAATATTTCGGTTTATCAGTAGATCAACTCAGTGTATGGTCTGGCCGTCTCATCCGATCGAGGGGCGCTTCGCGGTCGTCACGAACGCGGGTCGAGATGCGGTGGACGCCGAATGCGCGACTGACGAGTGCGCGTGAGGCGGACGGTGAAGTCGTGTGGTCCTGACGCCCAAGTGGCAGGTGTCTTTTCCGATTGCGCGGTGCGCGTTGCGAAGACGGTGACAAACAAGCCAAGTCTCGCCGGGGAGAGCACGAAGTAAGCCGTAACCCATCGCGCAGGGAAAGCCGGGTTGTTTCCGGTTACACCTGTGGTCCTACCCCCGAGCTTTCTACCCATTGCTCGGGGCCCATGGGTGCGATCGGCACCCGGCTTTCCCTGCGCCCTCTGTGAGAGGAGGGCGGAACGAAAAGCAAAACTCCGGGCAGATGATGCCGCGAGAATGAGGACGTATGACCCGCGACCGTGCACCATTCTCGGTGTCGTCCCGGCGAAGGCCGGGACCCATAACCACCGAACGCGATTGTTGAGCGATGCTGGAATGACGAGTCCCGCCTCCAACATCCGCCGCGGCGTATGGGTCCCGGCCTGCGCCGGGACGACGGCTCGGAGAGAGTGTGCGTCCGCTCGTCCAATCTTCCCGGAGCGCCCAAAAACAAAAACGCCCCCGAAACGGAGGCGTTCTGCATTCGACAGCGAGGGGAATCCCGAAGCGGACTTTAGTCCTTCTTGAGGAAGCCCGAAAACTTCTTCTGGAAGCGCGAGACGCGGCCGCCGCGGTCCATCAGCTGCTGGGTGCCGCCGGTCCAGGCCGGGTGCGACTTGGGGTCGATGTCGAGGTTCAGCGTGTCGCCTTCATTGCCCCAGGTCGAGCGGGTCAGGTACTCGGTGCCGTCGGTCATGACGACCTTAATCGTATGATAATTCGGATGAATATCGGCTTTCATGACAGTTCCTTCGGCGCGCCGGCGCCCATCTCAAGACATTCAGGTACGGGATTTGGCCGGCTCTATAACGCATGGAGCCCCCCAAAACAAGCCAAGAAAGGCCTCAAGCAAGGGCGCCAACCCCATCACCGGATTGGGCTTCAGCGGATTTGCCAGCCGGGGGTCGGCGGGCCTATGTGGGGGGCGGTAGAACCGGTCTAAGAAGAATGAGTGTAGCCGAACAGCTTGAGACCCCTCGCGGCGCCCCCGAGCCGCCGCGCGATGCGTTGCTCGATGAGGAAGCCTTCATCGAGAGCCAGATCACGGAGCCGGCGAAGAGCCGTGCCCGCTTGCGGCCGCTGCTTGCGCTTGCGCCCTATGTGGCGCGCTACAAGGGACGGGCGATCCTCGCGCTGATCTCGCTGACAGCAGCGGCGATCACCACGCTGATCGTGCCGGTTGCGGTCAGGCGGATGATCGACATGGGCTTCACGCCCGAAGGCATCGCGATGATCAACAGCTATTTTAGCGTGATGATCGCGGTCGTCGCGGTGCTCGCCTGTGCCAGCGCCTCGCGCTACTACCTCGTGATGACGATCGGCGAGCGCATCGTCGCCGATCTCCGGCGCGACGTGTTCGCGCATCTGATCTCGCTGTCGCCCTCGTTCTTCGATTCCGCGCGGTCGGGCGAACTGGTGTCGCGGCTCACCGCCGACACCACGCAGATCAAGTCGGCGGTCGGCGCCTCGGTATCGATCGCGCTGCGCAATTTGATGCTGTTCTTCGGCGCCGCCGCGATGATGGTGATCACGAGCCCGCGGCTCTCGGGCTTCGTGCTGCTTGCGATCCCGATCATCGTGATCCCGCTGGTCGCGTTCGGCCGCTGGGTGCGGCGGCTGTCGCGCACCGCCCAGGACACGCTGGCCGATGCCAGCGCCTATGCGTCCGAGCTGGTCAACGCGATCCGCACCGTGCAGGCTTATACCGGCGAGCGGCTCGCCACGACGCGTTTCGCCGGCGAAGTGGAGCAGGCCTATCAAGCCGCGCGCAGCTCGACCAAGGCGCGCGCGGTGCTGACGCTGATCGTGATCTTCATCGTGTTCGCCAGTGTCGTCGTGATCCTCTGGGTCGGCTCGCACGACGTGCTGGTCGGCGCCATCAGTCCGGGCCGGCTCGGCCAGTTCATTCTCTACACGGCCTTTGCCGCCAGCGGCCTCGGCCAGCTCAGCGAGGTCTGGGGCGAGGTCTCGGCCGCATCGGGCGCCGCCGAACGGCTGTTCGAGATCCTGCGCGTCAAGCCGCAGATCGCGGCGCCGGCTTCGCCGCGGGCGCTGCCGCAGCCGGCGCGCGGCGATGTCGGCTTCGACGATGTCAGCTTCGCCTATCCGACCCGGCCCAATGCGCTCGCGGTCGACGGCGTGTCGCTGAAGGTCGGTTCAGGCGAGAAGGTCGCGATCGTCGGCCCCTCCGGCGCCGGCAAGAGCACGCTGTTCCACCTGCTGCTGCGCTTCTACGATCCGAAATCGGGCACCATCTCGCTCGACGGCGTGCCGATCCGGCAGGCCGATCCGGCCGAGGTGCGGGCGCGGATCGCGCTGGTGCCGCAGGATTCGGTGGTGTTTGCTGCCTCGGCCCGCGAGAACATCCGGTTCGGTCGGCCCGATGCCACCGATGCCGAAGTGGAGCGCGCCGCCGATCTCGCCCATGCCACCGAATTCCTGCGCCGGCTGCCCGGCGGCTTCGACGCCCAGCTCGGCGAGCGCGGCGTGACGCTGTCCGGCGGCCAGCGCCAGCGCATCGCGATCGCGCGCGCGATCCTGCGTGATGCACCGCTGCTGCTGCTCGATGAAGCGACCTCGGCGCTCGACGCCGAGAGCGAGACGCTGGTGCAGACAGCGCTGGAGGAATTGATGCGCCACCGCACCACGCTCGTCATCGCGCATCGCCTGGCGACCGTGCTGTCCTGCGACCGCATCCTGGTCATGGACCAGGGCAGGATCGTCGAGCAGGGCACCCACACCGAACTGGTCGCCGCGGGCGGCCTCTATGCACGGCTGGCGCGGCTGCAATTCGAGGGGATTTGAGCATGCAGTGCGCGTCCGGCCAGTAACGGCCGGCGCGCCGCTTATGCGAATCCTATGCGATCGCCCGCAGCCTCCCCTCGAAAACCTATTGCTGCAAAGGGATAGTCCCGCCGCGCCATCGATCGGCGCGTGGGGTGTTCGATTGATGCGCAGTGCAGGAGCGACCGAACCGCAGGGCAGGCTGCTCTGCGCCTGGCAACTCGCCGTCCTGCGCTTCGCGGTGACGCTCGATGACGCCGACCGGATGCACGTGCTGGCGGTGGCCGGCGAACTCGATCGGTTGAGTGGCGCCGCCGACGTCTCATTCAGCTTCTTCCGCAGGACGACCGCGGAGCTGTGCCACGCGATCTCCGGACGCCACATACAGGCTGAGGCGGTGCTGCGGGGCTTCGAGGCGCAGATCGACAATCCCCGGCTGCGGCGTGCGTTCGAGGCGGCGATCGCGAAAGACCGAACGCCGCCAAGGATGGTCGCAGGCCGGGCGAGACCCGGCGACGATCTCTGGAGAGGATTGCCGCCGCGGCGCGCTGCCGGGCTTGAGCAGCCGGCCTATGCCGCCTGCTTGAGGGGAGCCGGCGTGGATGCGATCCAGTCTTCGAGCTTGGTGACATAGTCTGCGGTTGCGGCTTCGAGCGCCTGCTGTGAAAGCCGGTCCGATTCGTACATGATGAAGGGGTCGGACCACGGCAGCCCGCAGCGATGCGCCGTGGCGCGCAGCGGCGCAAGCAAGTCCATCATCGGAAACATGTTGCGGCCGCCGGTGCGATAGGCGTCGTGCACGTTGCCGGCGGTCGCCGCCACCATCAGCGGGGTTCCTTCGAGCAACCGGCCCTCCGTCTCATAGGCGACGTAGAACATCCGCGTCAGGACCGCGTCCTGCCATGCCTTCAGCAGCGCCGGGGTGGAGTACCACTGGATCGGAAACTGCAGCACGATGCGGTCGGCGGCGAGCAGCCGGGTGGCTTCGCGCTCACCGTCCCGGAACATGTCGATGTCGCCGGGATACAGTGCCTGCATGTCGACGACCTCGACACCGGGCAGGCTGGCCGCGGCGGCCGCCAGCGCGGCATTGGCCTTGGATTGCGAGAGATCGCGGTGAAAGACGAGAATGAGGGTCTTGGTCATGTGGTCGGCTCCTGTGCGTTGATGGAGCGAGCATGCGGCAGGCCCATAAATTACTCCAATCGATAATAAATCTACTGTATTATCTGTTCTATGAATTTACGGTCGCTCGACCTCAACCTTCTCGTGATCCTGGACGCCTTGCTGGACGAGGCCCATGTCAGCCGCGCTGCCGACCGGCTCGGGCTGTCGCAACCGGCGACGTCGGCGGCCCTGCAACGCTGCCGCGAGCTGTTCCGCGACGATCTGCTCGAGCGCGGCCGGGGTACGATGTATCTGACGCCGAAGGCCGAGACGTTGCGCGCGCCGTTGAAATCGCTGCTCGCGGGTCTGACCGAACTGGTCGATCCGCCGCAGGTGCGGCTCGCCGACATTCGCCAGGTCTTGCGCATCTCCATGACGGATTACCCCGCCCTGCTCGTCGTCCCGCCGTTGCAGCAGGAATTGCAACGCTCGGCTCCCGGGATCGATCTGGTGATCCAGCCCTGGCATGGCGCCGACGCCGCGCGCGTGGCGTTGATCGACGGCAGCAGCGACCTCGCCGTTTCGGTGTTTCCGCCGGCCGAAGACGACCTCCATCGCCAGGAGGTCATGGTCGAGCACTACGTCGTGGCGATGCGGGCGCGGCATCCGGCTGCGAAGGCGTTCAATCTCAAGACATGGCTTGCCTATCCTCATGTTCTCGTCTCCGGCCGTGGTGACAACCGCTCGCCGCTCGATGCCGAGCTCGCGAGCCGGCATTTGTCGCGGCGGATCGGGCTCGTGGTCCCGACCTTTCAGATGGTGCCAAGCCTGCTGCGCGGCTCCAACATGATCGCGATGCTTCCCTCGCGGGTGGTCGCCGATTTCAGCGGGTTGGTCTCATTTCCGCCGCCGATCAAAGCGGCAGGATTTTCCCTGCATCTGGCCTGGCACCGGCGCCGCGCGAAGGATGCTGCGCTACAACATGTCGCGACGATCCTTGCCGGGTTGCTGCGATAAGAGCGATGCAATTTTGGCTGTTGGCGCCGGATGGCGCCGGTCGTAAGCGTTGATGGGGCCGTCGGTCGAGGCTTCATTTTGGACATGCGGAGAATGGCGAGATGGGTGGTCTGGTGATCAGCGGCGGCCGGGTGGTGGATCCGGCCAGCGGGATGGACGCGGTCGGCGACGTCGCGATTGTCGACGGCAAGATCGCGGCTGTTGGCACCGGGCTTGGCGGCGCCGAGCGGCAGATCGACGCGACCGGGCTCGTGGTGGCGCCCGGCTTCATCGACCTGCACGCGCATGGCCAGACCATCCCGGCCGATCGCATGCAGGCCTTCGACGGGGTCACGACATCGCTCGACCTCGAAGCCGGCGTGTTGCCCGTCGCATCCTGGTACAAGCGGCAGGCCGAGAAGGGGCGGGTGCTGAATTACGGCGCCGCGGCCAACTGGGCGTTCGCCCGGATCGGCGCGATGACCGGCTCCAATTCGGAGAGCTCGCTGGAATCGTTCGGCAGCGCGATGCGCGACCGCCGCTGGATCGACAATGTGGCGACGGAGGGCGAAGTTGGCGGCATTCTCGAACGTCTCGCCAACGGCTTGAACGAGGGCGGCATCGGCATCGGCATCCTCAACGCCTATGCGCCCGGTGCCGGCGTCCAGGAACTGACCGCGGTATGCCAGCTCGCCGCCAATCACGCGGTGCCGACCTTCACCCACGTCGCCTACATGTCGCGGATCGACCCCGAAAGCGCGGCAGAGGCTTATATCCGCCTGATCGGCTATGCCGGCGCCACCGGCGCTCATATGCACATCTGCCACTTCAACTCGTCGAGCAAGACCGACATCGAACGCTGCGTCGCGCTGATCGCGAAGGCACAGGCGCAGGGCCTGCCGATCACGGTCGAGGCCTATCCCTATGGCACCGGCTCGACGGTGCTGGCGGCGACCTTCTTCAGCGATCCAAAGTTCGAGGAGCGCAACGGCCTCGGCTACGATTCGGTGCAGCGCGTCACCGACGGTCATCGCTTCGGCAGCCGCGAGGAGCTGCTGGCGGCGCAGGCCGCGGAGCCCTCCACGCTGGTGCTGTGGCATGTGCTCGACATCGAGAACAACTCGCATCATCGCGACCTGCTCGACATGGCGGTGCTGTATCCGGGCGGCGCGATCGCCTCCGACGCGATGCCGTGGACGCTGTCGGATGGCCGCCCCTACACCGGCGATGCCTGGCCGCTGCCGGACGACGCCACCTCGCATCCGCGTTCGGCGGGGTGCTTCACCCGCTTCATCCGCGAATGGGTGCGCGAGCGCAAGAAGGTGTCGCTGCTCGAAGGCATCCGCAAATGCGCGCTGATCCCGGCCGAGATCCTGTCGGCGAGCACGCCGGCGATGCGCGCCAAGGGCCGGCTGCAGGCGGGCGCCGATGCCGACGTCGTGGTGTTCGACTACGAGACGCTGAGCGATCGCGCGACCTTCTCCGCCATGAATCGCCCGGCGGAAGGCGTACGGCACCTCGTGGTCAGCGGCCAGCCGCTGATCAAGGATGGCGTGCTCGATGTCGCGGCACGTCCCGGCCGGCCGGTGCGCCGGCCCGTCACCGGGGCCTGACGTGCCGGTCCCGATCCTGCTGGTCGCGGGCTTCCTCGGGGCGGGCAAGACCACGGTCGTCAACCATCTGCTGGCGCATGCGCAAGGCCGGCGCATCGCGGCTGTGGTCAACGACTTCGGCGCGATCAACATCGACGCTGAGTTGATCGCCGGCGCCAGCGATGGCGTGGTCAGCCTGAGCAATGGCTGCATCTGCTGCACGCTGGAAGGCGACCTGCTGCGCACGCTCGCAACCCTGCTGCGGCGTGATCCGCGTCCCGAGTTCATCGTGATCGAAACCAGCGGGATCGCCGATCCCGCCGACATCGTGCGCAATCTGATGGATCCGGTGATCTGGAAGGAGGCGCCGCTGGAGACGGTGCTGTGCGTGGTCGACGCGACGCAACCGGTGACCGCGCTGGATGATGCGCTGCTGCGTTCGCAATTGCGGGCGGCGGACATCGTCGCGCTGAGCAAGATTGATCTCGCCGACGCAGCCGCGTGCGCCGCGATCCGCGATGCCGTCCGCGCCGTGCGTCCGGCGGCGGTCGTGGTCGATGCCGTGCACGGCGAGGTGCCGGCGGCGTTGCTGTTCCCGGCGGATCTCGATCATGTGCCGGCGCTGCGAGAGATTACGCCGAGACGGCCGGCAGCGGACCGGTTCGAGACACTGAGTTGGACCTCGGAGCGGCGGGTGCTCCTGCCGCGATTGCAGCAGGCGATCGGCAGGCTGGCGCCGAAGCTCGCGCGGGCGAAGGGGTTGTTCGAAACGGTCGAGCAGCCCGGCCGGCCGATGGTATTTCAACTGGCCGGTGGGCGCGCGACATTGGCCGCGGGCGGTGCGCCGGCGGCCGGCGTGCCGCGCACGCGCATCGTATTCATCGCCGAGATGGGCGCGCTGTCGCGCGGCGAGATCGATGCGACTATGGACGGCTGCGTCGAGGCACCATGAAATGACGGCAATCAATAGTGACGTTGCAGCAACGCTTGTCCGCAAAGCATGTGTGCGGTGATCACAGCGAATTGACAGCCCGATGAGTAGCTCTTAATCGTTTGTCGACGGTTCCCTTCGGGGATCAAAAGGGAATGCGGTGCGAGGGAAACCCCAATGCCGCAGCTGTCCCCGCAACTGTAAACGGCGAGCCTTTCGTCAATTTGCCACTGGGCTGTCAGGCCCGGGAAGGCGTCGACAGGCGATGACCCGTGAGCCAGGAGACCTGCCGTCAGTCGTGGTCACACGCGAGCACATCGGGCGGGGGCGTCCTGGTGGGATCGGAACGTTGCTCGTTGAGCAATGCGCCAGTCCGCGTTCGCGGTGACGTGCCTCGTTACCGCGAGTTTCCTTGATGTCGTCATCGTCTTCCGTTGCGCTGGGGCTGCGCCTCGGTTTGTTCTGCTCATTGTCGTCGCTGCTGCTGCCGGCCGAGGTGCTGGCGCAGTCCGCTCCTGCAACGAAACTCGATCCGATCGAAGTCTCGCCTTCGGCCGCGGCCAAGCCGAAACCCGCTGCGCAAGCAGCCAATACCGCAACCACATCGCGACCGAGGTCCCGCCGTGCAACGACCGCGGTGGCCGGCGGCGCGCCGCAGCCCGCGACCGCATCGTCTGCATCGACATCGGGATCGCCATCGCCGACGCTGAATGCCACCAAGCCGGGAACCACCGGCAGCCGGCTCAATCTGACGCCATTGCAGACGCCGGCCAGCGTGGAGATCATCACGGCGCAGACCATCCAGGAACGCGGCCAGCATAATGTGCTCGATGCCGTCACGCAGAATGCGGCCGGCTTCATCGCGACGCCGGCGCCCGGCAATGGCGGGCTGTCGTTCAGCGACCGCGGCTTTGCCGGCAGCAACTCGGTGATGACGCTCTATGACGGAACACGCTTCTATATCGGCTCCGGCACGCTGACGTTTCCCTACGACACCTGGTCCACGGATCGCATCGAGGTGCTGCGTGGGCCGGCCTCGGTGTTGTACGGCGAAGGCGCGATCGGCGGCGTCATCAACGTCGTTCCGAAGAAGCCGCAGAGCACGCCTTACAACGCGGCCGAGGTCTCGCTCGACAGCAACATGACGCGACGGCTGTCGGTGGACAGCACCGGTCCGATCAGCCCCAATGTGTCCTACCGGGTCAACGCCACCGGCAACATGTCGGACGGCTGGGTCGATCGCGACAAGACATCGAATGTGGTGATCTCAGCTGCCGTGCGTGCGCAGGTGTCGGAAAGTCTCGCCTTCACGCTTTCCGAAGATTACGGCGACCGCAGTCCGTCACGCTACTTTGGCACCCCGCTGATCAATGGCTCGATCCAGGATGCGCTACGCTTCAAGAACTACAACGCGCTCGACAGCACGATCCGCTATCAGGACAGCTGGACCCAGTTCAAGACCGAGTGGGATGTCGCCGACGGCATCAAGATCAACAACACCCTGTATTACCTGACCAGCGAGCGGCACTGGCGTGATATCGAGAACTACACCTGGAATCCCAAGACCCAGCTGCTCGACCGCAACAACTATATCGAAATCTTCCACGACCAGAAGCAGGTCGGCAACCGAATGGATGCGACCTTCAACGGTCACGTCTTCGGGCTTGCGAACCAGTTTGTTGCCGGGTTCGACGTCAACCACATCGACTTCACCCACACCAACAACTCGCCCTATAGCGGTACATCGTCGGTCAATCCCTACGTCTTCGATCCCGGTTCATTCTTCGCGACGACGTCTCCGACCGCGCCCGGCTTCAACTCGATCGTGAATCAGTACGCGCTGTTCGCCGAGGATCGTCTGTCGCTGACCGATCAATTGTCGCTCGTCACTGGCGTCAGATATGATCGCCCCGATATCGATCGCACCGACTACAGGACGCCGGCGAACAGCTTTGGCGTTTCGCTGTCCGGCACCAGCTGGCGCACCGGGTTGGTCTACGAGCCGATCAAGAACCTCGCGTTCTACGGTCAGTACGCGGTCGGCGTCGATCCGGTCACCAACCTGATCTCGCTGACGACATCGCAGAAAACCTTCCAGCTTGCGACCGGCAAGCAGACCGAGATCGGGGTCAAGCAGTCGTTCTGGGGCGGACGCGGCGAGTGGACGCTGGCGGGCTATGAGATCGTCAAGACCGGCCTGACCATTCCCGATCCAAGCAATCCGACCGCCGGCCTGGCGTTGCAGATCGGTCAGCAATCTTCCCGCGGGGTCGAGGGATCGATCGGGCTGGCGCTGAACGATGGCTGGCGCGTCGATGCCAATCTTGCGCTGCTGCGCGCCAGATACGACAACAACAGCCAGGTGGTCGGTGGCAAGGTGGTCAGCTACAATGGCAATGTGCCGGTCAACGTGCCGCAGCAGGTTTCCAACGTCTGGCTGACCTGGGATTTTGCGCCCAATTGGTCGGTCTATGGCGGCGTGCAGATCGTCGGTGCCATGTACTCGGACCTTGCCAACACCCAGTTGCGGCCCGGATACAATGTGGTCAATGGCGGCATCAGGTGGAAGCCGGATGATCGGACCACGGTCGCGTTCCGGGTCTACAATCTGTTCGACAAGGTCTATGCGGTGACCTCCAACGGCACGGGACAATGGCTGCTGGGCATGCCGCGCACCGCCGAACTGTCCGTCAACGTGAAGTTCTGACCATGCGCAAGGCTCTGATCCGGCGAGGGCGGCGATGGCTTTATGTCGTCCATCGCTGGATCGGCATTGCGACGTGTCTGCTGTTCGCGATGTGGTTCATCTCCGGCCTCGTCATGATGTACGTGGCCTTTCCGCGGCTCACCGACGCGGAGCGCTTGTCCGCTCTCCCCGCCATCACCTGGAGCAAGGTGCAGGTGTCGCCGGATCGTGCGATGGCGATCGCAGCAATGGAGCATTATCCGCGCGACTTGCGGCTTTCGATGATGAACGACACGCCGGTCTATCGCATTGCCGGCTGGAAAGGTGCCGCCGTCACGGTTTCGGCAGTCGATGGCGGTGTCGTCGATCGCATTTCACCGGATCAGGCGTTGGCGATTGCCGCCCGTCATCCGCATGCGGTGCATCCGCAATTGCTCGACACCGTGACGCGCGATCAATGGTCGGTCACCGCGCGCTTCGACCCGCTGCGCCCGCTCTATCTGATCGGCCTTGGCGATGCCGCCGGTACCGAACTCTATGTCTCGTCGCGCTCGGGCGAGATTGCGCTCGATACCACACGGCAGGAACGGGTCTGGAACTGGCTCGGCTCGATCCCGCACTGGATCTATCCGACGGTGCTGCGCAAGGACGGCCCGCTGTGGCGCGACGTGGTGCTGTGGATCTCGGGCGTGTGCCTCGTGGTTGCCGTCACCGGCTTCTGGATCGGCATACTCCGGCTGCGGCTGAGGCGCCGTTACGCCAGCGGCGCCATATCGCCCTATCGCGGCTGGATGGCCTGGCATCACATCGCCGGCCTGATCGGCGGCGTCTTCGTGTTCACCTGGATGTTCAGCGGCTGGCTGTCGCTCAATCCCGGCGGCGCGTTCTCCGGCCGTGGCGTGATGCGTGAGATCGCGGCCGGCTACAGTGGTCACGATACACCCGACATCGTCGCCGGCTTCCGGGCCGCGCCATCCGCGCAGGCCGTGGAAGCGCGCTACGTCTGGATCGGCGGCCGTCCCCTGGTGATGCTCGACGACAGCAATGGCCGTCGCAGCCTCGCCGATCCCGTGACCGGTTTGCCCGCGGTGGTCTCGCGCGATGAGATCATCGCGGCTGCAAGGCGCGCAATGCCCGGCGCATCGCTGATATCGGCGCGACAGCTCGACGAGCCGGACGCCTATTGGTACACGCTGCACCACGAGCGCGAGCTTCCGGTGCTGCGCATCGCCTTCGACGATCCCGCCCGAACCTGGCTGCACATCTCTCCGGTCACCGCCGAGATCCTCGACCGCAGCGACGACAGCCGTCGATCCTATCGCTGGCTGTTCAACGCGCTGCACAGCCTGGATTTCCCGCTGCTGCTCAGTTTCTGGCCGGCCCGCGACGTCGTGGTCTGGCTGCTGTCGGCGGTCGGCACGATCGTCTCGATCAGCGGCGTCGTGATCGGCTGGCGCCGGCTGCGGCGCCGGAAGGTGCGGCCAGTGCGCAGCGCGCCGAGTGCGATCGAAGGGCAAATCCGCAGCGTCTGAGGTAAGCGGATCGCGATGCGAACCCGTGTGGGCGGTGCGATCACCGCCTTTGTTAGCAGATTGTCATAATCTGTTTCTATGTTGCGGCTGCCGCGGGTTTCGACGAACGGCTGGATCACCAACAGGTCATGCTGTTCAGCGGGCTGAGGATCAGGGGCGGCACCTCATGCATTTCGTTCAATGGGTCGGAAGATCAGGCCGCGCTCGAATTATCATCGGATGTGGCAGCGCTTTCTCGCCCTGGTCATAGGCATTCTCGTTGCCGGAAACATCCAGACGGTAGCGATGGCCGACAGCCTTGAATCAGCTCGGACGCGCGCGCCGATCGACTTCGACATTGCTGCGCAGCCACTGGTCTCCGCGCTCGATGCCTACAGCGCGGCTACGGGTCTCCAGGTCGTGTACGACGCGACCCTGGCCGAGGGACGGCGCGCGCAGGCCGTCAGGGGATCGATGGCGGCTGACGTGGCGTTGCAGCTTCTGCTCGAGGATACCGGCCTGGTCGCGGTCTACGCCGCGACCAACGCCTTCACGATCGTGCCCGCGCCGGCTCCGCGGCAGGCAGCGTCGATGCGCGGCTTCATGCCATATCTTGCGGCCGTCCAGGGCCGCGTTGAGGAGGCATTCTGCCGCTCGTCACTGACCGCGCCGGGTGGCTATCGGATCAAGTTCAGGTTCTGGATCGGCCACGGCGGCGAAGTGTTGCAGCCCCAATTGCTTGGTTCGACCGACGATCGCGCGCGGGACCAGGCCATTGCGGCTCTGTTGCGCTCGGTCGTGATCGGCCGGCCACCCCCGCCGGACATGCCGCAGCCGGTCATGATGGCGGTTTCGCCGCGCCCGCCTGCCGAAACCGGGGATTGCGCCCGGGATCCGGGACCGACGGGATTGGTTGCGCGATGACGGAAACCACCTGGACGACGCTTCGGCAGGTGCTCGTCGAGCGCTATGACGAGCTCCGCCGCCGCCTCGCGCGGCGTCTCGGCGACGAGCGGGCGCGGGAGACGCTGCACGAGACGTGGCTGCACCTTCGCGACAAGGGCAGCAGCCCGGGCGTGGTGGACAGCCCGATCGGCTATCTGCTGCGCAGCGCGCTCAACCTTGCGATCAGCCGGGAGCGCCAGGAGACGCGCCGGATCAAGCGGTTCGAGGTGCAGCCGATGCTCGAGATCGTCGATGCGGCCCCGGGCCGGAACGGGAGGTCGAATCGCGTGAGCAGATCGTGCGCCTGGAGCAGGCTCTCGAGGAACTGACGCCGCGGCGCCGCATGATCCTGCTCGCATCCCGCCTGGAGGGCATTCCGCTGCGGGAAATCGCCGATCGTCTCGGGGTTTCCCAGCGGTTGGTGGAGCTCGAGCTGAAGGCCGCGCTCGAGCATTGCGCTAAACGATTTGGTAAAAAACTCACAAGGCGGTTCGGTCCGGCGCCGCGGGAAACGTCTTGATAGGAGAGTGTCAGCGTGTTGCGCGCGTCTGGATTGAAATGGTGCTGAAAGAAACGCCCGATCAATGAGAGATTCCGACGAACCGTCCGAGGAGCTGACCGCGATCGAGCGCGAGGCGCTGGCACGCGTCCAGCGGCTCGGTTCCGGTCGGGCGACAAGGCGGGACATCGAGGAGACCAAGCACTGGGGAAGCCAGAGCCGCGCCCATTCGGAGGCGCTGGCTCAGGCCAGCCTGCTGTGGGATCAGCTCGGCCACGCCGGCCACAACCTGCTGAAGCGTCGTGGTGATTCCATCCTGGCCGAGGTCAGGCCGCAGCCGCGCATGACGCGCCGGATGGTGCTTGGCGGCGCGCTTGCGACGTCGGCCGCCGCCTACCTCGTGGTCTCGCCGCCGCTGCAGCTTTGGCCATCGCTGCAGGATGTCATGGCGGATTATCGCACGGCTGCCGGCGAACAGCGCAGGCTCACCATCGACGGCGGTGTCAAGGTGACGCTGAACACCGGGACCAGCGTCAATGTTCAGTCGAGCGACGCCAGCCTTGATCGCATCGAGATCCTGACCGGCGAAGCGGTGATCGCGGCGGAGGCATCGGGACGACGCGAGGTGCGCGTCGTGGCCGGCGACGGCGAGATGAGCGCGCGCCAGGCACAGTTCAACGTCCGCCACGAGCAGCGCAACACTTGCGTGACATGTCTGGACGGCGAGGTGCACGTCACCCGTCACAGCTCCGTCGCGACGCTGCGCGCCGGGCAACAGGTCAGCTATGCGGCGCTTGGGCTTGCGGCGCCGATGTCGGTCGACCCTACCGAGGTTGCCGCCTGGCGCGACGGAATGCTGATCTTTCATGACGCCCCGCTCGGCAATGTCGTGACCGAGATCAATCGTTACCGGTCCGGCAAGGTCATGGTGACGAATGCGGAGCTGGAACGCCGTCTCGTCAACGGCCGGTTCCGCATCGACAATGTCGAGAGCATCCTGACCATGTTCCAGCAGATCTTCGGAGCGAAGGCGCGACGTCTGCCCGGCGGCATCGTGCTGCTGAGCTGATGCCGGTCGCGGCGTGACGGCGCCCATCACCGCAAGTCGGGAATTGTGGTGCGGCTCGCGATTTTCTTGTTCGGTCTGGCCGACAGAAATGGCGTCCTTGCTGACGAGATGCCCGGCACATGGTGAAGACGTGTGACGGGCTCCCGCGCAGGTTCGATCTGCGCGTCTTTCGGTCCGTTGTTCCCAGGGGACATCTCATGCCGTCTCGTCAGCGCGTTACCCGTCGTTCCCGCCTCGATTTGCGTCGGGTGATGCCGCTTGCGCCGCGGCCGCGGATCGCGTTGGTGTCGCGCGCGATGCTGCTGGCCGGAACCAGCACGCTGGCGCTGCTGCTGGCCGGGCTCGAGGATGCATCCGCGCGGCCGTTCGGCAATTTCGGCGCGACCACATCGGCGCCGACGATCGCAAGCGATGCGGCCGCCGCGGCCTCGCAGCAGGCCATCGAAGTCGCCAGGCAGAGCCAGGGTGCGCTGACCCGGGCGACCCAGGCCATCCAGGCGTTGCAGGCCGTGCAGGCCGCCGCGCGCAGCGCGGCCGCAGCCTCGCAGCGATCGACCACGCTGCCGCAAATGGCGGTGCCGAACGGCCTTGCTCAAGGCGGGCTTCAGGTCGCCCCGGGTGCGGTGCCCGGCTCGGGCCTCTGGCAGGGCGCGGCACTGCCGAGCCAGACCACGAGCGGCGGCCAGACCACGGTCACCGTCAACCAGACCGCGCCGCAGGCGATCCTCAACTGGCAGAGCTTCAACGTCGGCAACCAGACCACGCTCAACTTCAACCAGCAGGCCAGCAGTTGGACCGCGCTCAACCGCGTCGTCGGCAACACTGGACCGAGCCAGATCCTCGGCCGCATCACCGCGCCCGGCCAGGTGCTCGTCATCAATCAGAACGGCATCATCTTCGGTGGCGCCAGCCAGATCAATGTCGGCTCGCTGATCGCCTCGACCGCCAGCATCACCGACAGCCAGTTCCTCAATAATGGTCTCTATTCGGCCCAGAGCGGCAACGCCTATCTGCCGAGCTTCACCGGCGCCGGCGGCAAGATCGTGGTCGAGAGCGGCGCACTGATCACCACCAATGCGCCGTCATCGGTCACCTCGGGCGGCGGCTTCGTGCTGATGATGGGCACCGAGGTCGACAATGCCGGTGCGATCACCACGCCGAAGGGCCAGGCCCAGTTCGCGGCCGGCGACGATTTCATCCTGCGCGCCGGCTACGGCACCAACGCCAACCAGAACTCGACCACGCGCGGCAACGAGATCGCGCCGCTGCTGCGTGTCGGAAGCACGAGCGGCACCGTCACCAACACCGGCCTGGTGCTGGCCCAGCAGGGCGACATCACGCTCGCCGGCCACGCCGTCACCCAGGACGGCATCCTCGTCTCCACCACCTCGGTCAATCAGCGCGGCACCATCCATCTGCTGAACTCGGCGTTGGATACGACCGGCAGCGTCACGCTGACCGGTAACGGCATCAGCCTGATCCTGCCGGAGACCGCGGCGGCTTCGGCGCTGGTGTCCGGCATCGATCCGAACGCGACCGCGTTCAATTCGCAGCGCGATGCGCTGATCGCCGCGGCCGGGCCCAATCTGCTGGCGACCGGCCAGTTCAACAACCTCTCGACGTTGCCCGATCGGCCCGATCAGTCGCGGATCGAGATCGTCACCGGCGGCGCCATCGGCTTCAAGAACGGCTCGCTGACCATGGCGCAGGGCGGCCAGGTGTCTGCTTCCGCCGGCAAGCGCGTGTTCGCCGAGAATGGATCCGTCATCGACGTCTCCGGCACCACCGGCACCGTACTGCCGGTGTCGGTCAATGCGATCAAGGTCAACGTCCAGGGCAACGAGCTACGCGACAGCCCGCAGAATCGCGACAACGGCACGCTGCTCAACAGCAACATGTGGATCGATGCCCGCGATCTCACCCTGGTGCCGGCCGGCACCGGCGGCTATGCGACCGACCGCTACTACACCGCGGGCGGCCTGCTCGAAGTGTCGGGCTATCTCAACAACACCGGCCACCGGATCGGCGAATGGACCGCGGTCGGCGGCAGCATCACGCTGTCGGCGCCGGAGGTGGTGGCGCAGCGCGGCTCGACCTTCAACATCTCCGGCGGCGCGGTGCGGTACCAGGGCGGCTATGTGCAGCAGACGATGCTGCTCGGCAGCGACGGCCGCATCTACAGCGCCGACAATGCGCCGGCCAACCTCACCTATGTCGCGGTGGCCAACGGCTTCATCGTCAATCACGCGCATTGGGGCGTTGTCGAAGTCTATCTCAGCCCGTTCGGCAAGGGCAGCTCGCGCTGGGAGAACGGCTACACGATGGGCCGCGATGCCGGCAGCCTCATCCTCTCGACCCCGACCTCGATCTTCGAAGGCACGATCCTCGCCAATGTGATCGATGGCGAGGAGCAGGTCGCCAAGCGTGCGGCCGGCGTCACCGACGGCTACAGACTGACGCAGACCACGGTTCCGCTCGCCGGCACGCTGGCGCTCGGGCAGTACACCCGCTACGGCCTCGCCGGCGCCTACACCACCGACGTGACGTTCGGCAACGTCGCGCCGGTCTCGGGCAATCTCGGCGTGACGACCGCGCTGCCAGCCGACCGCACCAACACGGCCTGGTTCGACGCGCCGACGCTCAACAGCTTCGGCCTCGGCGGCGTCAACATCGACAGCGCCAACAAGATCGCCGTCAACGCGCCGCTGCAATTTGCGCCGGGCGCGCAGGTCAAGCTGATCGCCCCGACCGTCGATATCGCCGCCGGCATCACCGCGCGCTCCGGCAGTGTCACGGTCAGCAACATGCTGACCACCTCAACCGGCACCATCGCGCTGACCAACGCGGCCGGGGGCGCGACGCTGACGCTGGAGGCGGGCGCGACCATCGATACGCGCGGCCTGTGGGTCAATGCGCAGAGCGATCCGACCAGCGTGTCGGGCCTCGGTCTGCTCGACGGCGGCAATGTCACCTTCGATTCGACGGGGACCTGACGCTCGCAGCCGGCAGCACGATCGATGTGTCCTCCGGCGGCGCAGTTCTCATCAACGGCAAGACGCAAGGCGGCAAGGGCGGCAACGTCACGCTGATCGCCGTTGATCCGGCCGGCCTCGGCACCGCCGTCAATGGGACGCTGACCGTCGGCAGCAGCATTCGCGCGGCCGGGTCAGCGGCGGCGGGACGTTGACGATCTCGACGCCCGGGACCGTGATCATCAGCAATGACGCAAGCCTGTTCGGCGGCACGCTGAGAGCCAATACGCCGGCGAAGGCTACTCTCGTTCTGGCGCAGCCCCTGACCATTCCCGCCGGCCAACCGCTGCCGATGCCGTACAGCGTGGTGCTGACGCAGCTCCCTCTCGATACGCCGCTGCCCGGTGGCGTGGCGCCCGGCGATCAGCGCACGCCGACCAGCGGATATTACGGCTTCAGCTTGAAAAAGGACTGGGTCGTTCCGCCAGGCATGACGGCCTATGACTACGTGACTTTCACATTCTACAATCCAGGAGACACGGTTCCGGCCGGAGCAAACCTCTCTGGCCTCGGTGGTACCTTCCCGGTGGGCTATGTCGTCCCGTCGGATGTATTCCCGAATACCATCAGAACGGCGCCCTTCACGCTCACGATAGCTGCCGGAAGCGTGCGGTCGACGCCGATCACGTATCAGGCAGGTGCAGTCATTCTCGCTGGATCCACGTTCAGTGTGGACGCAGTGGTCCAGCCGCCGACGGTCCTAAAGCCGAGCTTCTTCGCATCCGGCTTCGCGAACTACGACATCAACGGCGGAACCGAGACGCGGGTGATGGAGGGTACGACCATCGCGCCGACCATGCCCGTCTATCAGTTCACTGCGGGCAGCTACGGTGTGCCGACCGGTGTAGACCCGGCAGCGGCGATGTCGCTGTGGCTGCCGCCGTTGTTCACCGAAAATTCACGCAACGCAACGCTCACGCAGCGCGCCGGCGCCAGCATGACACTGCGTTCGCTGCTCAAGGGTGGTGGTGGCGGCGCGATCGTGATCGGCGGCAATGCTTCGATCACCGTCGACCCCGGACAGAGCATCAAACTCGATGCCTACAATCAGCTCACGATGAACGGCAGGCTCACCGCGCATGGCGGCAACGTCACGCTGATCAACGAGTCCGACAATACGCTGGAGTCGTCGCGCAACTTCGACATGTCCGGCAACGGCCGTGCCCTGTCGCTGTGGATCGGCGCCGGCGCGGCAATCGACGTCTCGGGCGCAGCCTACACGGCCACCGATAGCGCAGGACGCACCTATGGCACGGTCACCGATGGCGGCAGCATCAGCCTGAATGGCGGAACTGGCTTCGTGATCGTCCGTCCCGGTGCCGAGCTCAACGCCGACGGCGCCGGCATCACCGTCAACAGCGCGGCCGGGATGTCGCCAACCACGTCCGGCAGCACGCAGACGCTTGCGGGCAACGGCGGCTCCATCGCGATCGGCTCTTCGAGCGGCTTCTATCTCGACGGCAGCATCCACGCAGCGGGTGGCGGTTCGAGCGCAGCGGGCGGGAGCCTGTCGATCTCCTTGCCCACGGCCGTTTTCCCGGGTGACAGCTCGTTCATACCGGCCAAGGCGTTCGTGCCCAGCACGCTGGTCGTGACTCAAGCGCAGCAATCGCTGCTGCCCGTCGACATCGCGCCGGGGACCGATGCTGCGAAGCTGACATTCGGTCAGGCCACGGTCAGTGCCGATATGATCAAGGCCGGCGGCTTCGGCAATCTGTCGCTGAGCTCGGGCGACTACATGCAGTTTGCCGGCAACGTGTCGCTCGCGCTTGGCCAAAGCATTGCGCTCACGGCGGCCACGTTCACATCGGCACCGCCCGTGCCGGGCCTGCCCGTACCCAACGGCTCGCCAAGCAAGCCGGATCCGTCCGCTCCGGTCCCGACCGGCAACGTCCTGCTGTCCGCGCCCTATGTCTTGCTGCGCGAACCGGTTGCGATCGTCCCTGACAAGAGCGGCAGCGGATTCATCGGCAACCCCGGCGCGGCCGGCGTTCCGACCAAAGCCAGCTTCGAGGTCGATGCCAACCAGATCGACGTTCAGGGGCTGATCCTGTTCTCGGCGTCCGCGCCGAACAGCATGTATTCGCCCGGCTTTACCGACATCAGGTTCGTGAGCAAGGGCGACATCCGCTTCCTCGCCACCGGCGCGGGCCAGACCACGAGGCTTTCGACCGACTGGAATCTCGATCTCATTGCCGCCCAACTCTATCCGGCGACGGGTGTTGTCGCGGTCGTCACTGCCGGGCAGAACAATTTCACGGCCGCGCAATCCAATCAGCCGCCGACGCTGACCATCGGCCGCAGCACCGACACGATTCCCGACGCACCGCTGTCGGTGTTCGGCAGCCTCGCGCTCGCCGCACCGATCGTGGAGCAGGGCGGTATCGTCCGCGCGCCGTTCGGCAGGGTGGTGCTCGGCAACAACAATCCGTTCGACAACCGCATTCCGACACAACGGGTCGACGTGCTGCCGGGCAGCCTGACCTCGGTCTCGGTGGCAGGCATGACCATCCCCTATGGCGGCACCGTCGACGGCGTGACCTACAGCTACAACGGGTCGAGCGTCCAGCCAGGTGGACTGACCAACCTGACCTCGGACGGCTGGCCCGTCTCAGGCATCATGCTGGATGGGCAATCCATCAACGTTCAGGGCGGCGCCACGCTCGATTTGTCAGGTGGGGAAATCTCGCCGGCGCGGGCTTCGTCTCGGGCCGTGGCGGCTCGGTCAACGTGCTCAACACGCCGCTCGTCAATGCCAACCCTGCGACGCCCGTCAGCAAGGCAAGCGACAAGGTCTACGCCATCCTGCCCGGTTACGCGTCGGCCTATGCGCCCATCGCACCGGAAAATGGCGCCGGCGATCCGGCGATCGGCCAGCAGATCACGATTCCTGCCGGCGTGCCGGGCCTGCCGGCCGGCACCTACACGCTGCTGCCGTCAAACTACGCGCTGCTGCCCGGGGCCTACCGTGTCGAACTCGGCGCTGCCACGCGCACGCCGATCGGCGGCTCTGTTGCGATCGGTAACGGCACTTACGCGGTCTCCGCCTATACGAGCGTGGCCAATACCGGGATCGGAAGCGCACTCGCATCGCAAGCGTTGATCACTGCCGGAACGGCGGTGCGCAAATACTCGCAATACAACGAACAGAGCTACAGTGACTTTCTGATCGCGAATGTGACGCAATTCGGCGCCGTACGACCGCTGCTGCCTGCGGATGGCAAGACGCTGGTTATCGCATTCGAGATGCCGTCCACATCGCCGGCTGCCGAGGCGCTATCGTTCGACGGGACAACATTGTTCCAGGCTGGCCAAGGCGGCTTTGCGGGGCAATTGGTCACCCGAGGCGTCGGCGAGATCTACGCCGATGCCCCGACCGCGGGCTTTGCCGGCGTATCGGTCCGCGCCGCGGATCTGGATGCAATCGCAGCGCCGCGGCTGATCGTCAACGGCTACGACGGGATCTTCAATGGCGCGGTGACCTATTCGGGCGGCAGTGACCTCTTCGTTCGCGACGGCGTCACGATGAGCGCCGCCGAGTTGGTCCTGGTCGGCGGCAACATCACGATCGGCAGCAACGTCACGCTCAGCACGATCGGGCAGGGACCTGCGCCGTTCGACTCCACCTCCCTCGGCATGAACTACACCACGTCCCCCGGCACCACGGTGCTGGCGCTGTCCAACGGCAACCTCAACTTCCTCGGTTCGAATGGCGGTAGCGGCGCAATCAACATCGGCGCCGGTTCGCAGCTCTATTCCGAAGGCACCTTGGCCTTCGCCACCAACGGCGCCTCGAGCATCGATCCGTCAGCGCATTTCGGGTCGCGCAACATCACGCTCGCGGTCGGCAGCATCAATATCGGTGATGGCGGCACGATTGCCGCCACGGGGGCCCCGGCAGGTTTCCTGTTCAATCAGGCCTTGTTCGACACGCTGGTCCACGGCGATCCCAGCCATGCCGCGCCCGCGCTGGAGCGGATCACCCTGAGCGCCGCGAGCTCCATCAATTTGTTCGGCTCGGCCGGGCTCGACGCCACCGGCACCGGCGTCGATCTCGTGCTCAACACACCCGCGATCTATGGTTACGGGAGTGCGAGCGATACCGCGACCATCGCGGGCGGCAAGATCACCTGGAACAGCATCGCCGGCACGACGCCGCCGGCGCTCGGGACCAGCGGGCTCGGGACCGGCTTCGGCACGCTCAATCTGGTCGCGAACGAGATCGATTTCGGCATGTTCGCCTCGCTGACGTCGACGACGTCCAGCCGGGTCATCTACGGCTTCGGCAATGTCAACATGACCGCAGGCACGCAGATCGTCTCTGCCGGCAACAGCTCGCTGTACGTCTACCAGGCGCCGGGCACGGCGGCCGGCGCCGTGTTCGGCCAGAGCGGCACCGGCGGCAACCTGACGCTGTCGACGCCGTTGCTGACCGGCGCGCAGAAGTCGATCATGAACTATGCCGCCGGAGGTGCGCTTGCTGTCACCGTGCCCACAGGGCTCGCGCAGAGCGCTGCGACCTCGACGATTTCCGGCGCCGAGATCGATCTCACCGGCAACAGCGTTGCGATCGCCAGCACCATTCTGCTGCCGAGCGGCAAGCTGGTCGTGAACGCGACCAACGACATCACGATCGGCGGCAGCGGCCGGATCGATCTCTCCGGCCAGCCCTCGATGATCCAGAAGGCGACGGTCTACGGCTTCGGCGGCACCGCGATCTTCAACAGCAGCCAGGGCGGATTCACCCAGGCGGCCGGCTCGGTGATCGACGTCTCCGCCACCAATGCCAGCGCCGGGTCGATCAGCATCAGCGCGAGCAACGGAACGGTCTCGTTCGGCGGCCGCCTCGCGGGCAGCGCCACCGGCAACAACAGCAGCGGCGACTTCAGCGTCACCGCCGCGAGCATGAGCAGCGCCGATTTCGCCGCGCTCAACGCCATCCTGACGCAAGGTGGCCTGTTCGATGCCCGCAGTTTCGACATCAAGGGCGGCGCTCTCGTGATCGGCGACGGCGTCAAGGCGCACAGCGTGACGGTGTCGGTCGACGGCGGCGCCCTGACGGTCGCCGGCACCATCGATGCCAGCGGCGCCGCGCCCGGCACGATCCGCCTCTCGGCTGGCAACGGCTTGGCGCTTGCATCGACTGCCGTACTCGATGCCCACGGCACGGTGCTGCAAACGGATAGCTACGGCCAGCCAATTGAGGCCAAGAACCGCGGTCACATCGAGCTGACCGCCGCCGGCGGCGCGCTCACGCTGTCTGCCGGCGCGACGATGGATCTCACCGCGCCGAACGGGGTCGCCTATGGCGACGTGGTGCTAAATGCCCAGCGCACCGGCGAGACCTCCGGCGATATCGCGCTCAACGCCGCGGGGCCGCTCAACATCAAGGGCGCCTATAGCATCGCGCTCAACGCGTTCTGGACCTATAGTTTGCCTGCCGGCAGCACCATCACCCAAGCCACGCTCGACGGCTACGACACCGCGAGCACGGCCTTCATCAACGCGGCGCTCGGCAATGCAGGATTGTCGGCGCGTGTTGCAGGGCTGTCGGCGTACGGCAGCGCCTATCATCTGCGGCCGGGCGTTCAGATCACCTCGAGCGGCGATCTGTCGACCTCGGGCGACATCGACCTCGCGAAGTATCGCTACGGCGCCAATGCCGATCGCAATCCGAACTCGGCGACCTATGGCGCCGGCGAGGCGATGGCCCTCGTGATCCGGGCGGGTGGCAATCTGGCCGTTCAGGGAAGCATATCGGACGGCTTCCGGCCGGCCACCGATGCTCCGGCGCTGTATTCCCCGGTGGCCGACGTCACCACGAGTTCTGCTTTCAGACCTGTCGGCGCCAACTTTCTGCTGAGCATTGGTGGGACCGTGCAAACAGCCGCCGCCTGGACTGTTCCAACGACGTGGGGATTGGTGCTGCCCTTCTATCCGAGGGACTTGAGCGGTCATCGCTATTCTCCCGGGCAGACCATTCCGGCCGGAACTACTCTCAACTTGGTGGTTATTCCGGCCACCAAGGCATCCTCCGTTGGCGGCGTATTCAGCTCGCCATCGGGTCCCGCCCTGCCGGCCGCACAGGGAACGTCGGCCTGGGCCGTCATGCTGCCGAGTGGCTCGCAATCGGCATCGCTGCGCTTGACGGCGGGCGCCGATCTCACTGCCGCCGACCAACGCGGGTTGCAAACGGTTGGTGCGCTGAGCGGCGGGGGCAATCTGACGCTCAACGATCCCGCCTATGGCAACTTCGCCCAGGGCACCTTCTACAATGTGGTTCGCACCGGCACCGGCAGCCTCGAATTACTTGCCGGCGGCAGTTTCAGCGAAGCGACCCCGTATGGGGTCTATACGGCCGGCACGCAGTCTGCCCCGGCTCTGGTCAACGGCAGCAATCCCTACGACCTGGTGGGTACGCTACGAAGCAACATCACGCATGCCTGGTATCCGGAGCATGGCGGCGATCTGCTGCTCGTGGCGCAGCAGGATGTGACGGGCTACATCGAAACCGCCCCGGTACAAAACACCTTACGCAACACCAACACGGATCGGATCGCGAACTGGCTGCAAACCCAGGGCGGTGGCGGGCTGACGCCGGATCCGACCGCATGGTGGATCAACTTCGGCACCTTCGCCAAGACCGACGCGGCTGCAACCGGCGCCTCCCTCGTCGGCTTCCAGGGGATCGGCACGCTCGGTGGCGGCAATCTGACAGTGATCGCAGGCCGCAATGCCGGCGCATCCGGCGGCGGCGCTGCAACCACCTCGACCGGGCTCGATCTTGCGGTCGCGTCGACCGGGCGGGTGCTACCGGACGGGACGGTGTTGCAGACCGGCGGCGGCGACCTGACGCTGAATGTCGGAGGCATTCTCAATCCGATGAACCCGCTCACCGCGGCGGGATCCTACTGGCCGGATTATTTCGGGTCGGTTGCCGATCTGCGCGGAAACACCATTGTTCGCGCCGGGTCGGTCGGAGCTGTGCTTCCAAACGGGCGGAGCGGCGGGGCCTCGTCGGTCGATCCGCGCACGCTTGATCCATCCACCTTCAAGGCTTCGATCAAGACGCTCGGCCCGACGTTCGCGCCGGGCGACGGCAGCGTCAGCATCACGACGCGCGGTGACCTCGTGATCAGCGGGGCGAGCGACCCCGGCATGGCCGCGCCGGTCGATGTCAATCGTGGCCTCTATACGCGGTTTCAGGTCAACGCGGACGGATCGTCGACGCCGGTGGTGAGTACGGGCGGGCTGACCAATTTCACGCTGTGGACGTCGGCCACTGCGATCAATCTCTACTCGGCGGGTGGCGATGTGGCACCGATGTCGGGCGACACCGGCGGCAGGCAGAACGCGAACGGCTTCTATCCGGGAACGCTGATCGTTGCAGCCGCCAACGGCGACATCCGCTTCAGCGGCGGATCGATCGAGATGACGCCGTCGCAATACGGTCAGCTCGAAGTGCTGGCGGCGGGGTCGATCTACGGGCAGGGCCAGGTTCTGTCGATGTCGGGCGCCGACATCAACTCACTTGCGACGCCACGCCATGCGGTGTTCTCCACCGGTACGTCAAAAACCAACGCGTCGCCGGATGCGGCTTACCGAAACAACAATTTCAATCCGATGGCGTTCGGCGAGGACACGTCTGTCTCCAATCTACATCAGGGTGATACCCAGCTCGCGCTGGTCTATGCCGGCACCGACATCGACGATCTTGGCCTCGGGGCAATACTGCCCATGAGACGCAATGGCGCCAACGGGTTCAATCCCCTCCATGGCACCTGGTATCTCGCGGCCAAGCCGTTCGAGGTGATTGCCGGCCGCGATATCGTCGGCCTCGGTGCGGCGCCGGATGTATTCTTCAACACCAGCCCGACCAGCGTTTCGTCGATGCAGGCCGGCCGCGACATCATCTACCAGTCGGTCGATGTGGTTGGTCCGGGCGTGTTTCAGATCCAGGCCGGCCGTAACCTGTACCAGGGCTATTATGGTTCGCTGACCAGCATTGGCGATGTCGTCAACCCTGCCAACAATGCGGGCGGCGCCGATATCACGGTGCTGACCGGAGTCGGTGCGAACGGCCCGGATTATGCCGATTTCGCCAAGCTCTATTTCGACCCGGCCAATCAGCTGACAAGCAACGGCTCGCCGCTCGCCGGAAGCGGCAAGGTGGTGCACGCCTATGGCGCCGAACTGCTGGCGTGGCTGCAAAAGCGCTACGGCTATGCCGGAAGCGCGGCCGACGCACTCGCCTACTTCCTGGCGCTGCCGAGCGAGCAGCAGGGCGTGTTCGTTCGTCAGGTCTTCTACCAGGAACTGACCCTCGGCGGCCGCGAGTACAACGATACGACCGGCCCCCGCTACAAGAGCTATCTGCGCGGCCGCGAGGCGATCGCGACGCTGTTCCCCGACCAGGATGCCTTGGGCAACCCGATCAGCTATTCCGGCGGGCTGACGATGTTCAGCGGCTTTGCCAAGGACTATCTGGGCAATCTGTATCTCGCCGATGCCGGCATCCATACCCAGTATGGTGGCGCGATCCAGGTGCTCAATCCAGGCGGGCGGACCATCCTCGGCGTGGAAAGCGTCACGCCGGGCGCCGGCTCCGGCCTGATCACGCAAGGACGCAACAGCCCGATCGACATCTATTCGCTCGGCAGCATCCTGCTCGGCCAGAGCCGCATCATGACGACCTTCGGCGGCAACATTCTCGCATGGTCTGCCACCGGCGACATCAACGCCGGCCGCGGCTCGAAGACCACGACGATCTATACGCCGCCGCTGCTGAGCTACGACAGCTACGGCAACGCCACGCTGTCGCCGGCCGCGCCTTCGAGCGGCGCCGGCATCGCTGCGCTCGCGACCATCCCTGGCACACCGCCGAGCGATGTCGACCTGATCGCGCCGCTCGGCACCATCGACGCGGGCGAAGCCGGCATTCGCGTGTCGGGTAACGTCAACCTCGCCGCGCTGCAAGTGCTCAACGCTGCCAACATCCAGGTGCAGGGCACCTCGACCGGCATTCCGACAGTACAGGGACCGCCGGTGGGCGCGCTGACAGCGGCGTCAAATACCACGGCCGCCAGCCAGCAGGCCGCGGCGCCACCGCCAAAGACCAATGACCAGCCCTCGATCATCATCGTCGAGGTCATGGGCTACGGTGGCGGCGACGGCACTCCGTCCGAGACGGCGCCGGAACAGCAGCGCAAGCCGCGCGACAGGCAGAGCTACAACGAGAACAGCGCCTTTCAGGTCATCGGGCTCGGTGAGGTGAGCGGCTCACCCGGCAGGTGATCGATGTGAAGGAAGGCTGGTTCGGGGACAGCGGTCGCGCTGTCCCCGCCTCGACCTCCGATCGGCGGCTATTTGATCGTGAGATGGACATCCGGCACCGGCGGGCCGGGGACCCATCCCAATGCAAAGTGCTGGCCGGCGACGATCTCGTTTTGCGAGAGTTTTGATGCGACCGCATCGCGGTAGCGGAGATAGGCGTCGCGTTGTCGACCGCCGGTGCGGGCCGCGGCCAGGTTGAGCCATTTGTACGCCAGCACGAAATTGGTCGGAACGCCGTGGCCCTTGTCGTACATCAGGCCGAGTTGGGCTTGCGCGAACGGGTCGCCCTGCGCGGCGCCGCGATAGTAGAGATCGGCCGAGGCTTCATAAGCCTGCGGCACGCCGAAGCCATGCTCATACATGAAGCCGAGCAGGCCGAGGGCCCTTGGATTGCCACGCTCGGCGGCAGGTGCAAGCTCCCGGGCCGCCCTCACATAGTCGCCGTGGTGGAAGGCGGCCGCTCCGCGGGCGACGCTGTCGGCGTTCGCGACCGCTGCGGTCATCGCCCAAAGCACGACGGCGAGCGACGCGGAGATGGTTGTCCGGAGCGCGAGCGTGCGGCGCATGCTGTTGCCCCGCTCAATGATAGCTGGTGGTGATCGGCGCATTGGTCGTTGTCGTGGCGATGCTGCCGCGCAGCTTCGAACGGAGCTCCTCGGCGACGGTCTGGGCGTCGGAACCGTTGCGGATGATCTGCGGGCGGATGAAGATGATCAACTCGGTGCGCTGGGTGGCGTTGCTCTGGTGCCCGAAGGCATCGCCAAGGCCGGGGATCTGGTCGAGCACCGGAAGCGCATTGCGGTTGCCGCTCTGCTGCTCGCTGATCAGGCCGGCCAGCAGCACGGTCTGGCCGTTGGCGACCGCGATCTGGCTCTTGACCCTGCGCTCCGACACCGTCGGGGTCAGGCTGTTCGCGCTGTTGGTCGGAACGTTGCTGATCTCCTGCTCGATATCGAGCCGTACCGTGCCGTTGATGCTGACGCGCGGTGACACCCGCAGGATGATGCCGGTGTTGCGATAGTCGATGGTGTTGACCACCGTGTTGCTGGTGGTCAGCACCGTGGCGCTGCCGGTCGATACCGGGACCACGTCGCCGACCTGCAAGGTGGCGACCTGATTGTTGATCACGACCAGCGACGGATTGGAGAGCACCTTGACGCTGGTGACGGCATGCAGCGCATCCAGGATAAGGCTCGGCTGCGTCTCGGACCCGATCAGGAAGTTGAAGCCCGGGAAAGCACGGTTGATGAAGGCATTGGTGACCGAACCCGCGACGGAGACCGCGCCGGTGGTGGCGTCCGTGGTGGTCGCGGGCGCCGTGGTGGCCTGGGTGCCGGTGAACGAGCCGACGTTCGGCTTCAGGCCCAGGCTCCGGCTGGTGAGATAGGTCTGCACGCCGTAGGACAAGGTGTTGTTGAGCGTGACCTCGGCGATCGTCGCATCGATCGCGACCTGGAGCTGCGGTTCGTCGATCTGCACCAGCGTGGCCTCGATGATGCGGTAGTTGGCCTGGTCGGCATAGATCAAGAGATTGTTGTTCACGACGTCGGGCGTGATCCGCACGTCCTGCATCACGGGCTGGCCGTTGCCGCCGCTGGCACCGCGGCCACTATCCAGCGCCGCATTGTTGCCCTGGCCCTGGTTGTTGGGATTGTTGGACTGACCGCCGGCACCGAATCCCTGGCCGAGGCCCTGACCGGTCCCGCCCGTCCCCGACGTGCCGCGCGAGGCGAAGCCGCCCATGCTGGAATTCGAGCCGTTGTTGTTGTTGAGCGACAGCCGATCGGCGACGCTCGATGTCGACGAGGTGCCGGAGCCGGGCGCGAGCTGGCTGTCGGCGCTGTCGAGCAGGTTGCCGGACGATCCGCCCAGGAACATGTCGGTCAGCACCCGCGCCATCTGGCGCGCATCGCCGTATTTGACGCGATAGACATGCACCGTGGTTCGCGCGGTGTCGTTGCGGTCGAGCCGCTTGATCCAGGTCGCCGCGGTGTGCAGCATCTCCGGCTTCTTGGTCACCACCAGCACCGCGTTGAGGCGTTGGATCGGCATGAACTTGACGACGTTCTGGCTGAGGCCGTTCTCGCCGGAATCGACGATCTTTTCGAGTTCGGCAATCACGGGCGCAGGCGATCCGCTCGAGATCGGGAAGATGCCGACTGACTGGCCGCGCATCCAGTCGACGTCGAAGCTGAGCACGGTGTCGACCGCGGTGCGTCGCTCGGCGCCGGTGCCCTGGATCAGGAGCAGATTGCGCGCCGTATCGGCACGAACTGAGCCGGCCCGCGTGGCGAAGCTGTCGGTCAGCTTCAGCAGGGTCTGCGCCGATACATATTGCAGGGGGACCACCGAGACGCCGAAACCAGCCTCCGGGTTGGCTGCCGCCGCATCGACGCGGCCGCCGCCGACGGCATCGCCGAGCGGCGTCAGGCGGTAACCCGCCGTGTCCTTGAGCAGCACGACGCCGCTCAGCCGGAGCGCGTTTTCGAGCACGAACACCATGTCGGATTTCGGCACCGGGCGGACCGACACCAGGCTCACCGTGCCCTGCACCCGCGGGTCGATGGTGTATCCGACATGCAAGATATCGCCGAGCACGACCTTGGCGACGGTTGCCACCGGCGTGCTCTCGAAATTCAGATCGAAGCCATTGCCATTCGATGCCGGTTGCGGCCGCGCGTCCGCGACACCGGTCACCTCGCTGCCGTCGTACATCGCGGCGCGGACGCTGCCGTTCTGGTTTCCGGTCGTCGCCGCCAGCGCGCCTACGGGCTGTGGTTGGCGCGGCAGCAGATCCAGCGAGCGCACCTTGTCGGTGACGTCGACCTGCGACGCGTCCACGCTTTCGCTGACCGTCGCTGAATTGCAGGACGCCAACAACCCCAGCGACGTCAAAGCAAGAATAGCTGCGAGGCCGCCACGGATCGTCGGGCAGCGGCCCACTGTGCCTACGCGTTGCATGAAGGCCCTTACTCTGACTAACTGAAATTTCGACGGCTTGCGACGATCGGTCTCACCCCAAAGGGACTCTTATCGATCGAACATGACAGAAATAAATTGGTTACATGATTGTCGTTGGCGACCTCAGCAACGCGTTGCACCAAATCTCATCCAGCCGTCGGAGCGTCGCTGGCGTGTCCGATCCTCATCTCAAAGTTTCTTGAGAGCGGCGGAAGCCGGTGTGACTTCGCACAGCTGTCATACTTCGAGCCGATAACCGCGCAGTTGACGGGAGCCGAACGGCGCCGGTGCCTCGGCGCGAACTGATCCAGGATAGCGTGGCGGGATATCGAGAATGGCCAACGACCTGTCCGTTCGGTTCGTGGATTATCTCCGCCAGAACAATCACCTTGCGTCGGTCGATGGCGCGGCCGACCGCACCGGGCAGGGCGCCGACGTCAGGCAAATGAAGCTGTGGGAGGTCACCAGCCTCTCGCCGACCGAGTTCGCCGACGAAGCCGGGCGCTTCTTTGCGCTCGGTCGCCTGACGCTCCAGGACATGACATCGGCCGAGCCGCTCGTCGGAGCGTTCTCGCCGCGTTTCCTGCGCGAGACCATGGTGTTCCCGTGCCGGGCAGCCGACGGAAGCACGGTCCTCGCGGTCGTCGATCCGACCGATCAGGCAACGCTGCGCGCGGCGCAGATCGTGCTTGGTGCGGGCATTCAGGTGAAAGTGGCGTCGTCGGAAGACGTCGCCATCGCGTTGAACAACTCCTCGAGCGCCGAGGAAACCGAGACCGCCGATACGGCGACGGCGCTTCCCCGCGAAGACGACATCGAGAGCTTGCGCGATCTCGCCAGTGGCGCGCCTGTCGTGCGCGCGGTCAATGATCTGATCGAGAAGGCGGTCGAGCTCCGCGCCAGCGACATCCATATCGAGCCGTTTGCCGCCGGCCTGATGGTGCGCCTGCGCATCGATGGCCTGCTGCGGCCGGTTGCGGCGTTGTCGGGCGTGCTCCCGCAGGCGGTGGTCTCCCGCATCAAGATCATCGCCAATCTCAATATCGCCGAGCGGCGCCTGCCGCAGGACGGCGCGGCGCGGCTGCGCGCCGGGCGTACCGACATCGACATCCGCGTCGCGATCATGCCGACGCAGCACGGCGAATCTGCCGTCATCCGCATCCTGCCCAAGGATCGCGGCCTGCTGGTGGTCGAGAAACTCGGATTCTCGGAGCCTGACGAGACCAAGCTGCGGCGGCTATTGAAGCTGCCGCACGGCATGATCGTGATCACCGGACCGACCGGCAGCGGCAAGACCACGACGCTGGCGACGATCCTGTCGATCCTCAACGAGCCCACCCGCAAGATCCTGACGATCGAGGACCCGGTCGAATATGAGATCCCCGGCGTCAACCAGTCCCAGATCAAGCCGGCGATCGGCCTGACCTTCGCGACCGCGCTGCGTTCGTTCGTTCGTCAGGATCCCGACGTCATCATGGTCGGTGAAATCAGAGATTCCGAAACCGCGCATGTCGCTATCCACGCGGCGCTGACCGGGCATCTGGTGCTGACCACGCTGCATACCGAGACGGCGGCTGCCGCGGTGCCACGGCTGCTCGATCTCGGGGTCGAAGGCTATCTGCTCCGCTCGGTGCTGCGCGGTGTGATCGCGCAGCGTCTGGTCCGGCAATTGTGCGAACGCTGCAAGACGCCGCGGCCGCTCGCGGCAGCGGATTTTGCCGAGGACCCGCGGCTCGCCGCGCTCGGGTTCCGGGCCGGCGAGATCATCCAGGAGCCGTGCGGCTGCGAGCGCTGCGGCGGCACCGGCTATCGCGGCCGCCTCGGTGCGTTCGAGCTGCTCGAACTGTCGAATGAACTGCGCGAATTGATCGGAGAGCGAACCGACGGGTTGAAGATCGATACGATGGCGATCCAGGCGGGCATGACCACGATGCTCGATGACGGGGTTGCCAAATGCCGCGCAGGATTGACCTCGCCCGCCGAGGTCCTCCGCGTCGCGACGGTGCGGTGACGCCGTGCCGAATTTCCGCTATCGCGCCCTGACCCAGGCCGGCGAGATCGTCAACGGCACGATCTCCGCTCCGACCGCGGCCGAGGTGGCGCGGCGGATCGAATATCTCAAGCTGCTTCCGATCGAGACCACCGAAGACAAGCGTGCGTCCAACTCCGTTGGCGGTCGCAGCCTGTTCGGCGGGCCGAGTGCCGCCGAGGTCACCACCTTCACGCGGGATCTCGCGCTGCTGCTCAAGGCCGGCGCGCGGCTCGACGATGCCCTGGAGCTGTTGTCCGGCGATGCCGATGTCGGCCGGATGCGTCCGGTGGTGGCCAAGATGCGCGCGGCGCTGCTCACCGGCGAGAGCTTTGCCGATGCCGTGACCGATCATCCCGCTTTGTTCCCGCCGATGTACATCGCCCTGGTCCGGGTCGGAGAAATCTCCGGCACGCTCGATTCCGTGCTGGAGATGCTGGGGACCGAGCGCGCGCGCTCCGAGCAGATGCGGCGGAAGCTGACCGACGCGATGCAGTATCCGGCCTTCGTGCTGGTCGCCGCATCCGGCGTGATGCTGTTCTTCCTGCTGTTCGTGCTGCCGCAATTCTCGACCGTGCTCGGCGATTTCGGCGGCAAGTCGGATACGGCGCTGGCCAATTTCATCGCGGTGTCGGATTTCCTCCGCGCCAATGCGACCGCGGCGAGCCTGACCGCTGCCGCTACCATCGCCATCGCATGGTGGCTGCTGCGGCAGGCGCGCGTACGCGCGGCTCTGGTCAATGGGATCTCGCGGATTCCCGGCATTCGCAGCGCCTTCCATTTCTATCGCGCCAGCCTGTTCTGCCGCAATCTCGGCGTCCTGCTTGGCAGCGGCGTCAACCTGACGGCCGCGTTGCGCATCCTGGTCGACATCATGTCGGTGACCGGGAGCGAGGCGAACTGGACCGCGGCGGCGGACCGGGTCCGCCACGGCGGAAAATTGTCGGAAGCGCTCGCCGTGGCAGACAGCCTGCCGCCGATGGCGGTCCGCATGCTGCGGCTCGGCGAAGAGACCGGGCAGTTGCCGGTGCTCGCCGGGCGGGTGGCGGAATTCTACGAAGCAAAATTGCAGCGCAGCCTGGACCGCGTCGTGGGCATCGTCGGTCCATTGGCGATCATTACGATCAGCACCGTGGTCGGCGGACTGATCGTGTCGGTCATGACGGCGCTGCTCTCGGTCACGCAACTCGTCGGTTAAGCAGGGATCATCGGCCATGAAATCGCGCAACGCAATCATCGAGATATTATCCATCCGAGCGGGACGCGGCCGGGCGCGCACGCAGCGAGCAGGGCGTTGCGGGCAGGCGGGCTTCACGCTGGTCGAAATGCTGGTGGTGATCGCGATCATCGGCCTCATCATGGGACTGATCGGCCCGCGGGTTCTCAACTATCTCAGCGAGTCCAAGGTCAAGACCGCGCGCATCCAGTTGCAGAGCTTCTCCAGTGCGCTCGACCTGTACTATCTCGACGCCGGCCGCTTCCCTCGACGGCAGAGGGGCTTGCGGCGCTGGTGCGGCGGACACCGGGTGTCGCGGCCTGGAACGGACCGTATCTGAAGGGCGGCAACGTTCCGAACGATCCCTGGAATCATCCCTACATCTATCGCTCGCCGGGCGAGCACGGGCCCTATGACATCGTCTCCTACGGCGCCGACGGCCAGGAGGGCGGCAGCGGCACCTCCGCCGACATTTCGCTTGAGAAGGCGACCGCCGCCAACACCGACCAGCAGTAAGGGCGTACGGCACGCATGAATCTCGCCACGCAGCGCGGCTTCACCCTGCTCGAGATGGTGTGCGTGCTCGCCATCATTGCGCTGCTGGCGGCGGTGCTGCTGCCGTTCATTCCGCATCAGACCTCGCGATCGCGGTTGCAGGCCTACGCGCTGCAAACCGCGACGCTCTTGAAGGCGGATCGGAATGCGGCCATCGAGCGCAGCAGCAGCGTTGCGACGCTGGTCGATGCCGCGAGCCGGGTGATCCATTCCGGCGCGTCACGCATGACGGTGCGGATCCCCGATGACGTGCGGCTCGATGCGGTGCTGCCGCAGAGCTGTCAGCGTCATGCCGCGCTGTCCACCATCCGGTTCTTCGCCAATGGCGGTTCCTGCGGCGGCTCCATCGCGCTGACGCGGCTCGATGCGGGATACGAGATTCGCGTCAACTGGCTCACCGGAAGGGTTGAAATCGTTGCTCGCGACGTCGCCACCAACTGACCGCGCCGATGCGGGCTTCACGATCATCGAGGTGCTGGTGGCGCTGGCGCTGGTCGCAGTGTCGATCGTGGCGATCGGCGCCGTCATGGGCGTCAAGACCCGCGGCGTCAGGGCGATGGAGCAGCATGTGGCGCTGATGCAAGAGGTGCGCACATTGATGACGGTCGGCATTCCGCCTCGCGCGGAATTGCAGCCGGGTACGACGAGTGGGCAGGCGGAGGGCTTCCGCTGGACCGTCGATGTCAGTCCGCTCGGTGGTGACTGGAAGGTGCCCGACGGCAACGTGCCGTGGGCTCCGGAACTGGTGAGGATTCGCGTCAAGTCGCCGGGCGGCGCGTTGTCCGACATCCGCACCGTGCGCCTGATGCCGAGGTCGTCGGAATGATTTCGGCAAGCGCAGCACGGTGGAGACATGAGCGCGGCTTCACGCTGATCGAGACCATCGTCGCGCTGGCACTGATGGGGCTATTGCTGTCGGCGCTCGCCAGCATCACGGCGCAATGGCTGCCGAGCTGGAACAGGGGGCTCGACCGCATCCAGCGCAGCGAACTGATCGGGATCGCGCTGGAACGGATCGGCGCCGATCTCGCCGCGGCCGAGTTCGTCGCCGCCAACCGCGACACCCACAAGCCGCTGTTCGACGGATCGGAATTGTCGGTGACGTTCGTACGAACAGCGGTGGGGCCGAATGCGGGGCCGGGGCTCGACGTGGTGCGGCTCGGCGAGACCAGGGATCGCGGTGAGTTCGTCACGGTCCGCTCTCAGGCGCGGTTCACCCCGTTGGCCGACGGCGTGTCGCTCTCGGAGCAGGTGCATCTCGGCAGCCCGGTCGTGCTGCTGCGCGCGCCCTATCGCCTGTCGTTCGCTTATGCCGGCACCGATCGAAGCTGGAAGAGCGTATGGAAGGATGCGGAAAAACTCCCGACGATGATCCGGCTGACCGTCCGCGACGCGGCGAGCCAGCGTGTCCTGTCGGTCTCAACCATCGCGCCGCTTCATGTCCAGATTCCGAGCGACTGCACCAAGCCGGACGGCAATTGCGGCGACAAGGCCAGTTCCGGTACTACGACCGATCAGGGGAAGACGTGATGGGCGCGTTCGGCGATATCGGTCGACTGCGGGCCAATCGCGGCTTCGTCATCGTCGCGGTGCTCTGGATCCTGTTGGCGCTGTCGTCGCTGGCGATCATCTTCTCGGCCTATCTCGCCGCATCGGCGCGGGCATTGGCGGCGAGCGACATATCGTTGCAGACCGAGGCGCTGGTGTCGGCCGGGCTCGAGCTCACCGCGTATCAGCTGACGCTGACGGATGACAAGACCAGACCGCGGCAGGGTGCGTTTCATTTCGGGCTGGACGACGCCAGCATCGGCGTGACCTTCACGTCGGAGGCGGGCCGCATCGACCTCAACTACGCGTCGAAGGAAATGATGAGCGCACTCTTCGTCGTGCTCGGCGCCGACAAGGACGCGGCCTCCGAATACGCCGACCGGATCGTCGGCTGGCGCACCCGACCGACGCCGGGCAGCGAGAATGTCGAGGCGGCGCGCTACAATGCGCTCGGCTATTCGCCGCGCCAGGGTTTGCTCACCCATGTCAACGAGCTGGCATTGGTCGCCGGCATCCCCGAGGCGCTGGTCGATCGCGCGCTGCCGTTCGTCACGGTGTTCAACGGCGGCGCGGATGTCGATCCGAAGATCGCCGCGCCGGAAGTCGTCCTTGCGATGGATCGCGCGTCGGGGAAGCCGCAGGACGGATTCGGGAGGTCTACCGGCGCCGCTGATGTCATCTCCGGCGCAGCGCAGACGCAAACCCAGCAAGGCGCGGTATCGACCGCGCAAAGCCCGTGCTACCGGATCGCGATCTCGATCCGATTCCGCAATGGCCACCGCACCACGTCTGAAGCGGTGATCGCGCTCGGCGACAAGGTCGAGCCCTATCGTGTGTTGTCCTGGCAGAACGATGTCGAGCCGCGAAGTCCGGTTCTGCCTCGCGGGAGAGGTTGATGGCCATGCTTGCCGAGGCACGACAATGGTTTGAACAATGGATCGGCGCGGTCGCGGTCACCGTCGACGGCGTCGCGGGCAGGTTCATGCGCCGGCGCAGCGTCGAGCTCGACGAGAATGCCGACGGAACGTTCACCGCGCGTATCGCGCAGGCGAAGGATGGCGCGCTCGCTGCCCCGGTTTCGTTCCGGCTCGATCAAGATGCGCCGCTGCCGCAGCTTTCGGCGGACTGGAAGGCTGCGTTCGACGGTTGCCGGATCGAGGCGCGATTGCGATCGGATCACATCGTCAGCCGCGTGCTCGATTTCCCAAGCCAGGCCGGCGACTTCCTCGACGGCATGATCCGCGCCCAGGTCGACCGGCTGACACCCTGGACCGCCGCCGACGCCGTGTTCGGCTGGGGACCGCCGCAGCCGATCGCCAACGACCGCATCGAGGTCGTGTTCGGCGCGACCGCTGCGGCCAAGGTCGATCCGTTGCTCCGGCTGGCGAAGACGCTCGGTGCCGCCTCGATTGCGGTCTCGGCGCCGGCGACCGGCGGCGACGGCGTGCCGCTGCTGGTGACGTTGCTCGACCGGCCGCTGCGCGGCCTCGCCGGCCCCGCGGTTCCACGTCTGCTGCGTGTCGGTCTGGTCTCGGCGGCTGCCACGGCCGCGGTATGCCTGCTGCTGAACGTCTATCTCGGTGGATGGCTGCAATCGCGGCAGGAAGACCTGCAACACCGCATCTCGCAGCGCCGTGCCGCGCTTCGCATCGACGCAAACGGCGACGGGTCCGGTCTCGGTCTGCTGGCCAAGCGCAAGCAGACGACACCGTCGAGCGTCATGGTTCTGGAAGCGATCTCGCGCGTGCTGCCCGACACGACTTATGTGACCGAGCTGCGCATCGAGGGCAACAAGGTGCAGGTGGTGGGCATGACCCAGGATGCACCATCCCTGATTCGGCTGCTCGAGCAGTCGCCGCAGTTCACCCGCGCCACCTTCTTCGCGCCGACCACGCGCGCCGCGAATGAATCGGCGGAGCGGTTCCACGTCGAAGCCAACATATCAGCCTATTTCGGGTCCGGCACATGAGTGCAGCATCGCGATCGCTCGCAACCGTCAGCACCTCGCCGCTGGTCGCTACCGCAAGCTACCTCGGCCTGTTCATCCTGCTGCTCTTCGTCGTCATCTCCTCGCTCTCCGATCTCGTGGGCCTGCGCAGCGATGTCGCGGCATCGACCGGGATGCTGGAGCAACTCGAGGGGCGTTCCAGGCCAAATGCCGCCGGCCAACCCGCCATGCCGGCCGGGTCCGCCTACCTCGAGGGGGCGACCGTCACGGTTGCCGGCGCCACCCTGCTGCAACGCGTATCGGGCGCGGTGATCAAGGCGGGCGGCAACGTGCTGTCGACGCAGCTCGAGGTTCCGAACGTGCCGGCCAAGGCCGGTTTCATCAGCATGGTCGCGAGTTGCGAGATCGAACAGGCGCAGTTGCAACAGGTGCTCTACGATCTCGAAGCCGGCATGCCGTTCCTGTTCATCGATCAACTGGTCGTGCAACCGGTCGCCGACGAGGCGGCAAAGGGCGGCGATCCAGGCAAGCTGCGCGTGTTGCTCGGCGTGTCCGGACAGTGGCGGGGAGCCAGATGATGCAACGCTTCGCGGCGATCATCTTGCTGTGGGCCGTGTCGACGCAACTGGCTCCTGCCGCCGTGCCTGACCGGTCCGGCGATGCACTCGATGCCGGACTGCTCGACGATACCCGCCTCGGTGGACCGGTGCTGACGTCGCCGCCGCCATCCGAGCCCGTCACGTCGGTCCGGGTGGCACCCTCGCCGGCGTCGACGCCGCGGCCGCTCAGTGCGAACCCGTTGTGGGGCATCCCGCTCAAGACCCTGTCCAATACGCGCGATCGTCCGGTGTTCTCGCCGTCGCGGCGACCGCCACCCGTGGCCGTCGCCGAGCCGGAAGTCAGCAAACCGTTGCCGCCGCCGCGCAAGGTTGCGGTCGAGCCACCGCCGCTGTCGCTGGTCGGTACCATCACAGGCGATGACGCAAGCTTCGGAATATTCCTCGATCAATCGAACAAGACCGCGTTGCGGCTGAAGGTCGGTGACGACTTCCAGGGGTGGAAGCTGCGCTCGATCAATGGACGCGAAGCCACGATGCAGAAGGACGAGCAGGGAGCGGTGCTCGCATTGCCGCAGCCCGGCGGCGAAGCGAACGGCGATGTCCAGCTCGTTCCAGTCAGTACGGAACGGAGGCCGCTGGCGGCGCGGCGCCAGATGTGACGCGAGCATGATCCGGACAAGCGCGAAGTGGCTTTCCGAAAACGATCATGCTCGAAGGATCCGGCCAAACAACGATCCAACCCGATCGCAGCCAATCGGGAATGATGCCGTGGCGAGCATCGATCGGCGCCGCCGCACGGCACAACATGCAAAGCGCTCCATAAGCTCCAATGAAATAGAGAGCTTCGCGGTCGATCTGCATGGTGGCGGGACAAGTGTGACGCGTGCACGTCCATTGTTGCAACAGACTCGTGCGTGTTGAACAGTTCGTTTCGATTGATCAATCGCCGTGCGATGGGTGTGCGAGATCGTGATCGTCACCGACAACATCGAAGCAGAAAAGATGCGACAAAAAGTCCGCGCTGTCACAAATCCGCATAGGATACCGACAATAGTTCGCACCGCTACATGCCGCGAACCCTTCGCGGCAGATGAGTGGGCTGACCATGCACAAGATGCGAGTGGCGGCGTGCCTGGCTTTGCTGGCGACGCTGGCAGACGTGCGCGCCGCCAATGCCGGCACGCTCGAGGAGGGCGCCGAGCGCTATCGGCCGTATCTGATCGAGGGCGTTGCCAGCGCACTGGCGGGCGCGCGTGCGCTGCGTGCGCGCGCCGCTGCGGCGGATCTGCCTGGTGCAAGGAAGGCCTGGTTGTCGGCACGCGCCGGCTGGGAGCGCTCGGAGGTGTTCACCGCGGGTTTTGTGCCCGAGCTCGACGCCCAGATCGACGCCTGGCCAAACGCCGATAGCGGCTTCCACGCCATCGAAGCGAAGCTGTTCGGGGCGGGCAGCACCGACGTCGGCACCGATGCGACGGGGCTCGTCGAACATTTGAATGACCTCCACGGCAAGCTGAACGATATCAAGCTCACGCCACAGGGCCTGCTGGACGGTACGGTGCGGCTTGCCTACGAGGTCGGTGAGAGCAAGGCAGATGGTGGCGAGTCACGCATCAGCGGCACCTCGCTGGAGGATATGCGCAACAACATCGCCGGCATCGACTTCGCCTATCGCACGATATTCTCCGCGGCGCTCAATGCGGTGGACGGCAAACTCGACGAGATGGTGACAAGCCGGATCAAGCGGCTCGACGCGATCGTCGCCACGCCCGACCTGCCGCATGTCGATACTGCTGCGTTGCGCCAGACCAGCGAAGAACTGGTCATCGCGCTACAGGGCGCTTCGGCCAAGCTCGGATTGCAGCGGCCGACCCTGGAGGCCCAGGCGCGATGAAATCGCTTCACAGGTGCCTGGCCGCGCTGCTCTCCGGCGTCATCGCGCTTGCACTGCTCGGGCGTGCGGTTGCCTTCCCGGTCGACGGCGACAAGACCGTGTTGCCGGTTGCAACGGAGCTGAACGAGGATGCGCTCGACAAGCCGCGCGAGGTGTTCCAGTCCGAGCGTACCGGCAGCAAATCCTATCTCGTCAATCTCGGTGATCTCGCGTTCAATTCGCCGGGACTGCTCGGCGAGGTGGCTCGGCAGGCCGGCGTGAGCTGCGGCACCTGTCATGTCAACGGCGCGAACAATTCCAAGTTCTTCATGCCGAAAATGTCGAGCCGGCCCGGCACGTTCGACACCACTGGGCCGCTGTTCAATCCCAAGGCCAACAATCTGGCGTTCGACCCGGTGCGGATTCCGAGCCTGCGCGGCGCGCGTTATCTTGCGCCCTACGGCGCCGATGGCCGGTTCGCCTCGCTGCGTGACTTCGTCCACAACGTCATCACCAGCGAGTTCGCCGGACCGGAGCCGTCGCCGGCAACGCTCGATGCGATCGTGGCCTATCTGCACGACATCGACTTCCTGCCCAACCCGAGCCTTGGTCCGGCGGGGCGGCTGGCGGGCAAGATCACCGATCCGGAGCGCCGCGGTGAAGCGTTGTTCTCCAGGCCGTTTCCGCACGATCCTGCGCTGAGCTGCGCGGGTTGCCACGTTCCGTCGTCAGGCTTCGTCGATCACCAGCAGCACGACGTCGGTTCAGGCGGTCTGTTCAAGACGCCGACCTTGCGCAACGCGGATTTCAATGCGCCGTATTTTCACGACGGCCGCTTCGACAATTTCAACCAGGTCGTCGATTATTTCGACCGGACTTTCCAGCTCGGCCTGTCGGCGCAGGACAAGGGTGACCTCATCGCCTACCTGACGGCGGTGGGCGACGGCGTCCAGCCCTATGAGCGCGACGGTGCCGGTGCGACGCTCAAGGAGATCAACGACTTCTCTTCGGTGCTCGCGACTGCGATTCCTGCTGGCGACAAGGATACAGTTGCGCTTGCGGTCGACACGATCGGCCGCGAATTGCGCGAGCTGACCGAGCAGTATCCCGATCGAAAGAACACCAGCGTATCAGGCGGCGAGCAACAGCGCGTGCTTGCGCGCAACGGCCTCAAGGAGCTTGTGCTCACGCTGCGGCGAATCGAGATGGCCGTCGCAGCTGGACGCAACGCAGATGCTGCCGCTGAGTTCAGGAATTATCGCAATCTCACGGCAGCTGCCGTTCCGGCGTTGCTCGCCAGCGCCGAGCCATGGTCGCTGTTCAACCAGGACGTCCATGATCAGCATTACGCTGCGCTTCGCGAGGTGATGCGCGCCAGGCACGTTCAGCACTGACGGAGCATTCCTGACGAGCATTCGTGGTCTTCGCAGTCGCGTTGATCACGCAGTCGCTATTCGATCGATTGAGGTGCGTGAAGATGCAGCTCGCTGCTGCCGATGTCTCCACAGAAAATCTTTGAACGTTTCGAAATTTCTTATGTGGGTTCACGGGAGCGAAAATTCTGCGTCATGTTGTCGCATTAAGCAGGTTGTGTTGCTAACCGCAAACACCTGAGGTCGACAATGAGTTTGAATTACAAAAAGCACTGGCGAACCAGCACCGCGCTCTGCATCGCGTCGACGGTGCTCGTCGCAACGGCTGCATATGCCGCGCATTATCCCGGCGGTCACAGTGATTGGGACAAGCGTTCGCATCACAATCATCGCGCGCATCAGGAGGCAGATCGCGCCAGGAATGATCATGGTGGCGAACATGGTGACAAGGATCACGGCGGCAAGACCGCTTCGCCGATCAAGCACGTCATCATCCTGATCGGTGAGAACCGCGGTCTCGATCACACCTTCGGTGTGTACAAGCCGAAGGGCAAGGGGCAGACCATCTCGAACCTGTTGTCGAAGGGCATCGTCAACGAGGACGGAACGCCGGGGCCGAATTTCGCCCAGGCGCAGCAGTTCTCGGTCGCGGGCCAGCCGTCGTTCTATATCGGCGCGCCGGCGATCGCGAAGTCGCCCTACAACGCGACCAACGCGATGCCGCAACCGAACACCAACGGCACGCCGACCGCGCAGAGCGACACAGGGGCACCGTTCAAGACGATCGCGGAAGCCAGCGTCGAGAAGGACATGGATCCGAGCGATCTCGACATCCTCACCACCGGCTTCAGCGGCCTGCCGACCGGTGTGCTTGATACCCGCGTTCCCGGCGCCGGCGGTCTGAATGGACCGTTCCCGTTGCAGGGCGAGCAGATCAGCGACGACGACTACACCGGCGACACGACGCATCGTTTCTATCAGGACTGGCAGCAGGAAGACTGCAGCGTCGCCAGCGCCACCAAGAAGAACAATTCGGGTTGCCTCAACGACCTGTTTCCGTTCGTGATGGCGACCTACTCGGCGTCCAACAAGAGCATGGCCAACTCGATGGGCTTCTACAACGCCCAGCAGGGTCAGGCCCGGTCCTGAAGATGCTCGCCGACCGCTTCACGCTCGGCGACAATTTCCACCAGTCGTTCCACGGCGGCACCGGCGCGAACCACTTCATGCTCGGCACCGGCGATGCGGCGTTCTGGAGCGACGGCAAGGGCAACCCGGCGACGCCGCCGGCCAGCCTGATCGCCAATCCGAACCCTGCTTCGGGCTCGGTCAACCGCTACACCGTCGACGGCAATTTCAGCAATTGCTCTGACGTGTTCCAGCCCGGCGTGAAGCCGATCGTCAATTACCTCAACAATCTGCCTTACGCGGCCGAGCCGAACTGCAAGCCCAACCACTACTACATGCTCAACAACACCAATCCGGGCTATCTGCCGAATGGCGCGCTGTCCGGCGGCAACAACCTGCCGCCGTCGCCGGTTCGCACGATCGGCGATGCGCTGATGGAGAAGAACATCTCCTGGGCGTACTACGGTGGTGCGTACAACGACGCCGTGGCGCTTTCGAACGCTGCGGTCGCTGCCAACCCGTCGAACCCGAACCTCAGCGCCGCGGCGGTTGCCGATCCGGCCCATGCGCTCGGTGTCGCCTATTGTCAGATCTGCAATCCGTTCCAGTATGCGACCTCGATCATGGCCAATCCGGCCACGCGCCAGGCCCATATCAAGGACACTGCCGATCTGATCACCGCGATCGAGAAGAACTCGCTGCCCTCGGTGTCGTTCGGCAAGCCTGACGGCCTGCTCGACGGTCATCCGCAGAGCTCGAAGGTCGATCTGTTCGAGGCCTATGTCCTGAACGTGCTCAGCGCGCTGGATAACAATCCGGAACTGAAGGCTGAAACCGCCGTCTTCATCACCTGGGACGAAGCCGGCGGCTACTGGGATTCGGGTTATCTGCAGTCGATCGACTTCTTCGGCGACGGACCGCGCATGCCGATCCTGATCCTGTCGCCCTATTCGACCGGCGGCAAGATCTACCACAACTACGGCGACCACGTTTCGCTGCTGAAGTTCATCGAGCGCAACTGGGCCCTCCAGCCGCTCACGAACCGTAGCCGCGACAACCTGCCGAACCCGACCTACTCGAGGAACAACGAGTACGTCCCGACCAACAGCCCGGCGCTGTCCGACATGTTCGACGCGTTCGACTTCAACAAGCCGGTCACGCTGTCCTACACCGAGTGATCACGTCCCCGTCCTGAACGAGGTCGTGATCTGAATTGAGGCCGGCGCCGATCGAGCCAATGGTTCGATCGGCGTCGTCATGTCTTGCTTGTCCACGGCCTGATCGATCGGAACACGCGATGAAGCACGACGAGACGAATTGCCCGACTGGCCGGAACGTCGCTGCTTGGTTTCTTGCCGTTGCGATCCTGGCTGATATTCCGACGCCGGTCATGGCGCAGCAGTTTTCGGCCGACCTCGTGGCGCGGAAAGACCAGGCGATCAGCACGCTCGGGACACTGCATGTCGCGGGCCAAAAGGCGCGGATCGAAGCAACCGCGTTGCCGGACGGTTTCTTCCTGATCGATGCCGCGAGGCCCGTGGCGCATTTCGTCCGTCCCGGCGCGCATGTTTTCATGGACGCGAGGCAATCGAGCCGGCTGACCCAGATGTTCGTACCGGTCGATCCGGACGATCCTTGCCGGCAATGGCAGGCGTTCGCGCAGCTCGCCGCACCGCTCGATCCCGCGACGTGGCGCTGCCAGCGCGACGGAACGGACAGCGTCGCGGGGCGCAGCACCGACGTGTACCGCGTCACGGCACCGTCCGACGCCGGCTTTGTCGGCTGGATCGATCGCGCGCGCAGATTCCCGGTGCAGGTCAGGATCGCGGACGGCACGCTGATCGCGGCGGATCACATCCGCGACGAGCCCCAGCCGGCGCATCTCTTCGAGATTCCTGCTGGTATCCGCAAGTTCGATCCGCAGGCGCTGATCCGCCGGATTCAGCAGAGCGACGTCTGGGTGGCGCCGCCGGCTTCGCAGTGAGCTGTCACGATCCGGCCAGAGCCCTTCCCGTTCCGATGGAATCGGAACGGGGCTCTCAGTTCTTGTCGTGACGCGTGTTCTTCACGCGAACCGGCATCCACTTCGCTCGAAACGCCCTAGTTCATGATCTCCACCGTCGCCGAACGGCCGGCGACCAGCGCGATGCGATCCGGCAGCTGATCCAGCGCGATGCGTACCGGGACGCGCTGCGCGAGGCGAACCCAGCTGAAGGTCGGGTTGACGTTGGCGAGCAGGTTCGCGCCGTCGGTGCGGTCGCGGTCGGCGATGCCGGCCGCGATACTCTCGACGTGACCGGTGAGCCGGACCGGCTCGCCCATCAGCCGGACCTGCGCCTTGTCGCCGACACGGATCCGCGCGAGCTTGGTTTCCTCGAAATAGCCCTCGACATGCAGCGTATCGGTGTCGACCAGCGCCATCACGCCCTTGCCCGCGGTGACATAGGCGCCGGGCCGCAGATCCATGTTGGTGATGGTGCCGTTGACCGATGCGTGCACCTCGCTGCGGTCCAGATTGAGCTGCGCGACGGCGCGATCGGCAACCGCCTGATCATAGGCGGCCTTGGCTTGCAGCTGCGTGGCCAGCACCTGCTCCTGCTTCTGCTGCGACACCGCATCGGTGGTCAGCGCGCTGTAGCGCTTGAGGTCGGAATCGGCCTGATCCAGCGTGGCGCGATGGCCGGCGACCGCCGCGTCGGCCTGCTGCAATGCCAGGGCAAAGCGGGCGCGATCGATCCGGAACAGGATATCGCCACGATGCACGGGCTGATTGTCCTTGACCAGCACGTCGGTGACGAAGCCGGATACGTCGGGCGCGACCTGGACCACGTCGGCGCGGACCCTGCCGTCGCGGGTCCATGGCGATTCCATGTAGTAGACCCAGAGCGCGTGAGCCACGGCGAGCGCGGCGACGAGCGCGACGGCAGTCAACGTGACCCGGCCGAGCCAGGCGAAATTCCCCTTCATGGCAGAAACTCCGAAAGATAGACGACGCCGCCGAGCAGGCAGACATACAGTGCGAAATTGAACAGCGCGCGATGCCAGACCAGCCGGTAGAGGCCGAAGCGCTGCATGATCCGGCTCAGCAGCACGCTGAGCGCATAGGCAATAACGAGCCACAGCAGCAGCGCGGGAACCAGAACTCCGTAGATGTCGAGCTCATATCTCATGCCGCAAAACTCTCCTCCGGCTGCGATCGATACGCCGGCGCATTCGGAAACAGGCCGCGGCGGATGCCGACGAGTCCGAGCAGCGCATCGTCCCGCGCGCGCTCATTGGGGTCCTTGACGACCGCGGTCACCGCGGCATCGACGCATGACAGCAATTCGGCCGGCAGTGCCTGATCCGCATGGGCGCGAAACGCCGCCGCGAGGTCGTCCAGCATGTGGTCGATGGCGCGCACGGTCGATGCGGCGAGGCCGTAGCGGGCGCGCCGGAGATCGATGATGTTGAGCCCGATGCGCAGCTGGACCAGGCTGTCGGTGTCGCGGCGGTCGCTCTCGGAGATGAAGGCGATGCGCTGCACCAGCAGTCCGAGCCGATGCAGCATCAGGCCGGCAAACTGCGCGCGATCGCCGCGGCCGCGCCGCTCGGCCGCGACCGCGAGCGTCTGCCAGCTCGACGTCATCAGCCGCTTGGCGATCCATTCGGCACCGACGCCGCGCGCGATCCGCGTCACGATCTCCGCGATCACGACACCGAGGAAGAAGGCGACGGACGTGTTGGCAAAGCTGGCAAAATCAGCGCTGTAGGTCGATTGCAGTGCGAGCAGCGTCGCAGTGTTGGCGGCGAGCGCCATGCCGATCGGCGCGGTGCTGGGTCGTGCGATCAGGAATCCATATGTCAGGAAGGTCGGCGCCAGGGCGGCGATCAGGACCTCGACATGGGAGATGCTCGGCACCACCGCGAACTGATAGATCGCGACGATGACGATGGCGACCAGCGAGAACAGGCCGAAGGCCCGGATGCTGCGTGCCGGCTCATCCTGCGCGGCGAAGAAGGAGCAGGCGACCGCCGCCATCATCGGCGCCGAGGCGCCATCGGCCCAGCCGGTGGCGATCCACACGCCGCAACAGATCAGGATGGCGACCGTGGTCCCCGCGGCCGACCACAGCGCCATGCCGTGGTCGCGATGCCGGACCGGGGCCGCTCCGGCCTCCGGATGGAATGCGAACGGCACTGAGGAGATATCCTGGCCCGCGGCAATAGCATCGGCCACCGCGCGGCAGTCGGCCGAGATGTCGATGAGGTCGCGCAGCCGCAGCAGCAGGCTGATCGTGATGATGCGTTCCCGCGCCGCGAGGCCGTCGAGGGCGGATTGCCGCTCGGCGATATCAGCGCGGATCTGCTCGCCGGATTGCCGCTGGCGATCCTCGTCCACGATCCAGGCAGCGACGTCGCCGATCAGGCGCTGCAGTCCCGGTTGCTGTTGCAGCACCGCCGCACCGAGCGCGGCTAGCCGGTCTTCGATCGACGTCACGATCGGCAACAGCATCAGCATGCGCAACCGAACCTCGGCGAGACCGCGCACGGTGCCGGTGTCGGCCAGCCGGTCATAGGCGAGATGGGTCGCCAGCGTATCGATCTCGACGATGTCGGTCGCGAGGCGGAGACGTTGGGCCCGGCGCGTCTCGCTGGTGCCGTGATCAAGCAGCACGTCGCGGGACAGGCGGCGGGCATCCGACAGCCAGCTCCTGACCCGGCTGCCGACCGCCGGCGCGACGCTGCGCGGAAACACCACGGTCGACACCAGGCTTGCGCAGATGATGCCGAGCGAGATCTCCTCGACCCGCGCCAGCGCGATGTCGAAAATGCTTCCGGGCTCGGCGACGGACGGAAAGCCGATCAGTGCGACGGTGTATCCGCCCAGCATGAAGACATAGCTGCGCGGGGTTCCGTCGAGCAGCGACAGATAGAGGCAGAGCCCGACCCACAGCGCGATGGCGAGGCAGAGCAGCTCGGGCGCGTTGACGAGGTTCGGCACCATCGCCACCGTGACGATCGCGCCGATCAACGTTCCCATCACGCGGAAGAACGCTTTCGAGCTGGTCGCGCCGGCCAGCGGCTGCGACGTGATGTAGACCGTCGCCATCGCCCAGTAGGGCCGCGGCAGATCGATCGCCAGGGCGATCACAAGCGCCAGCATGGATGCTGCGAACGTCTTCAAAGCGAAAACGAGGTCCGCGTGGCGGACCAGGAATGGCTCTTCGGCGCGCATGACTATTTCGCCTCTGGAGCAGTCTTCGCCGGACCAGACCTGGCGTCCTGGAGGCGGCTCGCACGCTGCTCGATGCGCTGGAGCGTCTCGAAGGCTATCGCAAGTTTCTCGCTCTCGATATCCTTCAGCACACTGGCACGCACGCGGCGCAGGATGCGGTCGATGTCCTCGGCCTTGGCCTTGCCGCTCGCGGTCAGGTGCAGCGTCTTGGCGCGCCGGTCGGTCGGGTCCTCGCGGCGCTCGACCAGGCCTTCCGACGCGAGCAGATCGATCAGCCGCACCAGCGAAGGACCTTCGATCCCCAATTCGTCGGCCAGCACGCCCTGGCGGACGTTTTCCCCCTGCCGCGACAGCACCAGCAACGGGATAGCCGTCGCGTAGGACAGGCCGTGATCGGACAGCGCCTGATCCGACTCGCGTCGCCAGATCCGGGCGAGCCTGGTGATCAGGCGGCCGATCTCGGCGTGGATATGGGATTGCGATGGAGGCATGCAAATTAGATAGGATACAAACTATTAGGCTGCAACTATATAATTGGGCATCACCCTGATGATCACGCAAAAGCGATCGGGCAATGGGCACGGGCTTCACGGCAGGAGCGGATGAGGGGCTTCGCGGCGATAGCAGCCTGGCGCTGATCCCGACCTTCATCGTCGTGGCGGTGGATGCCACCGGAATGGGCATCATCCTGCCATTGCTGCCGTTCTACTCACAGCGGCTCGGCGCGACGCCGTTCATGATCGGTGCCCTGATCTCGATCTATGCGGTATGTCAGCTGATCGCTGGCCCGATCGTCGGCATGCTGTCCGACCGCTACGGCCGCCGCAAGGTGCTGGTGGTCAGTCAAATCGGCACATGTGTCGGCTTCGTCTTGCTGGCCATCGCAGGCAACCTGACGCTGGTGTTCCTGGCGCGGATCATCGACGGGCTGACGTCCGGCAACATCTCGGTGGCGCATGCCTATGCGGCCGAGCATAGCGCACCTTCGACCCGCAAGCAGGCGCTCGGCATGACCAGCGGTGCGATCGGGACCGGCTTGCTGGTCGGCCCTGCGCTCTCGGGCCTTCTGGTCCACTATGGTGACACTTATCCGGTATGGGCGGCGGCGGTCCTGTCGCTGATCAGCATTGTCGCCACCATCGCCTTGCTGTCGCCCGATCATCCGGCCTCCGAGCCGCTCTACCAGCAGCGGGTGCCCGAGCCGACGCTGGCGCGCACGATCGCCGGGATGCGCTATGCGTGGCGCGTGCTCGCTCTGCTCATCGTGTTCTTCTTCGTGAACTCGATGTTCCTGTCGCAGATCGGCCTGTTCCTGTCCGCGCGGTTCAGCTGGGATGGGCATCCGTTCGGTGCGCGCGAACTCGGTGCCGTGTTCGCCTATGCCGGCTTCATCAACATGGTCGTGCAGTGCCTCCTGATCACGCGGGCGAATATCTTCGCTTCGGACAGGATCATCGTGCTGGCGGCATTCGCCTGCATGGCGATCGGATTTTCGGGGCTCGCGTTCGCGCCGCGGATCAGCCTGCTGGTGCTGTTCCTGACGCTGATCATCGTCGGCATGATGTTCACCCGCAGTACGCTGACCGCCGAATTGTCGCGCAGCACCGCGATCAACCGTCAGGGCATGATCATGGGCCTCAACCAATCGTTGATGTCGGGTGCCAATATCAGTGCTCCACTGCTGAGCGGCGTGCTCATCGGCCATCAACTGTTCGTCAGCTGGACGCTCGTGATGGCGGCGGTCGCCGTGATCGGGGTGGTTCTGGCCGGACAACTTCTGCCGCCCCAACCGGGCAAGCCGTGAGCTAACGCGCAGCTGCCGCGTTGATGGACGTGCTTCGTGCACGGCGACATGATGTTGTGCACGCCGCATAGCGCAGGATGCTGCCGGATCTCAGCCGAAGTCGCACATCAGCCGGCTCCAGTCCTCGCCCGCGAGGCCGCCGACATAGATATCGCCGCGCACGATGGCGTCGTTCACTTCCGGAACACGCGTCAATGCCATGGCGAAGGCGCGGTGCCGGAACACGAGCCAGCGTTGCAGCCCGAGCCCCGCCATCAGAGCCGGCTGCGCACGGCCGCGAGCCTCGACATGGCCGCTGTCTTCGAGGTGGCGGAACATCGCACCCAGCACGCCGACTTCCCGGCCGGGCAGCGACAGGATGTTGAGCACATGCGCGGTCCGTCCCGGCGACGCATAGTAGACAAAACAACCAAGCAGCGCGCCGGAACGGTCTTCGATCGCGCGGATCGTGAAGCTGCCTAGTCTGGTGTTCTGCGCCGCGAGGCCGACGAGCCAGCCGAGCTCGTCCTCCGACCAGAGCGGGCGGACGGCGTAATGGGCGATCAACCGCGGCGCATGCGCCAGGAAGTCCGCGACGGACATCTCCAGCACCTTCGCGCCGGCGGGGCCCTCGATGTTGTCGTCACCGCGGAGGCGACCAAGGAAAGCATCGACGGGACGCAAGAGCGCTGCCAGGCCCGGCTCGATCCGGCGCAGGACGCGGGGCGAATGACGCCCGAGCAATGCGCTTAGCGGACGGAAGGTGCGCACCCACTCCAGGTTCTGCATCGGAATCGTCTTTCCGCCGATGGCCATCAAGGACCTGGCGCTGGTCGGCGATGCGCTGTCACAGAACGAAAGACTTGCCTTCTTCGGCCGCAGACCAAGATTGAGCTGGGCGGCTCCGGCGGAGTCCCTGTTCGTCATGAAGACGCCGAGCAGCCGTCCCGGGATGACATTGCCGCACGCCATGAAGCGCATCGGGACCGAGAGCAGGGCGCTCGAGATGAGGCCGTCCTGCTGTTGATAGATTTGCGTGCCCGCCGCCTCGCTATAGGACGGTGATCCCAAGGTCAGTGCGTGCAGATAGCCCTTGAGATCCGCGCCGGCGGGCCTGTCGCTCCCTCTGAAGACCTTGAGGAAGAGGCCTGCGACCGCGGGAACGTCCGCAGTCGTCATCGGCCTCGCAGCGCCCTTGCGCAACGCTTGCCGGTCGGTCTGGACGATGGGTTCGGACTGCGGAACCGGACGATCCGGCGCGATCGACAGACCTTCGTGCGGCTGAATAGCCCGGACCGCTGTATGGGACGTTGCGCTCAGCATGTTTCGCCACTTCGTCTCCTGCCGCCTAATTGCGACAGCGCCGTCGGACGGCAAGATCAAATGGCTGTCGACAAACTCGGGTCGGTCGACATCACGCGAGCAGGAAGTTGCGAATGCTCCGCGTAGGCGCGCGTCCTTGCATCAACTCTCCAACGTGGCGTGTGGGCCGTCAAGAAATTCAACCTGTGGAGGTTAATGCGATGCGCTTGCTAACGTTAATGCGGCACGCCGCTGCAGCGATCAGTCCTGGCGACGCAGGTCACCATGCCGCACGTCACGATGGCCGATGCCAACAAGGTTGATGGCTCAACTCTCAAGGCCGGTTCCATGCGTCACGAGCTATTCGATAGCATCGACAATCAGGCGCCGATCGCAGCGTGGATCATTTTCAATGAGACTGTGGCAATCTACCGCGCCGTCCAGTGCAATCCTCCGTTTGCACCTCTGTGTAAACAGTACAAATAGGTCGAGGATGCGCTCCGCTTGTTTCGTTCTTGCACCGTGTCGCGATCGTCGCGCGTATGTGCCGCGGATGCACGGAGGAAGTGTGCCGACGGCCGGACCGGTTGCCGCTGGCGCAATCGCGGCCATCGCGCCGGAAGGGATGATGATCGGCGGAACAGACATCGACCGGATGACGTTCCAGGAGTTCGGCCAACTCCTGCCGTGGAACGCAGTCGGCGGGAACGTTGCGAATACTCAGCCGAATTGAGAACACAACGCAGCCGTCCAGGAGGAACTCGAAGGGAATGCTTACGGACGTACGGCAGATCAAGGCGGCGCGTGCGCTCCTCCGCTGGAGGCAGGATCGGCTTGCGCAAGAAGCTGGTTTGGCACTTGCGACGATCCGACGACTAGAGCGTCTTGAAGGCCGGATAGAGGCCAACTTCGACACGGTGCAACGGATTCGCGAGGCGCTTGAAAATGCCGGCATCGAATTTGTGGGTGCGCCGAACCTTGGAGTCCATGTTTCGACGGCACGACAAGACGGCGTTGCCAAGCCCGAGGTCGGCTGAAGAATTTTCGATACGACGTGCAGCGATCTGGATTTTCCGGCGCTCGGACGTTCCCGCTCAACTGAATCGATCCTGGTCAACTCGCGCCACTCAGTTTGAGGTGCGACATGGATGTCGTTCGCGTGCGCGACAAGCCAGGGATCGGGAGATAGCTAAAAAGCTATTCTTGTAGCGCTATTGATACTTCATGTATGGAATAAAAATATCATTTTATAACAGTGTGTTAGAAGTATCACGCGATGACATCGAATGCGTGTGACAAGTATTTGTCGCATTGTCGCGTCTCACGAACTGTTGTTCTCATCGATCCTGCGTGATGAGGGGCTTTGCGGAGGTTGGAGATCGGTCACCGATCATCCTTCTCACGCCGAAGCGACGCGAATGGGTTGGGGATGAAGATCAGGGCGCAATCGGCTCGATCGTAAATCTCCTCAAACGAAAAAGGGCAGGAGGATTTATGCAGCTTTCCAAGAGTATTATTCTGGCTTCGGCAGCGTCGCTCATTGCAGTGGGCGGCGCGCAAGCAGCCGACCTTCCGGTGAAGGCCAAGGCGGTCGAATACGTCAAGGTGTGTTCCCTGTACGGCCCGGGCTTCTACTACATTCCGGGCAGCGATACGTGCATCAAGCTGGGCGGCTATCTGCGCGTCGACGTTCTGGCGAATACGAACTCCGACAACACCGGCAACACCTCGGGTCCCGCCGGGGCGAACAATCGTTACACCAACGGCTACACCTGGCGCTCCCGTCAGGATCTGAACATCGACACGCGCACCGCGACCGAATACGGCGTGGTTCGCACCTTCTTCGATGCGACCTTCAGCTGGACCACGGATAGCTATGCCGGGCAGGGCAATGGCTCGAGCATCTACTCGGCGATCGGCACGGCCTCGGCGCCGAACAACGCCAACGGCGGCGCCGTTGCGGCCGGTACGGTCGGCGTCTACTACGCCTTTATCCAGTTTGCGGGCTTCACCATGGGCAAGGCGGTCTCGCAGTTCGCTGCTCCGTGGGCCAACTACCCGGCAACAACTACGACGGTCTCGTCGGCGGCGGTGGCACGATCACCGGTGTGAACCAGTTCACCTACACCGCGCAGTTCGGCAACGGCGTGTCGATGGCGCTGTCCGCACAGGATCAGACGGCCTACTATCAGGCTGGCGTCAACAATCTGGGCGCAACTCCGGGCGCACTCGGCCCGTTCGGCCTCAGCAACTACGCCGGCACGATCGCTCCGGACCTTGTTGCGATGTTGCGCGTCGACCAGGCCTGGGGTCTGTTCCAGGCGTCGTTCGCGGCGCATAACAACCATGCGGCCTACTACGGCGGCAACGAATCGACCGGTCATCCGGACGACAAGTGGGGCTGGGCTGGTGCGTTGGCCCTGTCGATCAAGAACATCCCGACCGGACCTGGCGACACGATCAACATCCAGGGCGTCTACACGAACGGCGCAACCCGCTACAATATCCAGGATCTTGCCGGTTCGGCCGGTGCGAACACGGTCTTTGGCGGCACCAATCTGCCGGGGGCCTATCAAAGCGTCGGCTTCGGCATAGCGCCCGACTCGGTGTTCGTCGCCGGTGGTCAGCAGCAGTTGATCACGACCTGGGGCATGCGCGGCGCGTACACCCACAATTGGGATGCCTACTGGAACACTGCGATCTACGGTGCTTACGCCGGGGTCCGCTATAACGGCACCGCCAAGTCCTACATCTGCGGCCCAACAGGCTCTGGCGTGGGTGGTTCGTTCGGCGCTGCGTTCGGCACCGCCGGCCTGACCTCCTGCAACCCGGATTACAATATCGCGCAGCTCGGCCTGATCACCCGGTGGACCCCGGTCAAGAACCTGACCTTCTCGGCAGACCTGACCTACACGCACGTGGATCAGAAGTTCGCCGGCACGATCGCGTATCCGGGCAGTGCCGGCATCGGCAAACCGGGCGCCGTGTACGAGCTGAAGGATCAGGACACCGTGCTCTTGCTCCTTCGCGCTCAGCGCAACTGGTAAAGACTTATCCACCAGGAAGGGAGATTGCTCTGAACTTGTAAAACTTGTCACCTCCAAGGAAGGCCTCCGGTATGTCCACCGGAGGCCTTCGCATTTTGATCGCCGTGTGGACCTTGCCACGTCGATCCGCATTTCCCGAAGTGCAGGTGGGGTGGACGCAAGTTCGGGTGAGGAGAACGCGTCGGACGAAGTTTCGGTTCTGATCCGATCAGAATCGAAAATGCTCTGGTTCGGCGATCTATTTCTTTGCGCGCGATTGCGAGGCGACCCGGCGGCGGGGCGGCCTGGCCGGAGGTTGCCGTCTTCTCTTGCGAGCGGCTCGCCGCTTGCTGCTGTTCAATTCAAGGTTGGCGGACACTGCCTGTTCGAACGCCGTGAGATCCATCAGCAGGCTTGCGATGTCTTCGCGCGGCACATCCAGGAATAAGGCCGAGAGCGAGCGCGTCTGCTCCGTCCGCAGCCGGCGAAGCATGGCCCTGCCGGCTTTCGTCAGCAGAACAACCTGAACGCGGCGATCCGCCTCCGCGGTTACGCGCCGGACGTGGCCGACCTTGACGAGTTCATTGACGAGAGCGGTGACGTTGCTTTGCGGCACCATCAAAGCGCTGGCGAGCTGGCTCAACGCTACGCCTCGTTTGGAGGCCGATAGAACTTCGAGGACATGCAGCCGGGCAAGGCTGTATTCGAATCGATCCCTGAGCCGCCGATTGATCACTCGTGCGATTTGTGACGAGCAGCCGAGCAGCCGCAACCAGAGCTTGGTCTCATCGTCGTTCATCCGCGAGCCGACCATCGACCTGTTACTGTAGGTTCTTCGCTGCTCGAACCTGTCTGGGTCCGCGACTTAGGGGCGTTTCGGGATTTGGCGTCGCCTTCCGCCACGGGGCGGTGCGGAAGTCATCTGGATCGGTGGCGGCTGTTCTGCTTGCTTGATATTGGATGGCCCCGCCTATGGGTCGAGCTCAGTATCCCAGTAGAGATAGTCGAGCCAGCTCTCGTGCAGATAATTCGGCGGGAATAACCGCCCGTTGCGATGCAGCTGATGCACGGTCGGAGCGTAGGGCGTCTGCTTCGGAAACATCTTGGCCTGCTGCGGCGTCAGATTGCCCTTGCGCAGATTGCAGGGCGAGCAGGCCGCGACGACGTTCTCCCAGGTGGTCTGGCCACCCTTGCTGCGCGGAATGATGTGATCGAAGGTGAGGTCGTCCGGCGACAGGCAATACTGGCAGGAGAAGCGGTCGCGCAGGAAAACATTGAAGCGGGTGAAGGCGGGGTGGGTGGTCGGCTTGACGAAGGACTTCAGGGATACGACGCTGGGCAACTGGATTTCGAAGGAAGGACTTCGGACCGCCCGGTCGTAATATTCGACGATGTTGACACGATCGAGGAACACCGCCTTGATCGCGTCCTGCCAGGACCAGAGCGACAGCGGGTAGTAACTCAGCGGCCGGAAGTCCGCATTCAAGACCAGCACCGGCCAACCGCCTTGTGAGACATGTGCGTTCAAATAACGCTCCTGACTCCCATTAGCTGCGAAGCAGCATGCACTCACATACTACAGGCAGCGTGACGGGATTGTGAAGAGCGATGAGCGGCTTATCCGCCATGCACTGCCATGTTCCTGCCCCGATTGCCTCCGGCCCGCGAGGCCCGTAAAGGGAGCCGCACGGCCCTGTCGGCCACTGACGGACCCCTGCCGATGACCACGACTTCAAGCTATCTCGAGGCGCCGCGCCGGTTGCGTGCATTCGTGCGGGCGCACGAGACCAGCCTCGTGGTGCTGGCGGTGCTGATCGGCGCCATTGGCGGCCTCGTGGTGGCGGTCATGAGCAGCCTGGTCACAGTGCTGCATTCGGTGCTGTTCAATCTGCCGCTGGGCGAGCGGCTGTCGAGCCAGCCCAGCATCGATCCCGTGCGGGCACTTCTGGTTCCCACCGCTGGCGGCCTGCTGCTGGGTCTGGCGTTCCTGCTGCTGCTCCGGGTCCGGCCAGCCCGCGAGATCGACCCGATCGAGGCCAACGCGCTCTATGGCGGGCGGATGTCGTTCCGCGGCAGCGTGATCGTGGCGTTGCAGACGATCTGGTCGAGCGGCGTCGGCGGCTCGGTCGGGCTCGAAGCCGGCTATACCCAGCTCTCCAGTGGCCTCGCCGCTTCGCTCGGCCGCGGTTTCCATCTTCGCCGCAACGACCAGCGAATCATGGTCGGCTGCGGCGCGGCGGCGGCGATCGCCGGTGCCTTCAGCGCCCCGCTCGCCGGCGCCTTCTACGCTTTCGAACTTGTGATCGGCGGCTACACGCCGGCGAGCCTGACCCGGTCGGGGTGGCTGCGGTGACCGGCTATTTCGTCGCCCATGCCTTCGAGCCGCTGCCGCTCGGGGTCGGGGTCGGAACCGTCGGCGACGTGCTCGGGCGCGATCTCGCGATCGCCGCGCTGCTTGGCATGGCCGCCGCTTTGACCGGGATCGCGATCATGCGCGGGGTGACGCTGTGCGAGGCGTTGCTCGCCAAGACCCGGCTCTGGCCGCCGCTGCGCCCGGCGCTCGGCGGCCTTGCCGTCGGCGCGATGGCGCTGCTGACCCCGCAGGTGATGTCGTCGGGCCATGGTGCGCTGCGCTTCGCCGGCATCGTGGCGATGCCGCTCGCCTTCATCGCCGGTGTGTTCGCTTTGAAGGCTGTCGCCTCGATTGTGTCGCTCGGCTCGGGCTTCCGCGGCGGATTGTTCTTCGCCACGCTGTTCATGGGGGCGCTCGGCGGCCGGCTGTTCGCCGCCGGCGTCGACATCGTGTGGCCGGGGCTGAACCTCGACCCCAACGCCTATGCCGTGATCGGCATGAGCGCGCTGTCGGCCTCGGTGATCGGCGGCCCACTGACGATGTCGTTCATCGCGCTGGAATCCACCGGCAACCTCTGGCTCACCACTGCGGTGCTGGTCGCCGTCATCATCTCGACCACGATCACCCGCGAGCTGTTCGGCTATTCGTTCGCGACCTGGCGGCTGCATCTGCGCGGCGAGACCATCCGCAGCGCCGCCGATATCGGCTGGATCCGCGATCTCACGGTCGGCAAGATGATGCGGCAGGACATGACGACGGTGAATGCCGCGATGCCGATCGAGGCGTTCCGCGAGGAATTCCCACCGGGCTCGAAGACCCAGGTGGTCGCGGTCGATGGCGAGGGATGCTACGCCGGGCTGGCGCTGGTGGCGGAAGCGCATGCGCCCGATCTGGAGGCCGACAAGGGGCTCGCGGGCATCCTGCGCTACGCCGACGTGGTGCTGCATCCCGGCATGAACGTGCAGGAGGCGATCGCGGTGTTCGACGCGGCGGAAGCGGAGTCGCTCGCGGTGATCGAGGGCGATGGCGACCGGCGGCCGATCGGCCTGCTCACCGAAGCGCACGCCATGCGCCGCTACGCCGAAGAATCCGAGCTGCGTCGCCGCGAGGTGATCGGCGAGGTTTGATTTCGCCGAGGTGATCTGGCCCGTCGCAGGCTATCAGACCCGTCATCCTGCGGAGCGCGGAACGCGCGTCTCGAAGGATGCGCGGACACCAGCCGGGCCGCTGACCCTTCGAGACGCGCGCGATGCGCGCTCCTCAGGGTGACGCTGGTGGAGTCGAGTTCAGATCGGAATCTTCTCCAGCTTCTGCAAGCATCGCGTCAGGCGCACCGTGGCCGGCATCTCGGTGTCTGGAAAGCTGGTTTTCCAGTCGGTGACGCCGACCTCGCCGACATAGATATCGCCGCGCGAATCCAGCGCGATGCCGTGCGGCGCCAGGAATTTTCCGGTCTCGACGCCGGGGCCCTGCTCGCCGCCGAGCCGGGCGATGCGCTTGCCGGTGCCATCCACGATCGACAGCCGCGGGCCGAGATTGGGCACCTTGCGGTTGACCGCCATGCCGGGGCCGAGCTCGCCGATCACGAAGTTCGGCTGCTTGCCGCCGCAGCAGCACAGCGCGCAGGGCCGGTGCAGGTTGTTCCACTGCGTCTCGTATCTGCCGTTGCCGTCGAAAACCTGGACGCGATGGTTTTCGCGGTCGGCGACATAGACGAAGCCGTCGGCATCGGTCGCGATGTTGTGCACGATGTTGAACTGGCCGGGATCGGTGCCGGGCTCGCCCCAGGTCTTGAGCAATTTTCCATCCGGCGTGTACTTGTGGACGCAGGCGTTGCCGTAGCCGTCGGAGACGTAGATCTCGCCCTTCGGCGAGAGCGCGGTATGGGTGCAGCGATGGAACGGCTCGCCGCTCATGAATGGCGCCGGCTTGTTCGGGATGCCGATCGTCAGCAGCACCTTGCCGTCGGTGGAGCATTTGCGCACGGTGTGGTCGCCGTCATCGGTGCAATAGAGATTGTCGTCGGCGTCGATGTGCAGGCCGTGCGCGCGGGTGAACACGCCTTCACCCCAGCTCCTGAGGAAGTGTCCCTCGCGGTCGAGCACCACCATCGGGTGTTCGCCGCGATTGAAGACATAGACGCGGTCCTTGCTGTCGACCGCGACCGAGGCGACATCGGTCAGGCTCCAGCCGTCGGGCAGCTTTGCGAAATTCTCGACGACGCGATAGCGGTGCTCGCCGGTGCCGAGGATGGTTGGCATTATTCCGTTCTCCCCATTTCTTGTCATTCCGGGATGCGCGCAGCGCAGGCCCGGAATCCATTCAACCATAGAGCTTGCTGCTCAATGGATTCCGGGTTCGCGCTGCGCGCGCCCCGGAATGACGGGTTGGTTAGGTCAATTTCGCCACCGGCCCGACGTCGCGCGGCAGCAGGCCTTGCTCGATCGCCTTGATCTGGAGTGCCAGATAGCGCGAGTTGATGCGGCATTGCGCCAGGCTGCCGGCGATGAACCAGAGGCCGGGCTGCGGCGTGCGTGTGTACATGTTGCGCAGCTCCTGGCCGTCGCCAAAGCCCCAGATCGGGCCGACGCGCGCGGCCATGGCCTCGCCGAACAGTTTCTTCACCAGCTCTTCCTGCGGCCGGTAGCCGGTCGCGAGCACGATCAGGTCGGCAGCGATCGTCTCACCGTTCTTGAGCCGCGCGCCATCGCTCACGAAGGTCTCGATGTCGGCGAACTGTTGCAGGGCGACCGCGCCGCTGGCGACGAGGTCGGAGCAGCCGACGTTGAAGTAGTAGCCGCCGCCACGGGTCAGGTATTTGAACTGCCAGCCGGTGCCGCCGTCGCCGAAATCGAGCCTGAAGCCCTTGCGCGCGAGGCCATCGAGCAACGTCTTGTCGAGCTCCTTCGACTGTTCGGTCATCAACACGTGGCTGCGCTTGGCCAACGCGAGCGGCATCGAGGTCGCGATCAGGTCGTTGTCCTCGAGCGAGCCTTCGTTGTAGGCGGCATAGGCGAGCTGCGCCGACGGCTCGATATTGGTGATCAGGGTCGAGGAGCGCTGCACCAGCGTCACCGCAGCGCCCGAGGAATGCAGGTCCTGCGCGATGTCGTGGCCGCTGTTGCCGGTGCCGATCACCAGCGCGCGCTTGCCGGTCCAGTTCTCGCCGTCCTCGTAGCGGCTGGAATGCATGACCTGGCCTGAAAAATTCTTCAGGCCGGGGATCTCGGGCAAATTGGGGATGCCGCTGACGCCGGTTGCCATCACGACATGGCGCGGCCGCATTGTCCGCGTCGTGCCGTCGGTGCGGCGCAGCTCGACGGTCCAGCGTCCTTGCGCATCGTCATAGCTGCCGCCGACGAATTCCGTGCCGGTCCAGAAGTTCAGCTCCATGGCGTCGACATAGGATTCGAACCAGTTGGCGAGCTTGTCCTTCGGGATGTAGGTCGGCCAGTTCGGCGGGAACGGCATGTAGGGCAGGTGATTGACCTGGACCTGGTTGTGCAGGGTCAGCGCGTGATAGCGCTTGCGCCAATTGTCGCCGACCCGCGCCTCGCGGTCGACGATCAGCGCGTCGATCTTGAGCTGTTGCAGCCGCGCGGCGATCGCAAGCCCGGCCTGTCCGCCGCCGACCACCAGCACATCGGGGTCGCGGTCGGCATATTCGGCGGAGGCCTTGCGCAGGTCGAGCCAGTTGGGCCCGCGGAAGTCGCGCGAATAGGCCTGTCCGCGTGGACGTGTATGGCCCTGCTGCTCCTCGAAGCCCTTCAGTTCCTCGAGTGCCGTCAGCAACGTCCAGGCCTTCAGCCGGTCGCCATCGCCGGCATCGGGGATCAGCCGCACGATGCCGTGGCCACGGCCGGTCGTCGTCTCGAATTTGAAGATCGCCTCGATCGCGGTGGTGCCGGCGCGCATCACCCGGCGGGGGCGGCGCGCTCGGCATCGATGCGGAAATCATGCGGCGCGCTGCGGCGGGCATGTGCCGGCAGTTCCTCGAGGATCGCAAAGGCGCGGTTGACGGTCTGGATGTTCCAGCTCAGCGACAGCACGTCGCGCCAGTAGCTGTCGGGATGGAATAGCGGCTTCAGCAGCACATCGTCGGGGCTCGCCAGCGCATCCTCGAACTGCACAAGCCAATTGTCGGCGGCGACCGAAATATCGTCCGTCTTGTCGAGCATCGGGCGTTTCTCGTCATCGGCCGCCGTGGTGACATTCTCTGACGGCGTTCCCTTGCCGCAAGCCTATAACCATTGGTGAGGCAGCAGAAAGGGCGTGACGGGATATCGCCTATTCGGCCAACGACAGGATCAAGCCTTGATCCGGCGGAACATGGCCTTGCAGGGTATCGAGATAGGCCTCGCGCACCGCGGCCGGGCCGTGCCGCTCGACCACATCGAGCCAATTGGGCAGATGCGGCACGAACTCGGCCCATGCGGCGCCAAAGCGCTGGTCGATGCCGCCGGGGCCCCATTCCTTGGCACGCTTGCGGATCTGGTCCGGCGCAAAGAACCACACCGGCTTGGCGCCGGGCAGTGTCGGTTCGTCGGGCTCGCTCGCCCGATGCGTCAGCCCGACCCGGCCGGAATAGACCATCTGCGCGCCGAAGTGCCGGTGCAGGGCCTCGCGCAGCGCGCTGTTGCCGGCCATGTCGACATAGGCGACCGGTTCCGCCGACGGGATCGCGGTGACCTGGTCATAGGTGACGACCTCGTCATAGCAACCGAGCGAAGTGACGAAATCGATATTGCCCTTGGATGTCAGCCCGATCACGCGGATGCCGCGCTTGTGCAGCAGATGGGCGAGCCCGAATGCAGTCTTGCTCGAGGCCGACGACAGGATGACGCGGCGTGCGCCGTAGAAGTCATTCTCGGCAAGGAAGTCGTCGACCAGGAACGACAGCATGAACAGCGGCAGCAGCAGCGCGCGGAAATCGCCCTGCTGGCCGGCATAGGTCGGATCGCCGGAGACACGGGCGTAGTTGTTGTAGACCGGCGAGACCTCCTGCCGGTGCGCGGCCGCGTCGCGCAGGCCGCGCTTGCTGACGTCTGCCGCCTCGATCACCAAATGGGTTGCCATCGGGAAGTAGCCGAACAGTGTCTCGCCGACCGCAACAGTAGGATGCTTCGAGGCCAGCACCTCGCCAAAACCCCAGACCGGGATGATGCCGTAGCCCTCGGGCGCCGGGAATAGATGCCAGTATTTCAGCTGCTCGCCGATCACGGCATAGGTGATGTTGTTGGCGGTGAAGGCGAACCGGGTCACCTTCACCAGCAGCGCGTCCGCCGGCAGCGCCGCGACGTCGGGCAACCGGGTCTCGATGACCTTGCATTGCTCTAGGTCGTTGCGGATGACGATGAAGTCGGTCGAGTTCATGGCGATGATCCAGGCTCGGGATACGGTCGCATCGTTGCGTCGATTGCCGGCGCTTTGCAACAGCAACTAAGTTTCAAACGTCGTTCGCTGCACCATCACCCTCACCTCAGCGAAGCTGTCCTTCGCGGTAGAGGTCGCGCAGCTTGCGCTTGAAGATCTTGCCGGTGGCCTCGCGCGGCAGCGCGTCCATGAAGCGGATGTCGCGCGGCACCTTGAAATTGGCGAGCTTGCCGCGCAGGAAATCCTGGATCGCGGCGACCGAAAGCGTGGCGCCGGTGTCCGGCTCGACGCAGGCGAACAGCCGCTCGCCATACTCGTCGTCGGGAACGCCGAACACCGCGCAGTCGCGGACGCCGTCCATGCCGATCAGGGTATTCTCGATCTCGGCGGGATAAATGTTGACGCCGCCCGAGATCACCATGTCGCGCTTGCGGTCGCACAGGAACAGGTAGCCGTCGGCGTCGAGATAGCCGACATCGCCGACGCTGATCAAGCCGTCGCGGTCGGCCTCGGCGCGCGCCTTGGCGTTGCCATGATAATCGAAATCCGAGATCAAGGTCTGGCGCATGAAGATCTCGCCGGGCTCGCCGACGTCGCAAGGCGTGCCGTCCGGCCGGAAGATCCTGACGATGCCGCCCTCGATTGCTCGCCCGACGGTGCCGGGCTTCGCCAGCGCTTCCGCCGAGGAGTGCCAGATCGGGATGCCGGTCTCGGTCGAGCCGAGATATTCGTTGATCACCGGACCCCACCACTCGATCATCGCGCGCTTGACGTCGACCGGGCAGGGCGCAGCGCCATGGATGATGAAGCGCAGCGACGACAGATCGTAGCGGCGCCGTGTCTCATCGGGCAGGCGCAGCAGCCGCACGAACATGGTCGGCACCATGTGCATGTGCGTGACGCCGTGGCGCGCGATCAGTTGCAGCAGATCCTCGGGGTCGAACCGCGGTTCCAGCACGATGCTGCAACCGTTGCGGAACGCGAGCATGCCGTAGGAATGCGGCGCCGAATGGTACATCGGCCCGTTCATCAGGATCACCTGATCCTCATTGGGCTTGACGCCGTAGGTGATGGCGCCGATGCGGGCGGCCGCCGGCAGCTGCTCGGGCCGCATCGGCTTGCGCCGGACGCCCTTCGGCAATCCGGTCGTGCCCGAGGTGTAGAACATCGGCGCGGCGCCGATCGGGGCGTCGGTCAGCGGCGCATGGGTGTCGCGCCATTGGTCCCAGTCGGTCATGCCATCGGGCACCCGCGCGAATTCAGGCGCCACGCCGTAGGCCGTGGCGATTTCGGGTGGCGTCGTCACGACCAATAGCTTGATCGCCGCTGGCAGCCCGTCGCGGATCTGCGGCAACAGGTCGGCATGGCAGACCAGCGTGTCGGCGCCGCTGTCGGCCAGGATATAGGCGACCTCGTCGGCTTTCAGGTGCCAGTTGATCGGCACCACCGGGCTGCCGAGTGCGGCCGCCGCCGCGACCACCTCGAACAGCGCGAAATCGTTGCGCAGCATCATGCCGACCGGCTTGCCGTCGCGCATGCCGAGGGTGCGGAAGCCGTTCGCCGCCCGCGCGATGCGGGCGTGGATGTCGCCGTAGCTGATCTGTCTCTCGCCGCTGATGATCATGTCGGCATTCTCCACGCGATCGTCCTTACGTCAGGCGCTGGCACGAACGAAATCGTTGCGTGCCTCATTAAACTCCGCCTTCAGCCGCGTCACCAGCTCGGCGACCGGCGGAGCATCGGTGATTTGGCCGATGCCCTGGCCGGAGCCCCAGATGTCGCGCCAGGCCTTGGCCTTGGTGTTGCCGCCGGAGCCGAAATTCATCTTGGACTTGTCGGCGACCGGCAGATTGGCGGGATCGAGCCCGGCTGCCGCGATCGACGGCCCGAGGTAGTTGCCGTGCACGCCGGTGAACAGGTTCGAGTAGACGATGTCATGCGCCGCGAATTCGGTCAGCGCCTGCTTGTACCTGATATCGGCGTTGGCTTCCTCGGTCGCGATGAAGCGGGTGCCCATGTAGGCGAGGTCGGCGCCGAGCGCGAGCGCCGATGCAATGCTCCAGCCGTCGGAGATCGCGCCCGACAGCAAGATCGTGCCCTTGAACCATTGCTTGACCTCGCGCACCAGCGCGAATGGCGACAGCGTGCCGGCATGGCCGCCGGCGCCGGCGCAGACCAGGATCAGGCCGTCGACGCCCTGCTCGGCGGCCTTGCGGGCATGCTTCACGTTGATGACGTCGTGGAACACCACGCCGCCATAGGAATGCGCGGCCTCGACGATCTCCAACGGCGGGCGCAGCGAGGTGATGATCACAGGCACCTTGTGCTTCACGCAGGTTTCCATGTCGTGCATCAACCGGTCGTTGGAGGCGTGGCAGATCTGGTTGACCGCGTAGGGCGCAACCTTCTTTTCCGGATGCAGCGCCTGATATTCGCCGAGCTCGTCGGCAATGCGCGTCAGCCACTCGTCGAGCTTCTCGACCGGGCGCGCGTTCAGCGCCGGGAACGAGCCGACGATGCCGGCCTTGCACTGCGCGATCACCAGTTCGGGCCCCGAGACGATGAACAGCGGGGAGCCGACGACCGGCAGTTCGAGCTTGTTGGTCAGCGAAGCAGGCAACGGCATCTTTCGGGTCCTCCATGGGCGGATCGCTCGGCCGACGGCCTGAGCGGATCGTGAATTGTTGTGGTGGCGGGAGCGTCTCTCCTGGCGGGCCAATATAAGGCTGGACGGCGTCGCGATTGCGTTCAATATTGAACAGATAGTTAGTCAAGATTGAACAGAAACGGGCGGGCTGGGGAATGGATTGGGAGCTCTGCAAGACCTTCGTCGCGGTGGCAGAGACCCGTAGTTTCGCCGCCGCCGCGCGCCGCCTGCGCATCAGCCATCCAACCGTCGGCCGCAACGTCGCGGCGCTCGAGAAGCAACTCGGCACCCGGCTGTTCGCGCGTTCCAATGACGGCCTGTCGCTGACGTCGCATGGCCGCAGGTTCCGCGAGCACACCGAGGTGATGGCGGCGGCCGCCTTGCGCGCGGAAGCCGCGGCCTCCGCGACCGGTGCGCAGGCCCGTGGCGTGGTGAAGCTGTCGATCGGCGCGACGCTGGCGGCGCACTGGCTGATGCCGCGCCTCGGGCCGTTCCTGCGCGATCATGCTAGCATCCAACTCGAGATCATCACCCACCCGTTTCCGGCCAGCGTGCGCCGCCGCGAGGCGGACGTCGTGCTGCGGCCGGTCGACGCCGGCGACGAGAACCTGATCGGCCGCAAGATCGGGCGGCTCGGCACCGGTTTCTTCGCCTCGCGCGACTATGCGGCGGGCCACAAGCTTCCGGAGCGGCGGGACGAGTGGAAGGGCCACAGCGTGATCGGCTTTGCCGACCAGGCCTCGAACGCGCACCTGGCACGGTGGAGCGATGTCATCACGCGGCAGGGCACCCTGGTGATGCGCTGTTCATCGCAGGGTGACATGCTTGCGGCGGCGCGGGCCGGGCTCGGCATCACGGCATTGTCCTGCCTGGTTGCCGCCGACTATTCCGACCTGGTTCGGGTCGCGCCGCAAAAGCTCGCGAGCCTCTCCGACCTCTGGCTGCTCGCCCATCCCGATCTGGTCGAACTTCCCGCGGTGCGCGCCGTGATCGGCTTCGTCACCGACTGCGCGCGTGAGGACCGGGTCCGGCTGCGGGGATAGAGCATGATCCGGAAAAGTGGGAACCGGTTTTCCGAAGAGACCATGCTCAAATCAAAATCGAGATCATGTCCTCAGGCTCGCGCCCGCCACAGCGTCACCGCAAGCAGGATGAAGGCGGCGCAGGTCCACAGCGACTGCCAGTTTTGCGGCCCCTCGTTGAGCGCCGTATAGATTGCCGCGGCAAGGAAAATGCCGGCAAACATCGATTCTGCCAGAGGGCGGTTGCCCTTCCCGGGCGGATTGAGCAGCGTCATGGCCGCAAAAGGCACCGCCGCCATGGTGAGGGGCGCGAACGGAAAATCGATGAAGCGCGGGTCGAAGATGAGGCCGAGTGCGGTCGCCGTGCCGATCACGGCGGTGACCATCAAGGTCAACCCGTGCATCGTCACCAGCATCGTTTCCGTGTGGTAGCCTCGTGGGCCGAGCAATTCGGCAAAGCTCGGCGGTGCGCGACCCGACACGAGGGCGTTGGCGCCGAACACCGGCGCCGCCGTTGCCGCCGCCAGAAGCGAGCCCCACACGAGCCAGCCTCCGGTGCCGTAGCTTTCATAGACCAGTCGTTGCGTGGCGACCCCGAACAGGATTCCGGCCGTGGTCGCCGAGAGCCCAACCGCAAGCCATGACACGAGCCAGGATTCCGTTGGCTCCCGCGGCTTGCGGCGCACGGTCAACCATGCCGCGCCGAACGCCAGGATGGCCAGCGCCATGCCGCCGGCCATTT